>NZ_JABRVS010000001.1:1822491-2126240 GCF_013248905.1 Shewanella sp. VB17
CTGCCACCCAGGTTGCTCAGTTAAGCAAGTTGCTGCGGTTATGGCTGCAACACCGCCACCTAATATGGCTATTTTTTCTTTTTTTATTGTAGAGTTATCGACTATAACTTCAGCTTGTGGTACCTCGAAATCAAAATTAACATGATAAGGCAGTAAGACATTTTGCTCACCCAGCTCTAAGCCTAAAGATTCCTTTAATGGAAAGCTGGCATTGTCGAAGACAGTAGCCAGTAGATTGTTTTCGAGCAGTGAAAGAGAATGCACTTTAGTTATTTTAGCTGGTGAAGCTGTTATCGCTTGATAAACCGCTTTATCACCTGCTGAGTCTGGTAACTGTTTTAAGAAAATTTGATCTATGGCTGGTTTAAATAATAAGCTAAATAATTGTTCTTCACCTAACTTATTGAGCTCAGGAATAAAGTCTGTTTGTTCTTTAAATAGTTGCCAGATTTGAGTGATGGCTTCAATGGTCGAAAGTGTATGTTCTTCTTTAGCCTCGCAGTTAACCTCAAGTAAGGGGTGCATAGTGAGTTCAGTGTCGGCTGAGAACGTTTTAAAGCTCTTGACTGCCAGACTCAATTTAGTCAGAGGTTGATTTGGCATTGGCATTTCATAGTCACACATGTACTTAGGATAACCAAATAGTTCACGACCATTGATTAAGGCCATCGCATCATTAACGAAAGTATGTAAAGGATGAAAATAGACATGGCTAATCTCGTCGCTGCTAGCATTTTTGTATCTACCAACCATGATCCAAGTGATAATATCTGTTTCTTGGAGCCAGCCTTTATGCCTGTCTTGGGGATAGTGAGAATAAGCTTTATTGATCCGAGTAAAACTGGTTAGTACATAGGGGGAGAGAACGTTAAAATACATGTGATTTCCCGCGACTTGGTTGAGGCTAGTGTCAATCGATTTTTGTAAGTTATGTTGTTTACCTTTGATAAAAAAACCATACATATCTGCTTTATGTAGGATAAGGGGGGAGTGCATTAACATAGAGCCTGGGGAATAGATAAAATCAGGGCGTATTTGTTCCATAGCCTTATTCCTTTCAAGGTGAATATTAATTTATTTGATACGCAAATTATTATGAATAAAACTTTAGCAAATGCTGGAGTATTTCTTTATGTATTAATCATTTAGGATAGATGTTATTTGAGGCTTAGCAAATTTTGGTAACAGATACCCTCTTGTTTTCAATGGTGAAGGACGCTAAATAATAGGACAAGAGTGATGCTTATATTGGTTATAAAAAGGCGACTGATAAGTCGCCTTAGTGGGGGAGTTAGCGTTTTACCATACGCGCTACAAACATGCCATCGGTATCAGCCTGATAAGGTTGTATTGTGTGCATTGTTGCTTGCATATTAGTAAATGGGTGAGTGGTAACCTCTAGGCTAAATTCATCGTGTTGTGCTAGGAAAGCATTAACCACAGCTTCATTTTCCAAAGGAGAGAGAGAACAAGTCGCGTAAACTAAAGTGCCGTGTTCTTTCACCCCTAGGCTAGCGCGTTGTAAAATATCTAATTGCAGAGCTGATTTATCTAGTACTGAGTTGATTGTATCTGTCCAGCGCATATCCGGGTTACGTCGCCAGGTGCCAGTACAGCTGCAGGGTACATCGACAAGAACACCATCAAAGTGTGCATAGGGCACCGGCAGTTCATCTGATGCCCAAGGTGATATAGCTATCTGCTTAAAACCAGCGCGTTCGGCACGTTTTGTCAGTTCTTTAAGTGGCTTTTTACGTATATCGGAAGCAATGATATTACCTTTTGCCTGTTTATTTTTTTGTAACATAAGTGATGTCAATTGTAGACTTTTTCCACCGGCACCGCTGCAGGCATCCCACCACTTGTCGTTAGCTTGAGGATCACATATTTGGCCGACGACTTGAGATCCTAAATCTTGTATTTCAAGCTCCCCCTCTTTATAAAGTGTTAAGCCGTTAAGGTTAATATTCTTGTGACCAAGATTGATGCTGTCACTGAAAAACTCGCTGCCAGTGGCCGAGATATCTAATGTAAGAAGTTTTTGAATCGCACTCTTAACGTTAATATTCTGTACTCGGCCCCAGATAGGAGGTCGAGAAGAAAGCGATTCTATTAAGCATAAACCTTGCTCTGTGTTATGACTTGGGCATATTTCCCAAAACCAAGCTGGAACAAGTTCGTCTGTAGTAAAGGTAAGTGTGGTGAATTGGCTGTTTATCCAAGCGCATTTTTCAGCGACGCTGCTTAACATAGGGACTGTTTCGAGTTCGAGTGTGTCAATGTGGCAGAATATGCACCAAGCTGAGATTAAGTCACTCCAATTATGGGATTCTAAGCGCGCGTTGGTCGCCAAAACGAGCAACCAAATTTGGCTATTTTGTTCTTGTTTCAAGTGAATATTGAATTTACGTAACCACCCCCACCAACGAAACAAAGCAAATAGGCTTTCACGGATAACTCGTCGGTCTTTAGAACCATGTTTCTTATTAACTCTAAAGTATTCACCTACTACGCGATCTGCTGGCAGCTTAGTGTCCATGACTTGATGAAACAAGAAGTATAAAGTATTGGCATAACTTAAAGCGCGTTTTTGAGCTGGGGTCTGAGCGTGTAGATCATCGAAAGAGAGTGGTTGTCTCTCTGGTGATGATTTGATAGTGGTTATTTGGCCTGTTGAATTTGTTCGGCTAGTGTTCAAAGTTCGACCCATGGTTAGTTTTAGTGGGATTTATCTTGCTTGATTATAACAGATAGGGGTCTAGCTTAAAATGTCGCTTTTTTATTTGAAGGTTGGTGAATTTTAAGGTCATTTACAGCCAACATCAGCTATCGTAATACTATGGCTGATGTTGACTTTTGAAGCATGTTTAGCGTTCTCTACTTAAGATTGTAAAGTGTGGTGAGCTATAATTGTTAATTATCGATAGGGACTTTTTTGAGGGCTGCCGCAGCACAAGCGGTATCGAGATCACCACCAGGTGCTCCACTAACGCCAATACCACCAATGACTTTACCTTTGTATTTAATAGGTAAGCCGCCAGGAAGCAAAGACAGTTCATCATGTAAGCTGTGCAGTCCTTGTAGTTCAGGTTCTTGCTTGATCAGTTTGAAAAAAAACTCAGTACTTTCTCCCATCGAAGCTGCACTAAAAGCCTTTCTTCTGGCGCCTTCTGCGGCATGGGGCCCAGAAGGATCATGGCGGGCAAAGGCTTTCAAAATACCATTATGATCAACAACAGCAACACTGACATTATAATTATCTTTAGCACAGTTAGCTAACCCTTCTTGCACTAGTTCTAATGCTGTTCCTACACTTAATGCATGGCTAGTGATGACTTTAGCAGTACTGGGTAGACTGCTTAATGATAATAGCCCTATGAGCAAGGTTAATGACTTTTTTGACTTTAAAAATTTGTTTTTAAAGTTTTTTTTATCTTCTTTAATCACTTTCGTTTCCTTTTCTATGAGTTAAATATAATAAAAACTATAGTCGAAGATCCAATCAATCAACTTAGGATTTAAATCTATTTAAGATAAGAACGACAAACTCATATAAAATATTCACTTACCAGTAAGTTTTTGAAATAATTGTCCGTCGTACTGCTAATTTGCACATTTCATGGATGCTCGATGTGTCATCAAGCCATTTGCATCAAATAGCCAGTGTTTTAAGCGATAAACTCTAAAGGTCCTAAAGAACGGGCTCAACCTGTAATACCTGCTTTTCTCAATTGATGTTCAATTGATTTAAGAAAGTGAAGAGAAGGTAATAAGGCATTTATTTACAGGTAACTTATCTCTAAGCCCTTGTTTCTATGATTGAGAGAATGCTGCTCTCTTGCTAATGTGCAGATATCTATGGTAAGTGAGTATTTTAAGATAGTGTCGAGGGGGAGGCCATCTTACTCATTTGCTCGGCTCGCACGTTGTCGCTTAGATTTGAAGGTGGGGGTGTGATGATGCCTATTTGACAAGCTTGACGTTCGGCAAGTTTGTTAACCCAGTTTTTTAAGTGTTCTAGATCAGTGATATCAACACCGCTCCACTCATAACTACGTACCCAAGGCCAGGCTGACATATCTGCGATGGTATATTGATCACCAGCCAAATATTGGTTGCCTGATAGCTGATGATTAATCACTTCAAATAATCGTCGGCTCTCATTTTGGTAACGTAAAATAACGGCAGGGATTTTTTCCGGAAAGTAGCGATAAAATACGTTTGCTTGACCCATCATGGGGCCAATCCCCCCCATTTGAAACATTAACCATTGTATGGTTTGAGATCGTTTATTGGGATTAGCTGGTAGAAATTTCCCCGTTTTCTCTGCTAAGTAAAGTAAAATAGCCCCTGATTCGAATACTGCGAAATTATCGTTGTCTCGATCAATAATGGCAGGGATACGGCCATTAGGATTGATTGCTAGAAACTCTTTTTTTTCTGCTCGCCTTCTATCAAATTTAGGTGATGAATTTTATATTCCAGTTTCATCTCTTCTAACGCAATCGATATTTTATGTCCATTAGGGGTTGCTGCAGTGTAGAGTTCTATCATAATGACTCCAAAAATTATGGGTTAATGGCTATTATTCATCGTGTAGGAGTAAAAATTTGAGTTTGGTTATGCTTATTATTTAAGTTGATAGTCAGAAAGTTTAGCAATAATTCCCCATTTTGATAGAAACAAAAACCATTATTGCCATTCACGTCTAATATGAATGGCTTTTTGTCGCCTCTTAGTTACATCATTAATGATATACCTATCGTTTCGATCCTGTTGAAGGTTCAGCTATGGGGTGAATTGATCCTTGTTAATAATCTAGATCTAATGCGAAACACAGATAGCCCATTAGTTTTTGGGTGTGTTCAAATTCTTTCGCGCACCAAGAGACAAAGTCTTTATCTTCGAACTGTTGCGATGAGATAGGCTTAATGGCGATAAAGTCTTTACGTTTAAGCTCATCTATCATGGGATGAGCCTTATCGTAACCTTTTGGTGGCCTAATTAAGCTATTTCCCTGCATTTCAAATCCAGCATGGTTTAGTTGAATGAGTGCTTTTTTATAAGCATTTGGATTTTCATCGATACAAGTGCGCAGCTTATTGAGTGCTGTTGAGTCAGGATGCCAAATACCAGCGCCAAGAAAGCAACCTTCATTAGCAAGATGGACATAGAGCCCTGGTGCATGGACATCTTTACCTTGAAAATGCCTAAATTGAATGCCAACGTTCGTTTTGTAAGGCGTTTTATCTTTGCTGAATCTAGCGTCTCTTTGTGGGCGCATCAAGCTCCCGCCTACTTTTTTGGGTAGGGCAACTAACCTTGGAGAGAGTGCAAGCACATGGGGTTGCATAGCTTGGATAAATTGAAGGGCTGGGGTACGAACGTCGTTCTCGTATTGAACTTGATTGGCCTTGAACCATTCTCGCTCATTATTATTGGTGAGCTGGGATAAAAAAGATAAGCTCTTGGGGCTAAACATAAAATATTAGTGCCTGATGAAATTGATATTGCGAAAATAACATAGTCCTCTATCAATATGTACCATAATTTTGTTTGATTTATTTTGTATTTAGAGATATCAGATGTGAGTAAGGATCCATCTATCGATTGAAAAGAATCGTTAATCTCGTGTGATGCATAAAAGTCATATTCGACGGGAATAATTTTGTGGTAGGTAGCATTGAAAGCTGCTTTAATTGGTTTACTTTTTGATATCTAGAAGGTTGTTATGTCTTATTCTCTGTTGGATCTTGTGGCACTTGTTTGTTTTCTTGTTTGCTGGATAGGTTATACCTCATTTTCTCGACGCAAGGCAAAAAATACGGATTGTATTGCACGTTGTTTACATCAACATCGTATTCATTGGATGAATGAATTAATCACCCGAGAAATTCGAGTGGGTGAAGCGGCATTACTGGCAAATCTTGAACGCAATATAACGTTCTTTGCATCGACGACGATGCTGATCCTTGCAGGTGTATTAACTTTATTTTCTCAGGTAGCACAGCTCGAATCTGTCATTGCCTCTATCCCCTATACTGCAGTGCCTAATGATGCCATTATTCAACTTAAATTAAGTTTATTGACTTTTATTTTTGTAATGGCTTTTTTTCAGTTTACTTGGTCAATGCGTCAATATGGTTTTCTTAATGTGATGGTAGGTGCAGCACCTATTGATAAAACTGGAAAAAATGAAAGTTTGAAACGTTATGCAAAACAAATGGCGGTTGTTCAAGATCAGGCTGCTCATTCTTATAATTATGGACTTCGTACTTACTATTTTTCAATGGCTGTATTGAGCTGGTTTTTTCATCCACTTCTTTTTATTGGTGTAAGTTTGTTTGTGGTGTATACCCTTTATCAAAGGGAATTCAATTCCAAAGCAGTTGTGGCCATTACAGCTGGAATGCACATACTCGATAGTGAAAAGGATGTGTCTTGTATTGACCAAGTGAAAAAATAAGCTTTAAATTGTGTTAAAAGCTAATTATGTATAACGTTGTGATTACTATTTAGCTTTAAGTATGGTCAAAATGTTTTTTTTGTTTGTGATTGAGTGTTATTTTTTAATTTCATATGATTTTTTGTTTCCATTTTTGTGCTAATTACACTATTATCCACCGCGCTAGGAGAGCAGGGTATTTGAGTGAATTGAATACTCGGAGTACAATGGATTGAACACAAAAAATGTCATATCTAATGTTCCTCTAAACACTTTTATTCTCCTAGCTACATAATTATAAAGGGAATAAAATGATGAAAAAAACAACCTCAGCGCTAGCAATTTTACTGGGTTTAACAAGCATGAGTGCCATCGCTGCACAAGATAATGCTTTCCAACATGAAGCCAGCTTAAATTACGACACAAATTCTGAGGAAGTAAGTGACGGCAATTTGAATGCTCATTATCGTTACTATGTTGCTCCAGTTGATCAAAGCAAAAGCCCTTATGCGCTTAATGGCTTTATTGCGCAAACAACCAATTTAGGTGCTAATTACAACGTTAATGACAGTGCTCGTGATGCATATGGTGTTGATGGCACCTATGTTTTTGCTTCAAAATGGTTTGTTTCTGCTAACTACCAGCAAGTAGGTTTTGAACACACTAACAATCTTTATGGTGCAAAAGCGGGTTACTACTTCAATGAGTCATCAGCGGTATCTGCATTTTATAACGATGGTGATAAAAATGTTAAAGAAACATATGGTTTAAATTTGCGCAGCTATATTGCACTTGAATCTATCGCGGGTGTTGATCTAACAGCTAATTGGTTACATTCTGGCTCTGACGATGATTTAAATCTAGGTGCTGATTGGTATGTGAACAACTCTTGGTCGGTTGGGGCAGGTTACACTAGTTCGGATAACGAAGCTCTTGATGGATTTGATGTCCGAACTGCTTATTGGTTACGTATTTCTGATAATTTTTCTGCTAATTTCAACTTATCTAAAATGCTAGATTCAGATGTTGATGGTGTTGATATGGGTGTAGGTGTTATTGGTCGTTTTTAATACGTCTTTTAACACATAAATTGTAACTGCAAAGCAATGGCTTTGCAGTTACTGATCGCAGGATATATATTTATATTGCTGTGTAAACTCCTAGTGAAGTCAGCACAAATCCAGGAATATATTTTACCACTTCAAATTTTATATTGAGCTTTACTTTACTTATGTAACAGTAGAAAAAATTAAAGAATGTTGCACCAATGCAGAATATCAATCCTAATACAATTGTTAACATTGAATCAGTATCACTACTGTCTATGAATTGAGGAATAAAAGATAGAAAAAATAAGCTTACCTTTGGATTTAGTGCACTGATAAGAAATCCTTTTGCAATATACGAGTGCTTGTTATTGGTAATATGAATTGTTCCAGTATCTTTTTTTCCACTATCGCCCTTTATTGTTTTTTTAGATTTGTACGTTTCATGTATCATTTTTATACCAAGATAGATTAGATATCCTGAGCCAAGGTATTTTATACCATTAAATAGTATTTCATTAGAGGCTATGACTTTTGATATGCCAATATATGTGATTAACACATGAAATAAATACCCCAGAAATAGCCCTATAATACATAAGTTTGCTGCTTTTATTCCGCTGTGTTTATATGTGGAGACCACATATACCACATCAGCGCCAGGCACTGCATTGATTGCTAACGATGCCGTTAAGAAAACCAATAAATTAACACTATCCATAGATCTTAATACCTCTTCCATTATTGATGTCAGTTTTTTGTTGAATTTAGCTTTGCAGGTGATGTAATTTCAAACGTTTTTTATCGACGACTTTTTAATTTATTTTCCTATCATCATTAAACATTTTTCAAGGTGATGGACACTGCTTGATTGGATTTTGAACACTCGTTGAGTGTTCATTTGTTTATTTTGTTAATACTTATACTCTACTTCTCTTTTTGTTGCTACTTTAAATCCATTGTTTCTTATGATTTATCCTGGTGTTGCTTGAGAAACACTCAACTCTTACTCAGTGAGTAAATCTTTAATAGTGATTGGTATTATTGCGGGTAACACTCTGTAAAATAGTGTTATATTGCACTTATAGTGTTTAGCTTTCTCATACTAGGATTAAGAAGAAATACATGCAAAAAAAAATACTAAAAGGGACATTAGTTCGCTGGAGAGATGATAAAGGCTTTGGTTTTATCGAGCCTGAATTGATTGCGGACCAGCCTAAGCTAAAAGATGTTTTTATTCATGCATCTAGGTTAACTCATATGAGTCGACGCCCTTTAGAGGGAGACATCATCTTCTTTCAACTTGAGCATAAACCTGGTGGTAAATTAAATGCCATTGAAGCTCGTATTGATGGTGTTGAAGTTAAATCAGACGTAAAGCTTAAGCAGGGGCTTCGCAGCCAAGAAAGAGAATATCGTGGGAGAGAAAGGCAGGTTATAGGCTCTATTCATGCCCCTACCAAAGGTCTTTTATTTCGTGTTGGGATTATGATGCTGCTTTTGGCTGGTGCAAGCTTTGCTTATAACAAGCTTATGAATTCACCCGCTAAAGCGGCTAGCGTATCAAATCCAGACATTAAGGTGGCTCACGACTCTCTTGCTTTGACATCTGTTGGTACAGCGCATATCGCGAAAGCTTATCAACAGAAATTAAATGGTGTGCAGGTCAATGCAATAGGGACAGTGATTAAATTATTAGCGGACGATGATGAAGGAAGTCGACATCAGCGGTTTATTTTACGCTTACCCAATCAGCAAACATTATTAGTGGCGCATAATATTGATCTTGCACCTCGAATCAAGGACATTGGCTTAGGTGATTCAGTTGAGTTTAATGGTCAATATGAGTTTAATGATAAAGGTGGAATTATTCATTGGACTCATCATGATCCTCAAGCTCATCATCTAGATGGCTGGCTTAAGCATAATGGCCAAATTTATCAGTAAGTACCGCTAATAAAAAGATCATAAAAAATTATGATCTTTTTCATCTGCTTTAGCATTGCTTTTGAAGGCGAGATAAAGAGTGCCCACATGCTTAATTAGGGTGAGTGTTTAGTGTTTTTATATACAGTGAATGTGAAGTGAGCTAAATAATGAGGTATTCTTGTTTGTTTTTTATACCGTCCCACTCTTGTGCATCAAGTGGTGCATCTTTTATTTCAGTGATAACTGGCCAAATTTCAGCAAGCTCGGCATTTAATGTTAAATAATGCTGCATATCGTCTGGGAGTGCATCTTCTTGGTAGATGGCCAAAGCCGGACATTCAGGTACACACAGTTCACAATCAATACACACATCTGGGTTGATGGCTAAAAAGTTAGGCCCTTCATGGAAGGCATCGACGGGGCAAACCGCCACACAGTCTGTATATTTACACTTTATGCAGTTATCGGTGACAACAAAAGCCATACTATCTTCGCAACTTTGATTTGATTTCTGTTAAACTTCGCAAGGAAAGTTTAACTGCCAATATCGGGATCATACGGATCCAAACACGAATTTCAATGTTTTTCGATATTGTTAAGTATCACCAATTGATGTGATAAACAGAATAAAATCGTCTGCTCATTATACCGCACTGCTTTGACGTTTATTTTTTACTATAACTAAGTAACATAAATCTGGAAAAATCATGATACGCCTCGCTAATATTAAACTCGATCTTGATCACTCAGCACAAGAGCTGACCCAAGCCACATTAACTATGCTTAATATTTCGGCTGATGAGCTGATTGATACTGTCGTGTTTCGTCGTGGTATTGATGCTCGTACTAAAAACCGCATTTTTTTGCTTTATACACTGGATGTTACCACATCGAAAGACGCGGCTTTACTCGAAGAGTTTTCAAATCATCAATCAATTAAAGCAACTCCTGATATGAGTTATAAATTTGTGGCTAAGGCCCCTGAAGATTTAGGTGACCGTCCCGTGGTCGTCGGCTTTGGTCCATGCGGTCTTTTTGCTGGTTTGGTCTTGGCACAGATGGGTTATAACCCTATTGTCCTTGAGCGCGGTAAAGAAGTGCGTGAGCGTACTAAAGACACGTTTGGTTTTTGGAGAACAAAGACGTTAAATACAGAATCGAATGTGCAGTTTGGTGAAGGCGGTGCAGGCACTTTTTCTGACGGGAAACTGTGGACTCAAATTAAAGATAAAAAACATTATGGCCGTAAAGTACTGAATGAATTTGTTGAAGCTGGAGCTCCTGAAGAGATTTTATATGTAAGTAAACCACATATCGGTACGTTTAAACTGGTTAGCATGGTCGAGAAGATGCGCGCTAAGATTATCGAACTGGGCGGGGAGATTCGTTTTAGCGCCCGGGTTGATGATTTTCATGTTGATGATGGACAAATACACGGTTTAACCTTGGCTGATGGGTCTGAAATTAAATCTCAGCATATTGCCTTGGCGATAGGACACAGCGCTCGCGATACGTTTAAAATGATCCATGAAAAAGGCATTTACATCGAAGCTAAACCTTTCTCCGTTGGTTTTAGAATTGAGCATAACCAATCAGTTATCGATGAAGCTCTATTTGGTCAATTTGCTGGCCATCCAATTTTAGGTGCTGCGGATTATAAGCTCGTTCATCATTGTCAATCGGGTCGTTCAGTGTATAGCTTTTGCATGTGCCCTGGCGGAACTGTGGTTGCTGCAACATCTGAAGAGCATGCGGTCGTCACTAACGGTATGAGTCAATATTCACGTAATGAACGTAATGCTAACAGTGCTATTGTGGTGGGCATTGATCCAAGTGATTATCCGGCTCATCCTTTGGCAGGAATAGATTTGCAGCGTCAACTTGAGAAAGCAGCGTATTTACTTGGAGGTGAAAACTATGATGCGCCGGCTCAACTCGTGGGGGATTTTATGAAAGGTATCTCTTCAGATGTACTTGGTGCTGTAGAGCCGTCATATAAGCCTGGTATTAAATTGACCGATATGACTCATTTATTACCGCAATATTGTGTCGATGCTATTCGTGAGGCGATTCCGGCCTTTAATAAAAAAATTCGTGGGTTTGCCATGGAAGACGCAACGTTGACCGGTGTTGAGACTCGTACATCATCTCCTATTAGCATTAAACGAGGCGACGATTTTCAAAGCATCAATACCAAAGGCTTCTATCCATCAGGAGAAGGAGCAGGTTACGCTGGAGGTATTATGTCATCAGCCATTGACGGTATCAAAGTGGCTGAAGCGATAGCATTAAGCATCAATGCTAAAAATGATAAGAGATAGCTTAATTAATGCGGTGTCGTTGAATGTGTCTACAACCATATGATCGTTTAGCGTCGGTGTTATTGTTAAGTTAAGGTCATTAATATCCCCTTTATTAATGGCCTTTGGTATGATTTATGACGCAATTACCGAACAATAAATAATGTGCAACAGGGCTAATAGATACCGTTTAACTTCACTACTGAGTCTATATTTACTGTTATCTAAGGATAAGTATCATTAGATATTAAATTCTGCTTTGATCTTATATCCCCCATCACAACAACTCGTATATCCAGTAATAAATTAAATCTAGCATGCAGATTATAAGTGGTGCTTTTTTTAATTTTTATCTGGTTCAGTATGCTTTCGTAAAGATGTAGACATAAATGAATGTGGTCTGATGAGAGACGTTATAGGGTGATATTTATCCTTCGTTCAGCTTTTGTTCAGGTTTGCTCGGTATTCTTACTCGGTTAACAAACACAATGATGCGCCATTAAACGTATTGTTACATATTGATACTAAAGTATTAAAAAATGCGCGATTCAATTGTTAGCTAATGAAGATACACAGGATATTTAGGTTAAGATATTTAGGATAAAAATAATGAAAAAAATAATAAAAAAAACGACATTCGCTTGCACTATCCCTGCCATTTTTATCTCGGGTTCAGTAATAGCAGATTCTTCTTATGTAACGGGTAACGTACAATTTCATGATGGCGATATCCACGGTTCAGAGATAACCTCAACGTTAGAAGCTGGGCATACTTTTGATAATTCTTTAGGTGGACTCACTTTACTGACTGAGTTTGATGATATTCAATTAGGTGAGCTGACTGGAGAGACGAATTCTGCTCCCTATGTCACATTAGGAATGGAGCAATCAATCAATGTGAATAGTCATTTCTGGGTGGCTGTAGGTTATCATCATTTAGTGGCAAACGGTGACACTGTTCAATATCGGCCATTGGTCAAAGTTGGTTATAATTTTGATAATGGATGGTCTATCTCTAACCGCACTCGTGTACACATTGATGCCACATCTGTAGAAAATGATGCGGATGTACGTATGGATAATCGTATTAGTTACGCCGTAGCAGATACGCAGCTAACACTAAGCTATAATAACGTGTATCTCATTGCTGGGGATACAAAAGATGGCTCTTCGCGTGACAATACTATGGATCATGAGTTACGTGCAACATGGACTCGAAAAGGGGTTCAACCCTATTTTGAATTCCGTAATCAGGCTGATAATCAGAATAATGCTTTAGTATTTGGTGCGTCATACGGCTTTTGATGTTGGTGAAGTTAAGAAGGTTATCCATTTTTAATACGATAAAAATAATTAAGAGGTTTAATTGTGAATATATTGGGGTATATGCAAAAACTCGGTAAGGCATTAATGCTGCCGATAGCGGTTCTACCAGTAGCAGCCTTGCTACTGCGTTTAGGTCAACCAGATCTATTAGGGATCCCTTTTATTGCTGAAGCGGGTAATGCGATTTTCAGCAACCTTCCTTTACTTTTTGCTATGGGTATTGCGGTAGGAATCGCTGTCGATGGTGCAGGTGCTGCGGCGTTAGCGGGAGCTGTGGGTTTCTTTATCCTTAAGGGAACGACAGTAACGTTAGATCCAAGTATCGATATGTCATTTTTTGGTGGCATTATTAGTGGTATTGTGGCTGGCCATACTTATAACCGCTTCCATGCTGTCTCTTTGCCTGCTGTGCTTGGCTTTTTCAATGGTAAGCGATTAGTGCCTATTATGACCGGCTTGTTTATGCTGGGTATTGGTTGGGTTTGTGGGTACATTTGGCCTGGTATTCAAAATGGCATTGATCTATTTGGTCACGCTATTGCCGATTCAGGGTCTATTGGCCAATTTGTTTATGGCACGTTAAACCGAGCCTTGATTCCTTTTGGGTTACACCATGTATTGAATTCTTATTTTTGGTTTGGTTTAGGTGATTTTACTAATGCTGCTGGAGAGGTGGTTAGGGGAGACTTGCACCGCTTCTTTGCTGGTGATCCTAATGCAGGTGTTTTCATGACTGGCTTCTTTCCTGTGATGATGTTTGGGTTACCTGCTGCGGCTCTAGCAATGTATTTAACTTCTAATATAGAGCGACGAGTTCAAATTGGTGGCATGTTATTTTCAGTGGCCGTGACGGCTTTTTTAACCGGTATTACAGAGCCTCTTGAGTTCATGTTTATGTTCTTAGCGCCTGGCTTATATGCTGTACATGCGTTGTTAACTGGTGTGTCGTTGGCGTTGACGACATCGATGGGGGCATTAATAGGCTTTGGGTTTTCTGCAGGTTTGTTTGATCTGATACTTAACTGGGGACTTGCCACTAATCCATGGACTGTTGTGATTATAGGCTTGGCGTACTCAGTGATTTATTTCTGCGTATTCTATTTTAGTATCAAGATGTTTAACTTGAAAACACCCGGTCGAGAGCCGCTTGATGACAGCGCTGTCAGTTGCGTGGTAGAGGGCAAAGATAAGCATGATTTAACCGATATTGAATATAAGGCTCGCCAGTATACTAAAGCCATTGGTGGCTTTGATAATATGGTGGTTATTGATGCTTGTATTACCCGCCTTCGTTTAACACTCATTGATAGCAGTATTGTCAATGAGAGTGTGATTAAAGCCTTAGGGGCAAGCGGTATGATCCGTATTGGTGGTGATAATATTCAAATAATCATTGGAACTGAGGCTGAAATCATTGCTGGTGAAATGAGGAAAATCGGATCTAATGAAAACCTAAGTAGAATAAATATTCCCGCAGTCACTCAGAGCTAATTGCTTCTTTGAATTGATCAGTATCCTGGGGATTAAGGCAGGATACTGATAAGGGACACTGGTAGGTGGATTAAGTATGAATAAACAGTGAAATATAGTGAAAATAAAGATGAGTTATTTTATATTGTTCAGCCAGTGAAATATTGATGAAATTGAGTATTAACCATGCGCCTCGATAAATTTTTATGTAAGAGTACCGAGCTCACTCGGAGTGAGGCGACTGTTGTGATTTTAGCAGGTGAAGTGTTAGTCAATGGTGAAGTTGTGACTTCAGCTTCTTCTCAGATCCATGAGAATAATCACATCACTTTAGATGGGGAAAAGCTTACGGCTAGAGCTTCGCGCTATATTATGTTGCATAAACCTGCAGGTACATTGAGTTCTAATGTGGATGGTGATCACCCAAGTGTATTTAATTTTATACCATTGGATAATACTTGTGAACTTCATATCGCTGGGCGTTTAGATGCCGATACCACAGGTTTATTACTCATTACCGACGATGGCCGATGGTCTTTTAATGTGTTCAATCCTAAATACCGTTGTGAAAAGGTTTATCGAGTCTATCTGCGTGATCCTGTCGAAGGAGAGATCTGTGGTGAGATAGCGTTGGAGATCCAAAATAAATTCGAGCATGGACTCAAGCTACAAGGTGAGGATACACTCACTCTTCCAGCTAAACTAGAGTTTGTGTCTGCTAAAGAAGTATTACTTACCATTACTGAAGGACGGTACCATCAAGTGAAACGTATGTTTGCTTGTATAGGCAATAGAGTCAACAGATTACACCGAGAACAAGTCGGCAAGATCCGTCTTGATGTCGATGTGGGTCAATGGCGTTATTTGACAGTAGATGAAATTACTTCAATTCCTCATCATTAACGGTGACTTATTTTGATGCTTAATCGTTAATCCTTCAATTTTTTGACGACTATAATATTGAGTGTTTATTATCCTAATTTAAATGAAACTTGTGGAGTGATTAATGCGCTAAATATCTCTCCTAAATTAGGTAGAGTAAGTTTTTGTCATTATTATTTTTTGGTTATTACTTGGATTTCTGCGGCACTGATTTAGCTTTTAGCCATGGCATTCCAAAATAGATGAAAACTAGCTGCTTTATGTTTAGGATCTTGCCACTTTTCAGGATGATCTAAGAAGTAACGGGTGGCAGCGAGGTATTGCCCATGACAGTTGTCTAGCATTAAATTTAATGGGTACTCAGCCAGTAAACCGAGGGTGTGTCCTTTTTTCATTAGCGCTCCCATGAAACTAAGTATGGAGTTCATTGCTTGCTCACGGATCTCTATAGAGATGGATTGAGACATAGAGTATTGTTGAAAAAAATCCTGTTTGAGTGGATTTTCTATCGACCATTGAATCGCACTAAACCAGAGGTGTTTAGCATCTTCTTTTAAGTTGCCACTGTCGGTAATTGAAGCGAGAATAGCATCTGCAAATTCTTGTTTAATAGATAGAAAAAGGTATTCCATCAACTTATCTTTAGAAGGGAAGTGATGAAAAAGAGTGCCTGTTGCAACCCCTGATTTTTTAGCGATAGAGGCGGTCGAGGTTGCATAGAAACCTTGGCTAACAAATAATGTTAGTGCGGTATCTAAAATCGTTTGTTTTTTATCAATTTTTTTCATTTGCCGACTTAATTTTACATGTCACTTAAAAGAAGATTTACCCTGTGCTAACAAATAGTATCAGCGTAAAAATAGTTTGTATAACATAGCTTGAATCCATGTCCCATAAGGGGGGTGCACAAATCTACCGGCATTGATTTTACCTCGGCTTAAGATTGTTTTTGCATGACTGAAGGTTAAGAAGCCTTCTTTAGCGTGATAATGTCCCATGCCTGAAGGACCTATTCCTCCAAATGGAGCATCGTCAGCAGCAACATGAAAGACGGTTTCATTAATGCATACTCCACCAGAATGGGTATTATTTACTATCAATTGCTGCGTACTAGTATTAAAACTCATGATGTAAAGCGCCAGTGGTCGTGGTCTATCATTAATATAGTCAATTGCTTCATCTAAGGTGTTGTAGCCTAATATTGGGAGCAGAGGCCCAAATATTTCGTCTTGCATTAAGCGCATGTCATCGCTGACATCGGTAATGAGCTGAGTCGGTATTTTACGTTGTTCAGCATTAATAGTCTCACTATTGGCACTAACAATGGTAGCTCCTTTTACTCTTGCATCTTCAAGTACAGCGGTTAAACGGTCGAATTGGCGTTGATTAATGATGGCACCATAATCATCATTGTTGCTTACCTTGCCATACATGGTGGTAAACTTTTTTTGATAGGCTGCAATAAATTCAGCTTGTTTTTCTTTTGGCACCAAGATGTAATCTGGTGCGACGCAGATCTGTCCTGAATTTAAACATTTACCATAGATCATACGTTCGACAGCAATGGATACGGGCATATCTGGGGCGATAAGTACGGGAGACTTTCCACCTAATTCGAGCGTAACAGGAGTTAAGTTGGCTGCAGCTGCACGCATGACATGACGCCCAACAGTGGTGGAACCGGTAAAAAGTAAGTGATCAAATGGAAGTGAAGAAAACTGTGCAGCCACATCGGCTTCTCCTTCGACAACAGCGACGATGGTTTGATCAAAAATGCTGGTTAGCATTTCAGTGAGCACTTTATTTGTTTGTGGTGTAAATTCAGAAAGTTTTAACATGGCGCGATTACCTGCACTGAGTGCAGTGATCAATGGGCCGAGTGAAAGAAAGACTGGAAAGTTCCAGGGAACAATGATGCCGACAACGCCTACAGGTTGGTAATGAACATAAACCTTAGCGGGAGCAAGTAGTAAACCTGCGTGACGACGACTGGGCTTCATCCATTTTTTTAGATTGTTAAGGCAGTAGTTAATGTTGTTGATGCTAGGCATGATTTCTGAGATAAAAGTATCATTGGTCGATCGGTTACCATAATCTTGATTGAGTGCTTCGGCTAAAGGGTGTTTACATTTCAATAGCGCGGTTTTAAGAGTATTAAGTTGCGAGATCCTGAGCTCGTAGGTCGGCGCTGGTTGTGAGCGGTAGCTTTTTTGCTGGCAGTGAAGTAAATCTGCTAAGTTTATGTCCTTAGCTGTTACATTGTCTGTTTGTTGAATGGGGATGTTCATATTCACTCTCCAGCTGAGATATTTTAATCAAATTTATGTTATTTTCAGTAGACTGATTGGTCGGTCTATTTGTGATAGCATAATTGAATGAGTGAAAAACATCCAGTTTATTCTTGATACGATGAAAAGAGGCTGCGCTGGTGAGAATTTAGGGTTATGAATAGCAGCCTTATCCTATATTTAAGATAGGTTAAGCATGCACTTAAGCGATAGCGCGGATTAGTCCCATCTCGAACCAAGAACGTATAGCTTGTAGTACTTTTACCGGGGCTTGTTCTTCATTAAAGTAATTGAGCATTAACTCACATTGTTGTGCGAGAGTCTGTCCTTTGAGAAATCCCTCTAGCAAGACTCGTTGGTATTCGGCGAGAGAGATAAATTCAGTGAGCCTCTCTTTGCCTCGCCAGAGCAACCAGCTGCTGGCTAAGGTGTAATCTGGCTGAGGGGGTGTGTGTTGATTCTTCAATGCTTGCCAACTTTCGACTGCATTGCTTTGGCATTGATAAATTTGCATACTTGGATGGAATCTTAACCGGCTTTCAGGCCAATATTCAGGAGCAAGTTGTTCAAATTCAGAAAAGTTGATTCTGGATTGCTCTTCGGCATCAAAAGCATTGAGAAGGTGACGTTCGAAAGCGGCAATATGAGATAAAATAGGATACTGGCTGAAAAACGTGTCGTCATTTAAAAATTGTGGCAAAGGATCACAAAAATATCGCAGTGATCGATAAGATGACGGATGAGTGTCGATATACTTTTGTGCCATTTTGTCAAAAAGTTCATCCCCGAGGTAACAGCAAAGTATTTCGTGATCTGTTTCTATTGTTTCAATTAGCCTTAGTCGGTATGCACTGGCATAAATCCCTATCCTGTTTTGGCAATCTTCATGACTGTTAGCTGTAATAATGGCTGACAAAGCTGAATATTTATCAGCTTGAGCGCTGTCACAGAGCTTATCTGCAAGAATATAATCCATCAGGAGTACTTGGGTTTGTTTAAGAGATGCCATTAGGGAACGTCCTGCTTTTATCCTTAAGTCTGATCATTAGTAGCATTGGTAACTCTTTTAATTTCATAGTGTACATCCTGATGTGTAATGTTTGTGCTGTGCTGAGCTGAACTTAATGACAAATTAGGCAAAGTTTTATTTGCGATATCTCGAGCAATCTGTAATTCCTGCTCCAGTGCAGAAAACTCAGGAATATGACCGTCTCTCTCTATCATAGTGCTGACCGCTCCAAAGCGTGTTAAGGCGGCACGGTAAAGTTCCCAAACGCTGTTTGGAACATCATGATCATGGGTATCGATAACATAATCGCCATAGTCGGAATGTCCAGCCAGATGGAATTGTTGTACTCGATGAGGAGATATTTTGTTAAGGTAAGTGATGGGATCGAAATGATGGTTTCTAGCACTAACGTAAATATTGTTAATATCCAGTAGCACAAGGCAATCAGCTTGCTCTGAAACCGCGTTAAGGAAAGTCCATTCATCCATGGTTGAGTCTTTATAAGAGAGGTAGCTTGAGACATTTTCTAACAAAATGCGCCTTCCTAGAAAGTCCTGTACGATACGGACACGCTCAGCGACATGGTTAATTGTCTCCTCTGTATAAGGTAAAGGGAGTAGATCATGGCTGTTTACACCGTGAATTGAGGTCCAACAAATATGATCTGAGATCCATTTTGGTTGCACTTCATTGGCTAATTTTTTTAATGCGGTTAGATATGTCATATCGATAGGATCGGTACTGCCAATTGACATTGACACACCGTGCATAACAACAGGGTATTGTTCAGCTATCGCCTCAAGATAATATCTTGGTTTACCTCCTGCAACCATATAATTTTCAGATAATATTTCAAACCAATCTATGTTAGGACGATGTTGAAGGACATGATCAAAGTGCTGGGTTCTTAATCCTAATCCGAAGCCGAGAAAATCGTGTGTTAGTGCCGTTTTTGTCACTCTGTGCTTACCTCGGTAATGATATAAAATATAGACATCTATAAAAATGCCTATATTCAAGTCTTTATCCAATATTGAATGGGAATAACGATTCTATTTAATTAACATCATCATGATCTTAATTGTGTTATACATTTTAAAAGCATTACCTATACTCTTAATTGATAAGATAATGTTTTAAAATCAGTTGCTTATCGGTATGCTGAATCCTGTACAGGAGGTTTATGGAGGGTTAAACTCCTATTTTGCCACCAATATCATCACAAGCTTTCGCTGGCGTTGTTACAAATCCAGTGCCTTTACAGCTTGAATGTCCGTTACAGGCATTGTTCGCTGTTTTACAATCGTTATGACCCTTACAGGCATTGACGTTATAACAGTGTACTAGTTCTGTTTTTGAGATACTGCCAACCCAATCATCTTGTACATTTCCACCAACATTACCACAGGTTTTAGCTGACATAGCAACAAAACCAGTGCCTTTACAGCTGGCATGCCCACCACAGGCGTTGTTCGCTGTTTTACAATCGTTATGGCCTTTGCAAGTATTAACGCCATAGCAGTGTACAAGATCACTACTACCTTTAGACATTGCAGTTTGGGCAGTTTCTGATGTTCCAGTATTTGCACAGCCCGCTAATGCTGCCATAGTCAGGGCTAATGCTGCCCCTGTCATAGAGTGTTGAACTTTAGTTGTCATACTATTCCCTTTTTGATTAATGATGAAACTCAGGTATAAGATTAGTGATAATTTTCAAATACGACATAAAAAATTATTTAGGTTTTAACGTATTTATTTATCTGACTTTTAATGGTTATCACAATGTGCTTAAAGAAAGACCGCAAAAATAAAATTAAAATTTCAAGTGTTCGTAGATAAAAATGCATTTTTATCATTTAATTTGCAGTCAGCTTGCTTGGAGGGAAAATGTGTGTGTTAGCGTTCGATGGAAAATGTAGATAAGATTACGGTTTTAATGACACTTTGACATTATTGATAACGTTTAACGCTATCATTATATTATTGATAAGGAGAGACTGATGAGAACTCGGCAAATACTCTGCCCAACCGATTTTTCAGAAACGGCATCCCACGCATTAAAATACGCGCTTGAAATGGCTAATTTTTATCAAGTGAGTTTAAGATTGTTACATGTTGTGGATCAGCCCCTTGGTAATGAAAACTATCAAATATTAGCGATCGATCCTGAGTCTCTGGCTCAACAAATGGAGGATGCTGCAGCAGAAAAAATGCAGGAGCTTCTCTGTGATCTTAAAAGCGATCTATCAATTGAAACAGCCATTAGACGAGGCTTTCCTATTGAGCAGATCTTAGCTGATGCGGCTGAATTCGATGCTGGAATGATAGTAATGGCTAGCCATGGTCGGAGTGGTTTGTCCCATTTTTTACATACTAATGTTGCTGAAGTTATTGCTAATGGTGCTACATGTCCTGTTTTGGTTGTCAAATAATGTATTGTGAAATTTGTTATTTTAGCTCAATAATGAGCAAATTAGCCGGAGGTTACTATGCGTACTCGTCAGGTATTATGCCCAACCGATTTCTCTGAAACAGCCTCTCATGCACTAAAATATGCAATAGAAATGGCTAATTTATATCATGTGAATATTCGGCTGTTACATGTCATGAGTGAAGGTAATAGGTTACATCATTATGGCACAGTGTTGGAAAAATCATCAGATCTTGAGCATAAACATGTGATCCCATTACGTCAGAAAACCACCCAATTAGCAGGAGAAATAGCGGAATATTTAGATGAGGGATTAAAGGTTATTCCAGTGATAAGGAGAGGAGATGTGGTGGCACAAATCATAGAAGAGAGTGTTGAGCAACAGGTCGGCATGATAGTCATTGGAAGTCATGGCTATAAAGGTATATCACACCTACTAAATCCCAATGTCTCAGAGGTCATCAGTAATAAAGCTCATTGTCCTGTGCTCGTGGTAAAATAGAAGAATAAGAACTGTCATTAGCGCAAGGTCGGTGATGTTTTCATTGGCAAGCTCTAGCTTAAAGCTTACCTCGACAGACTGATAGTATTGCGGTCATCATCGGCTCACTGACTCTACTTGTATTGTAAGCTAATCCTATTAATTTGATCAGTTTTTCTCCTGCTATAGGTCGTAGTACTAAATCGCGATTATGTTTTATTTCTTGCCATTCAGGAAGCAGTGCTGCGCCTATACCGGCGCAGACTAAAGGCCAAGTGTATTCAATGGTACGTATGTTGGCTCTAGGTTGAAATCGTACTCCTGCTATAGCCATGGTTTGTTTAAGTCTATCAAGAGCATCACAAGGTGTACGATTGATGAAAGGAAGTCCATCTAGATCTGCAATTTCTATTAATGGTTTTGCTGCTAAGGGCCAATTTATTGGAATGGCAATTTGGTATTTATCTTCCCAGATAGGAATAAAAGCTTCACTGCTTAATGTTGACTGAGATAGTATGACTCTAGCATCACATGGCTCATCAGGGTCAACAAGAGTTAACTCTATATTATCAATTCTTTGTGTTAGTTCGGTCAGCAGTTCACTCATGCGTTGTGCACCGAGCGAGCGCATTAAGCCTAAACGAAGTGGAATAGGGGCCGGGGAGTCGTTAAATAAGTTCAGTATATTTTGTTTGTTTTCACTCATTTCCTTTGCCAGAGGGTAGAGCTTATCAGCAGCTGATGTGGGTCGTACCCCCCCAGGGTGACGGATAAAAAGTTCAACATTAAGCTGCTGTTCAAGCTGTGATATTGCTGCAGTTATAGAAGGCTGAGAAACGAAGCACTGGCGTGCAGCAGCTGTAATACTGCCTTGTTCATAGGTGGATTGAAAGTAGTATATTGATTTTAATTTCACTGAATATCCTTTAATCAGCCACTATCGATGAGATACGCTCTATTTACATACCTTCGGCACGTTCTATTTTACACTCGTAGGAGCCCATCTCAAACTCTCTACATACCCAAGGGCGATTTTCGTAGATAGTACACATTTTTGTTTCACGATCTAATGCAGCACACCAGCCATCATCTAAACGGCGCATTACATCTCCGCCCCAATCTGCCACTTCTATATATTCTTCCGGTACACCTGTTTCAGAGATAATAAGCACTTGAAGTCTACAGCAACAAGCCTGACAGGTTGCACAGGTTATTTCAGGATCGGGGAGGTTGATTAATTCTATTGTCATAGCAAGCTTTGGTGATCTTAGTGGCTGATAGGATAACGCAGAGTGAGGTGGTTTGTCAGTGCTAACCTTATGTCGGTATAAATTTGGCTCGATAGATATTCTGTTTTTTTGTAGGAATTCATCAATCTAGGCTTTTATTTTTTTGAACACTTGTAATTAGTCTAATGAGTTAATTCAGTAAAATAGACCACTATGCACAGATATCTAGAAACAGTTGCTCGGCTAATTCTTGCAGAACTTCAGCTTGAGGATGAGTGTGTGCAAAGGTCCTTAAACCATAAATTCCCATAGCTAAAAAACGTGCTAAATGTTGGCTATCACGCTTAGAAGTGAGTTCACCTTTTACTTGAGCTAGCTCAAAGATATTTGCTAGCCCTTGTTGCCAGTTTACTAGGTTATCGGTAATAATTTTCTGTACTTCTTCATCTTGCTGAGCCATTTCGTTGAGGGCTTTTGTCAGTAAGCAGGATTTTGCTGCTTCACAACTGATGCACTCCTGAACGGTATTATCCAGATAAGCTTTTAGTTCAACTAATACCGGTCTATTGCCAGAAAAAAAATACTGAAATTCAATATTTCTATCAATTTTATATTGTTCTAAAGCAGCTAACAAAAGGCCACGTTTATTATCGAATGCACAATAGATAGAACCCGGATGTAAGCCCGTGGCTTTAGTTAGATCTTGCATACTTGTTTTGCCGTAACCTTTGTCCATAAATGCGGTCATGGCAGATCTCAGTACTTTTTCTCTATCAAACTCGGCATTACGCATTAGTGGTTTGTGCTCATTAATGATCTATTCACTGATTGTACTTACTTTTTAATATTTGTTCAAAATAATTATTGAATGATCATTCAAATAAGGATATCTTGAATAAACATTCAAGATATAGAGATTGGTATGACTGATAACTTATTTCAAACAGTGACTCTTAACGAGACGATCACTTTACAAAATCGTATTCTGATGGCGCCCCTGACGCGTAGTATGGCAGATGAGAAGTTAGTGCCAACTCAGGCTATGGCCGTATATTATGCTCGTCGTGCTGAAGCGGGACTGATCATTTCTGAAGCCGTGATTATTCGCCCTGATGCTCAAGGTTATCCTAATACTCCGGGTTTATTTACCCCTGCTCAAATTAATGGCTGGAAAGTCGTGACGGATGCTGTCCATCAAGCTGGTGGTAAGATATTTGCGCAGCTATGGCATACTGGCCGAGTCGCACACTCTCACTTTTTCGACCAATCAGGTTCAACTCAGGTATTAGCTCCTTCCGCTGTTGGCGTAGAAGGAAGTGTTCCCAGGATGCGTGAGCTTACCTATCAAGTGCCTAAAGCTATAAGCCATGATGAGATAATTCAATTAATTGCCGATTATTCACAAGCTGCAGCCAATGCGATAGATGCAGGTTTTGATGGCGTCGAAATCCATGGCGCTAATGGCTACCTTATTGATCAGTTCCTGCATTATGACAGTAATCGTCGTACAGATGAATATGGTCAAACTGCTGAAAATATGGCTCGTTTCCCACTCGCTGTTGTTGATGCGATTACGGCTCGAATTGGCAGTGACAGAACCGCATTGCGAGTTTCACCTGGTGCTTATTTTAATATGAATGGAGATAGCAAAGACCGCGCAGTGTTCGATTACTTGTTAGCTAAGCTTGAAGAGCGTGATTTGGCTTTTTTACATATAGGCATTTTTGATGACGCTATGGAGTTTGATTACCTTGGCGGGCGCGTGTCTAGCTATATACGCAGTGTTTATAGTAAGACGCTCGTTGGTGTTGGCAGTTACAGCCCTGAAACGGGTAGTAAAGCAATTGCTGAAGATAAATTTGATTTATTAGCGATCGGGAGACCTTTTATTGCCAATCCAGATTATGTTACCCGTGTTCGAGAAGGTAAAGAACTCGTAGAGTATTCAGCTGAAATGCTGGCCAGTTTACTGTAAACAAATCGTTTTAAATAGCATTCGTATTGTTTAAGGTCGAAGAGGTTAATCATTAGGTTAACCTTTTTTCTTTATTGGTAATGCTTAAGAAAAAGTTTATTTAGCCGATAAATAAGTATTCTGTTATGAGAAAAGGAAAATACAGTGGTGAGAGTATCTCAGCATGGTGATTAAAGGAGACGGCTATGAATATTTATGGCTTAACGAATGCGATTAACTCAGTGGGAAGATCTGTCGCTGATGTAAATATGACGTCAAAGCCAGAGACCGTTATGTTAACTAAAAAGGGAGAAGGTGAAGTTGTTGCTATCTCAGAGATGGGAAAAGCTGCACATCAGTTAGATGTTGGCCGTTTTATGGTCAAGCGGCAAGAGAAAACGTCCGAGGGGATAAAAGACGTCAAGATTGGGCCCACATCAATCATTGATGAACAAATTGAGCATATTAAATTGCGCATTGAGGCATTGAAACAGGCGCTAAAAGCATTATCTGGAGATAAGTCGGAATCGGCTGAAAAGAAGCGTGAGATGCTCAATGCAGAGATCATGCAATTATCTGGTATGCTTATGGTGTTATACAATGAAAAATCTAAAAATGAGGGATCTGAGTAACACAGCTCTTAAAGGTTACTTGATTACATTGTGATGAAAAAGACAGATAAAAAGATTGAGAACAGTATCAGAGAGACTTTGACTCTAGTGTGTGAAACCGCTCAGAATAATGTAGATGGTTTTGAATGGCTTACTCATAGCGTTCACTACGGTAATGTCGAAGCTTCTATGCGTATTACCTGTATCTTTGATACTAACTCAGCTCTTAGTAATATAAAAATATCTAAGCATGATGAGTATCTTTATCAGCTGATTAAACAAGCCCTTTCCTCAATCGATATACACATCAAAGACATTAAGCATCATGTCTATTTTGATACGGAAGAGAACTGCATTGATAAACATAATGGAAAATGGCGAAAACGATTAGCCCATTAATGCTTAGAGTTAACAGATCCACCATAGGCTGATGCTATCTTGCTCGTTTACTTGAAGTGATCTAGCGCTTTAAATTTCCACATTTTATCTTAAATCAATTCTAAGTGAGGTCACCCTTCTCGCTAATATCAAAGCTGAATTAGAGCCATTTTATTTGTAATGAGTCAATGGGTAAGGTAAATGACAAGGTATTAAAACAATCGGTTTACAAAAAAGGCCTAGCAGTGTTATTTTAACAAATAATTTACATATTGGTGGGTGTAGAACCCCACTATTATTGAATAAACGTTTATGATTCTGTGAGGTTACATGCAAAGATCTGAAGAGTTAACATGGCTATTATCTGATCAAATATATGATTTGACGATATCAAGGGCGGTTTTCTTAGATTATTTTGAAAATGGCAATTACGATCTTACCAATAAGAAATATGAAGCCATCACTCGTATGACAGTCAGTTACGCTATTTTAAGTTTATCAAAACTGTGGGAGACACTTGATCACTATGGCGGTGAAATTAATTCATTACCAGAGCCTTTGAGGCTGAAATGTGTTGATTTACGTTCTAAATTAGTAGCATTAGATGTATTCCAATTTAGGAGCGTACATATATCTCATGTAATCGATAAAGAAACAGAATTGCCTATTGATTTAGAAATGAGTAAAACAAATCTAGCTAAAATTATTGGTAATAATATGAATGAGCTATTGAATTTTTTTGATTGGCTATGTCCACCGCAGAAAAATTCTGTTGTCAGTATAGTGCAAGAGCTTAAAAATTATTGCCATGTACTATCTAAAGAATCAGATAGTGTGTTATAACATTAACAGTTAATATTTTCAGAGCTGTGGATAAGATATGAGGGGTTAATTATATTAGCTGTATCCCCATATTGATAATAGTATTATTTACATTTTAGATTGCAAAGGAAGGTGTGTAGTTATGGATTTTAATTTAATAACAGGCTTTTTATACAATGCTCTATATTTTACTGTTTCACTATTGATAATTATAGGTGTATTTAAGCGTCCTTATTTTAATGTATTGTTAAGTGATTTTATAATTACATTTATGCTTAGATTATTTTTTAATAAAAATAAATATCATTTAATTAGTGGTTTAAAGCTTTTTTCGGATGCAGGGGTTACTAAGGTTGATTATGTCTTTGTGTCAGTATACGGTATTTTCGTTATAGATAAAAATAATGTAAAAGGTCGAGTTTTTGGATCTAAAAATAAAAATGAATGGACACTGAAAATAAACAAAAGCTTAAGTAAGTTTACAAATCCTATTGTAACAAGCAATAAAAAAAGTCAAGTTTTAGCGGATTTTCTCAATATCAATTCAGATTCAGTTTATCCTGTTGTTATTTTTGTTGGTGATAGTGATTTTAAAACTAAAATGCCTGAAAATGTTACTCATTTAGGCGGTATAATAAGGTTTGTTAAGTCAAAACAAACCGAAGTGTTTACCAGTGAAGAAACTGCTGTCATTATAAATAATTTTGAGAAATGTAAAGTTAATAAAGAAATTATAACGAACAAAGGGAAAGTCGTTCATGTTAAGTCAGTGATGCTATCAAAATAAGTAAAGCAGGAAGGAAATTTATCGTGAAAATAATTTGGTTGAATGAAATTGGTATTATGAATGGTATAGGGATGTGAATACATTTTATTGCGTTTTATTCATTCTATTGAGGATAATCCAGATAAATTATGAATGAGCTAATTTATTAGAACTATTTTTGGATTATCTTTAACATCAAAAACGATTTAATGAGTAAAGTGTGTCGGTTATCTTTGGGATCTAAGATGTACCTATGTTGTTATTTTTAACCCAGCGGCAGAGCAGTCCTTTTTAATACTTCTCGTAATACAAAGCTTGAATGAACACCTGTTACTCCTTCTAATCGAGTAATGTGCCCGAGTAATAATTGCTCATAATGTTGCATATCACGTACGACGACTTTGAGTAAGAAATCTGCCGATTGGCCCGTTACAATTAAACATTCTAGTACTTCGGGTAATGCGGTTACGGCTTTTTCAACATAGTCAAAACGCTCCGGAGTGTGCCTGTCCATTGAAATGCCAATCATTGCCGTGAGGTTTAAGCCAAGTGCTGACGGTTTTAGTAAGGTGACATGCTTGTCTATTAATCCTGACTCTTCTAGACGTTTGACACGACGAGAACAAGGTGTAGGGGATAAACCGACACTATCTGCTAATTCTAAATTACTGATACGTGCATTATTTTGCATTAATTGTAATATTTTTTTGTCTGTTCGATCTAATTGAATCATTGCTTGCATCTAGGACTCCTAATGTATTAACTCACTACTAAAACTCATTTAAGTAGTGAGTTATTGCATTATTGTGCTTATTTTAAGGTGAATTTGCAACCATTCACTACAAAAAATTATTTATAGTTATACCATGGAATCTGAGCAAAGTTTCTAATTGGAAATAAAGGGTGATACGCCTTACTAAAGGTGCGCCAACTCGCCAATTCATTTTTCTCATTACTGCTGACTCCCCCAATTACAAGGATAATGAATAGTGTCTAATCATATCAATCATCACTTAAGTTTTAACCATAAAAAATACCGCGCTTTTACGCCAATACAGAAAGTAGATAGGCGCTGGCCTAATCAAACTATTCGGGTAGCACCGCAGTGGTGTAGTGTAGACTTACGTGATGGAAATCAAGCATTAATTGAGCCTATGAGCCCCAATCAAAAGCTGGAAATGTTTAAACTATTAGTCGATGTCGGTTTTAAAGAAATTGAAGTAGGTTTTCCAGCAGCTTCGGCCCCTGATTTTGACTTTGTACGCCAGTTAATTGAGCAAAATTTAGTTCCAGATGACGTAACCATTCAAGTATTAACCCAGGCACGTGAGCCGCTAATTGCACGCAGTTTTGAGGCCTTAAAAGGTGCAAAAAATGCGATTGTTCATTTGTATAATTCGACTTCTAAAGTTCAGCGGGAGCAAGTGTTTAGAAAATCGCGTGATGAAATTAAGGCGATTGCTATACAGGGTGCCAAATGGGTCCGTGACTTCTCTATACAGCAGCCTGAAACGAATTGGTCTTTTCAATATTCACCAGAGAGTTTTACCGGTACAGAAATGGATTACGCGGTAGAGGTGTGCGATGCAGTGATTGATATTTGGCAACCCACGCCTGAAAAGAAAGTGATTATTAATTTACCCGCCACTGTTGAGGTATCAACTCCTAATGTTTATGCGGATCAAATAGAATGGGTTTGTGACAATATTAGCCATCGTCAATCAGTCACCATTTGTTTGCATACACATAATGATCGAGGTTGTGGTGTCGCTGCTGCTGAATTAGGAGTGCTTGCTGGTGCAGATCGTATCGAAGGCACTTTATTAGGTAATGGTGAGCGTACTGGTAATATGGATATTGTGACCATGGCAATGAATATTTATAGCCAAGGTATTGATCCAAAGTTAAATTTTTCAGACATGGATCGTATCATTACGACTGTAGAGTCGTGCACGCAATTAGCTGTACATCCACGTCATGCGTATGCTGGAGAGCTGGTCTTTGCTGCATTTTCGGGGAGCCATCAAGATGCGATTAATAAATGCATGACTATAGATATTGAGCAGCGTAAAACGGATCCTGATGCACATTGGCAAGTGGCTTATTTACCCATAGATCCTCGTGATTTAGGGCGTACATATCAACAAGTGATACGAATTAATAGTCAATCAGGTAAAGGGGGCGTTGCGTACGTGCTTGAACAAGATTACGGCATCGAAATGCCACGTTGGATGCAAGTCGATTTCAGTCCGTATGTTCAAACGTTTGCAGAAGATAGTGAAGGTGAAGTGTCATCTCAGCTGCTTTACGATATATTTTCGAAAACCTATTTAAGTCCACTACAAAATACTAAGATAAACAGTTATCAACTGAGTCGTGAAGGTAATATTGATAAATTACACGCTGAGGTATTGGGTATTGATGGCATCGTTGCGATTCGTGGAGAAGGCAAAGGCTTATTAGGGGCCTTTGTTAAAGGATTAAGTGAAGTCATTGCAAGCGATATTGTCCTAATTGATTATAGCGAACATGCATTACCCCGAAAAATGGGAGCGAAAAACGAACAAGTAGAGGCCATAGCCTATGTGCAACTTAGTATTAAAGGCACGCGTTATTGTGGCGCAGCTCAATGTGAAGATATTGTCACTGCATCGATGCAGGCAGTATTAAACGCGTTAAGTAAGAGTCATCATATCATGGCAAGCACCATCAACTTGGCTTAGTCAGTGGCTAATGACAGGTTAGGTGATTGAATGTAATTTATGAGCGTGTTGGGCATGAGAAGGGCTAATCATCTATGCTTTAGTATTCAAATTTACTTGATAAAAAGAGAATATGAGATATGAAAACATTAGTAGGATTGCTCTGTGTGGCTGTGATGTTGTTTTCTAGCAGTATTCTGGCTCAGAATATGACTGTTAACATGGAGCTTTTGAGTCCAAACGGTAATAGTAAGATTGGTACTATTGGATTAAAAGATTCTGATTTTGGACTTGTATTGACTCCTAATCTCACTAGTTTGACACCTGGAATGCACGGTTTTCACGTACATCAGACAGGCAGTTGTGCAGCTGTAACTAAAGAAGGGAAAACCGTTTTAGGCGGCGCTGCTGGTGGCCATTATGATCCAGATAATACGAGTAAACATGGTTTGCCATGGAGTACTGCTAATCATCAAGGTGATCTCCCTCCTTTGTTTGTTGATGAGGAAGGAATTGCCAAAACAGCTGTGCTTGGCCCACGCTTGAAGGTTAAAGACGTTCAAGGTTTATCATTAATGGTACATTTTGGCAGTGATAATCACTCTGACCATCCTGAACCACTTGGCGGCGGTGGTGCTAGAATGGCTTGTGGCGTGATAAAATAACCTAGATTAACGCGCATTGATAATATGAAAGGTGTAGGTAAGGTCGTATGATACTTAATCAACTTTACCCGCACTTAGCTATAATACTATGTTTACTATATAAAATTTAGAACGTAACCACTTAAATTAAAAGATTTACCCCTTAGATTAGCATGGTTCAAGCTTGAATAGATTTATTGGCACTTCTGCGGTATTTAATATTCCTCAATAAGATGTGTCAATATCATTATCGACTTGTTTATTTTTAGTTTTGGTGAAAATAGCATACTCAGTCAAATTAACTCAAATGTATCATACTAATGGTGGATAATAGTGTTGTTTTTCAGTGTGTAATTTGTAAGTCGTGCAAAGTAAGACTATAAAATGTTTCTTAGTTGAAATAGCTAAGCGCTCGATGTGCTTCAAATCAACTTTAAGTAACAATAGGAGTTTTTGCATGAAAAACAACAATCTCTGTCTGCTTTTTGGTTTCACATTATTGGCCTCAGGGTCATCATTCGCCGATGACAATAAACACCATACAAGTAGTCCAATTATTGCAAATGTCGTTAATACAGATTTTAATCTTTCTCCCTTTATAGGCCTTCTATCTACTCAACATGAGCGTCATTTAACACTCTATCAAAGTGATGCTAATTTTATTAAGGTTCACTTTAGTCAGTTCAATATTCCTGACAATGCATGGGTCACAGTGTCCAATTTGGCAGGAACTGAAGTATACCGTTATGATAATAAAACAGGTACTAAACGCACGTTTAGTCAGTCTGCAGGCGAAAATGGTGTTAATCAGTTTTCTAGCATGTCGATATTCGGAGATACAGCAATTGTTACGTTGCACTTACCAGATGTGAATACATGGCGTTCTGAGCATGGTATCAAAGTCGACCATTTTTTTGCTGGTAATGAAGAGAATGATTCATCTGGCTCTGATTTTTCACCGATAACCAGTAACGCTGAAAGTCAGCTGTTTCCTGATAGTGTCGATAAATTGTCTACTTGTGGTGTAAATGAACGCCGTGACGTGCAATGCTGGGCTGGAGACTATTCTAATGAATTTGATCGCAGTAGACCGGTAGCACGTTTGTTGATGGGAGGACGTGGTCTGTGTACGGCTTGGCGTGTTGGTGACAGTAATCATATGTTTACCAATAATCATTGTATGTCAACGCAGAATGAAGTTGAAAATAGTGAAATTTGGTTCAATTATCAATATCTTGAGTGTAATGGTAGGGTGCTGGATAAAGTGGTTAAGGTGACAGGGGCTCAGCTGCTAGATACGGATTATAATTTAGACTACAGTCTATTTACTGTTAATGATTTTGCTGATATTACTCAATTTGGCTACTTCGGTCTTGATGTTCGCACACCTGAAAAAGGTGAACAAATCTTTATTCCTCAGCATGGTGCTGGCAACCCTAAAGAACTTTCGATAGAGAGCGATCAAAATGCGGGTGGTTTATGTCAGATAGACACGGCAATGACTGGAGGACGTGGTACTAATACCGATACTGGTTATTACTGTGACACAACAGGAGGATCTTCAGGATCACCAGTATTGGCTAGCAGCAGTAATAGTGTGATCGCATTACATCATTTTGGTGGTTGTGAAAATCAAGGGGTAAGAATTGACTTAATTTGGCCTAAAGTGGCCAATTTCTTTAATAATAATATTCCCTGTGGTGATGATAATGACAGTTGTGATAACCCAGATCCCATTGCAAAACAATTAGTATCAGGTGTTCCAGTGGTCGATCTGAGTGATGTAAGAAGCAGTGAAGTACTGTATGTACTGACAACAGAGGAGGACAATCTTACGATTAGCGTTCAACTGACTGGTAGCTCTGGTGATGCTGATTTATATGTGGCGAAAAATAGGCTCCCTACCCGAGTTGATTATGATTGTCGTCCTTATAAATCAACAAGCAATGAAAGTTGTGAAATAGTACTTCAATCTTCAGGTAAGGTTTATATCATGCTTCATGGCTACTCCAGCTATGATGGTGTGACATTAACAGCTACGGCAACCCAGCAGCAAGAGCCTTAGTAAGGTGTGGACACGCTTTTGCTGGTAGTTGCTGACAATCATTATTTTTGCTATATCGCGAAAAATGATCGTGTCAGTAAAAAGGTTACCCCCAGTATTTTACTGGGCATTTTCTTTTTATTTAAGATAACGCTGACGTGTCCATATGTTAGTTAACCTAAACGGCTAGGCTAAATGTAAGAGATCTCTCACATGATTGTGAGAGATCTGAAATAGTAGGTAACGAATAAGGACTATGCTCATAGACTTTCTTCTTTATAAACAGTGTTTTGGTATTTGTTTGGATGAATATCTCTTACTTTTTTAAATATTGATTTTTTACAGCCCCTCATTTTTACTCACATTTACTCTAGAATTTAACTCGTAGAAGGAAATACTTTTGATGAATGGATTCATTGTTCGGGATGAGCAAAGTGCTGAAGGATAAGCGCTAGAGGGAATTATCAAGGATGAGACACACTAGGATGGTGTGGTAATACTGACTAAGGAGAGTTGAACAATCTAGGATAGAATGTTGACTGTCAGGAAGACAGTAATACAAGGATAGTGCAGCAAGGATGCAATAAAGGATTTATGTGGACACGCTTATGGATGAGCTAGCTTAGTAAATGGATTAACTGAGATCATGGAAGAGTATTTGTTTATTTATAAACAGAGACATGGAAATAAAAGGGATGTAATAAGGATATAACAAGGATGTGCTAGGACACGCTTATGGATGGGCTAGCTTAGTCAATGGATGGCTAAGTTCATGGATGAGTACTGACTCGCTAGCGAGTTTGTTACAAGGAAAAAGGGAAGTATCAAGGATGAAGCAAGGAGCATGTTAAACGCATGGACGGTGCAGGGAGCACAAAAATAGCAGGATTGCTTAACAAAAGAAATAAGGAGCGCGATTCCATTGGAGACGCGCTTTTTCTTTTTGTGGATGTTATTTAATATTGATAGTATCTAGATGAGTGACACTTACCGAAGTCATCGCTATTTTCGAGAATGACAACTTCCTCCCACGGAACCTTTAGCCTCAGGAGCATCAAACCATTCAGGTTCTGGAAAAATAGGCCATTGGATATGATGTATTTTTTTGCCATGCATCAATATGTGAGCTTGGTATTGGTTAATACCATCGGTGCTAAACTCTAGTAAATATTTTGTTTTCCAGGTAAGCCCACTGCTACCACCAATACATGGCCTAGCTTTCTCCATGGCAATAGCAACCAGCTGCACTTTTTGTTTTTGGCATTCCTTATTGGCAAATATTCGACTTAGTTCTGCCATTTGGCGCAGCTGCCAAAAAAATGCAGCAATCAGTATTACAGCGATAAAAAATAATAAATCGGTCATAATTCCTTTGTCACCTTAAATAATCCACCTATAGCAGCAGAAAGCGTTGCACTCCTATGTGGATTGCGAAGCTCAGATAGTAGTAAAGTTCTTAATGAGGGTATTGCGACAATATCAGCAAAAATTTGATTAAATAAATGTGGTTCTTGCTTTGAAAGCGCTTCTAAGAAAATACTTCGAATTTGGGGATTTTTTAATGCAGTCCAATTTCGTGCTGCAATGGTGATTAATGCATTAGTATCGAGTAACGCTAACTCATCAAGGTGAGATATTCCCATTTGAGAGCTTATTTCATCTGAAGCTAGAGCGCGCAGGAAATAAGGTTTTAATTCGTTATCTACAGTAATGAGTTTCTTTAGTACAGTATCGATAAGTTGGTTATCGATAGTTAAATGTTCGAGACACTGACATACCGCAACTTGTACCTCTTGACTTGCATAATCAAAACTATTGATAATCATTGAGAGGTGTTTGGGTTCATGAAGGCGTACGCAGACATCTGCTATCCCTTGCAATCCAATTTTTTGCCAATTTTCAACACTCATTTGCTTGGAAAGATATTGATAGGCTAATTGATATTGAGGAGATGCTTTTTGACCCAATCGTTTTTTCACTAGTGCATTAAATAAGGCTAGTTTTTCTGGTATTGGCTTGAAAGAAAAAGGGTGGTTGGCCAATTTCTGTTGCTGCTCTTCTGAAATCACTTGTGCAGGATCTCGACCTAATGCTTCGATGATCATTCTAATAAATTGCGTTCTTGGTGCGGGCGACAGTAGGCCTCGTTCATCTAATGGCAATTTTAGAAACCAGATATAATGCTGTTGACTAGCATTCCAAAAAACAATGGCAAATTGTGCATGCCCTTGAATAGGGTATGGGTAAGCAGATGTTAAATTTTCTATTTTTTGGAAGGTTGGCATATCGATATGCTGGACTCTTCTTCCCATGTCATAGATCTGAAATTGAGTATTTGCTGTTGTTAAGAATTGAGTTAAGGTCGTTATTTCTGTCATTTTCCTGCCATAACACTGAAGATTTGCCTTTTTAGTGGTGCTATTATAGTGATAAGTGCGTTGAGATGATATTATTGCATGCTAAATATAATGCGTTGATGTAAGTGGTAAGCGAGTAGATAAAAATAAGGTTTAGTGGCATGCTGTATAGTAAAGTAATCAAAAAACTACGCCAGTTAGAAAGTGAACTTAATGCTCATGGCTTGTGGTCAAAAGAGCCTCCTTCCCAAGAAGCAATGATTAGCACATCACCGTTTAGTTGTGATGTGATGTCATTTGAGAATTGGTTACAGTTTATTTTTATTCCCAAAATATATGCATTGATAACATCAAATAGCGAACTTCCATCAAATATCGCCATTGCTCCTATGGCTCATTATGTGTGGAATGTTAAGCCCCACCTAGAGGCTTTAATTATGATTTTATATGATTTGGATAATTTACTCAGTGAACAATGATAACAATGTTGAGCCAGATAATATTAGCCATTTATCAGAAAATGAGCATGAGATAGCGTTTGAAATAGACATATTATTCGAAGATGATGATATTGTTGTTATTCATAAGCCTGCTGGTTTACTCGTTCACCGCTCATACCTCGCGCGTAGAGAACGCTTCTTTGCTATGCAAATGACACGAGATAAAGTGGGTTGTCATGTGTTTCCCGTACACCGCTTAGATAGGCCAACATCGGGGGTATTATTATTTGCTAAAAGCAGTGAAATGGCGAATGTGTTATGTGAACAATTTGCGGCTAAAAAAGTTGAAAAATATTACCTAGCGATTGTGAGGGGGAACATGTACGATGATGGTACTCTCGATTACGCGTTGAAAGTTGAACTTGATAATCATGGCGATAAAGATGTTGATCCAAACAAAGCTGCTCAAGATGCGGTGACCAGTTATCAGCCTCTACTCAATGCGGAGATCCCCTATTCATCTGGGCGATATTCAACGAGCCGATATGCCATGGTTAAGCTTTCTCCGCATACTGGACGCAAGCATCAATTAAGGCGTCATATGGCACATTTGAGGCATCCTATCGTGGGCGACACAACTCATGGAGACGGTAAACAAAATCATTTTTTTAGAGAGCATTTCGCAATAAACAGACTTTGGCTAATCGCCAAAAGCCTTTCTTTTTGGCATCCAAGGACAGGCATAAAAATGACGGTTGAGACAGAACTTGAACCAGAGTGGTTTAAGTTATTTGATGCTTTTGGTTGGGATGATGAAGAATTGGCTTTAGAGCCGTCATTATTGATTGTATAAATGCGCATTTAACACCATACGTGTAGATAGAGTCGCTCAGGTTATTTAGTGACTTTATTATCGTCTTCAGGGTCAATATTCAAATCTTGTGTGTTTAATGGTGGGTCTTGAACTTGTGAATGACTGGCATTATCAGATCTAACGGTTCTAAAGTAACACATACGTCTGATGTGCGCTGCTCGATGTAAATGTTTGAGATGTTTCTGTCGACTAGAATGACGCATTGAGTTTATATCCTTGCAGTTTCATGTAAAGTGAGTTGGCATGAAGCTGTCAATAAAGTATTGTTTAATTATAAAGCTAAATTAATATCTGAGCGATGTATACCATGAAAAAAGTGAATCTGATTTTTGGAACTGTGTATGGAAATGCCCAATTTGTGGCAGAAAGTTTAAGGGATGATATTCAAGCGAAAGGTAGGGAAGTTAAATTATTTCAAAGTGATGAGTTAACAGATTTTATCCCCCCTCAAGATGAAGTGCTGTTAATCGTGTGCTCAACAACGGGTCAAGGTGATGTGCCAGATGATATTCTTCCTTGGTTTGAGATGCTTAAATCCAAGGGGCCTTATCTTCAACATCTGAAATACGGTGTAATAGGGCTAGGAGACACCAGTTACGATACTTTTTGTCGAGCAGGTATACAGTTTGATGAGTTACTGACAGAGTTAGGGGCTCAGCGTATAGGCGAAGTGTTAAAAATTGACGCTTGTGAAACGATGGAGCCTGAAGCAGATGCTAAAGTATGGTTGGAAATTTGGAATCAACAGATAGAAAGATAAATGCCATTTTTTTGGATGAGATGGTCGTAAATAAAAGAGCCGTATAGCTCTTTTATTTACGCTAAATCCTAATTGTTGATTGCCAATAATTTATCAGAGCTGTAGATCGTAGCGATATCTTTAATCTTAACATTCCCTTTGGTATATCGACTGATGTATTTTGCTGTTTTGTCGGCACCATGATTAACGGTAAATTGATGAAATGTTTCACCGTTGCAGACTAAGCGGGGGTAGATTCTTCGTTCATTAATACGGTAATGTTTTACTGTATTATGCAATTTATGCATGCTGTTACTTGCACCTGCTTTACACACATTAACCAGTGCTTTTTCTATGTCAGAATCCATTGCTTCTGAGGTATTAAAGACCAATGGAGTGAAGATAAGTGTTGCAATGATGAGTGGTTTTTTCATAGGTAGCGCCACGTTTTTTCTCATTATGGATACTACAAAGTAAAGTTGTTTTTAGCAGAATAGCTTGTATCAATATCACGCTTAAATGTATCAAAATGTTAATATGGTTTTGATCTTTTGCTTATGTCGATTAAATAAAAAACCCGTCAAAATACGGGTTTTATTTATCTATCAAGTAATTAATAATGCACTTGGCAAAAATTAGTCAACAATTCTGAGTAATTCGTTAATGCCAACTTTGCCACGTGTTTTAGCGTCGACTTTTTTTACAATAATGGCTGCGTAGAGGTTATAGGTACCACATTTTGATGGTAATGTTCCCGAGACGACGACAGAGCCTGCAGGTACTCGTCCATAGTGAATTTCACCTGTTTCGCGATCAAAAATACGCGTACTTTGCCCGAGGTATACGCCCATCGAAATGACGCTACCTTCTTCTACTATAACACCTTCAACCACTTCTGAACGTGCACCGATAAAGCAGTTATCTTCAATAATCGTTGGCCCTGCCTGTAGTGGCTCTAAAACACCACCAATCCCTACTCCACCTGAAAGATGTACATTTTTACCAATTTGAGCACATGAACCAACGGTTGCCCATGTGTCGATCATCGCGCCTTCATCTACATAGGCGCCAAGGTTAACGTATGATGGCATTAAAACGGTATTTTTACCGATAAATGAGCCTTTGCGAACTGCAGCAGGTGGGACGACTCTGATGGCTTCTTTTTTGAAGCGAGCTTCATCGTAATCGGCAAATTTCATCGGGACTTTATCGAAATATTTTGTTTCCGCTCCATCGATAACGGCATTATCGAAGATGCGAAACGAAAGTAATACGGCTTTCTTTAACCATTGGTGAACATGCCATTGGCCATTAATTTTTTCAGCAACCCTAGCTTCGCCGCTGTCCAGTAGGCTAATTGCTTGCTCTACATCTGCACGTACACTCGTGTCTACAGTATTTGGACTGATCTCTGCCCGCATTTCGAAAGCAGCTTCTATGCGTTGGCGTAAAGCTTCCATGAATGTCTCCTGATTATATCATTGACGAATTTATAGTAAAAAATGATTATATACCTAAGTGGTATAAAAATATCTTGGTGAGCAAAAAATAAAATAATGATCCAGTATAATTGATGCGAATGGCCCCTTATTTGATTATTGACTCGGATAAGATGAACGGATCTTATTTTCAGTTAATCTATGTTTGTTTGTCCAGTGCTTTTATTAGGCTTTGTTGGAGGAGATCCTGTTGTTCAAGATCGAGTGCATCACCTTCGATATTTTGCAGCATAAAAAAATCTTCTGCTCGTTCACCAATCGTTGTTATTTTTGCTGCAAGCAAGCTGATGTGACATCGATATAAGGTCTCACCGACTTTTGCTAATAATCCCGGACTGTCTAAAGTAATCAATTCCATCATGCTGGTGCTACTACGTCGAGAAGGCAGAAAACTGACTTGAGTTCTTACTTTAAAGGGCTTCATTTGTCGTGATATTTTTTTAAATTTGGGTAATTTAACCGTATCACTACTCAGTGCTCTGATCAGTGTTTTTCGCAAGCCTTGAATGCGAGATATTTGTGATACAGAGCTGCCATCTTGCTCTAAAATAACAAAGGAATCGAGTACATAGCCATCTTTAGAGGCCATGACACTGGCATCATGAACATTGATGTTTTTATTGTCTAAAATAGCCATGACAGTTGCAAACAATTTAGGTTTATCGGGTGCGTAAATAAAAAGTTCTGTTCCTCCCCGAGTGATGTGTTTTGAGATAAGCACTAAAGGCTCTGCGTGTTGGTGTTTTAAGATGGCATCGCAATGCCACGCAATTTGACTTGCTTGGTAGCGTAAAAAATAATCAGCTTTAAATCTTTGCCAGAGAATATCGATGCTTTTTTCTTTAACACCGCGTCTGAGTAGCTCTTTCTTTGCTTTAGCTTGATGTTCACGTACTCTAGCACGAACATCCACAGGTTTTTCTTTTCCGCGAGCGAGCACTCGTTGGGTGGAAAAATAGAGATCGCGCAATAGAGAACTCTTCCAGCTATTCCAAGTGTTTTCGTTCGTGGCACAAATATCTGCAACAGTGAGGCAGTAAAGATAACTTAAATGGACAGCATCACGGACTTTATCGGCAAATTCTCCTACAACATCAGGATCGGAAATGTCTCGTCTTTGCGCGGTAACAGACATCACTAAGTGATTTTCTACGAGCCAACTGACCAGCCGACCATCGTGATCGTTGAGCCCATGAAGCTTACAAAAATCTAATGCATCGATAGCCCCCAATTTACTGTGATCCCCACCGCGACCTTTGCCTATGTCATGAAAAATAGCAGCGAGTACCAATAGCCCTTTTTTAGGTAATTGATTGATGAGTACAGAGCCTAAGGGGAATTCCTGTTTTTGCTCTGGTTGTGAGAATCGGTCAATATTTTGTAATAACCGATGTGTGTGCTCATCAACTGTATAGGCATGGAAAAGATCGAACTGCATTTGGCCTTCAATTTCTCGCCAAGCTGGCAGGTAGGCTGATAATACTCCATGCCTGTGCATCAAAGAAAGTGACGCTATGCCCCTGGGATGCCGCAATATTTCAGAGAAAATGGCACGGCAGGAAGCCTTATTCATTAAAGCTTCTGTTTGTGAACGTCTCGCTTTTCGTAAGCTTCTGAGGGTGGGGGCATAAATGCCTTGAATATTTGGGTTTTTAGCAGCATGAAGAAATACGTTTAATATTTCCATTGGATCATCAAACAAATGTTCAGTTAAGCTTTCTAGAAAGAGGCCACGTAATTGATAATGTTGATTAATCACCTTTATTTTTAGTGCTTTAGTATCGCCAAGGGTGGCACGCTTAAAAAGCTGAAGCAGCATTTGATTGAGTTCCATTACACGTCGAACTGTACGATAGTAACGTTTCATCATTTGCTCTACGCCAAGCTCCGTAGCGTCTTCATAACCGAGCAAATCGGCTACCTGACGCTGGAGATCAAACAGTAAGCGATTTTCATCTCTGCCGGAAATTATATGCAGCGCGAATCTAAGCTCCCAGAGAAATGACTGGCATTCAAGTAATTCGTCGAGCTCATCAGTTTCTAAGAAACCATGCCCGACGAGATCTTCTGTTTTGGATGCATCGAAATAGCGCATAGCAACCCAGGCCACAGTGTGAATATCTCTTAAACCGCCAGGGCATGTCTTAAGGTTGGGTTCGAGATCGAAGGCATTGGCTTTTGCATGGCGTGCCAGTTGTTCATCACGTTTGGCGATATAAAATTGACTCGGTGGCCAGAACTCATCATTTCTAATACTTGAATAGAGCGTTTGGTATAGGGATTGAGGACCTGATAATAGTCTGGACTCAATTAAGTTTGTGGCGATGGTTACGTCACATCTTCCCAGTGTTAATGTTTCTTCGATACTGCGAACACTATGGCCGACTTCAAGACCGGCGTCCCATAAAAAAGCGATATAGCCACTTAGTGCTTTTTCTTCACAAGGGGTTAACTGGGTGTCAATCAGAAATAATAAGTCTATGTCTGATTGAGGGTGCAGTTCTGCTCTGCCATATCCACCGACGGCAATGAGTGCGATGGGGTAGCTATCAAGCGCTTGTTCGCGCCATTGTTGCTGCAATAAACAATCGACAAATTGGCATCGTAGAGCCACTAACTGCTTGATGTCGCCTTTGAGACGAAATAGGGAAAGTAGTTCATTGTTTTGTTCAAGTAATGCAGTCTTGGCCAGTAGTGCGGGTGAAGTGGTCATCGAGTCCCTTGAGCAAGCTAAGTATTACCGATTTACATCAACAATATCTTGTTGGGTAAATCAGTAATAGCAATGACGTAACTGAAATTAATGATTAATAATTCTTGGGAAGTCCTCTTCACCACGAAGGGTTAATATTTCGACCCCAGTTTTAGTCACTAGTAAGGTATGCTCCCATTGAGCTGATTTTTTACCGTCAGAGGTGGTGACCGTCCAGTTATCATCTTTATCTAAAATACAGGTGTGGCGTCCTGCGTTAATCATAGGCTCTATGGTAAAACACATGCCTGGGCGTAACACGGTTTTATCACTATTTTTGTAGTGCATAACCTGAGGTTCTTCATGGAAACCAGCACCGATCCCATGTCCACAATAATCTTTAACGATACTGTATTTTTCAAGGCCCGTTTTTTTGGTTTTAATAAATTTTTCTACAATGGTGCCAATTTCACCTAATTTCATACCAGGACGGACCTTACGAATACTGGCATAAAGGCTTTCTTGAGCGACACGGCATAGACGCATATCTTTTGGGCTAACGTCTCCTATAAGGAACATTTTTGATGTATCACCATGGAAACCATCTAAGATCACAGTAATATCTAGATTGGCAATATCTCCATCCTTAAGCGGTTTGTCATTAGGGATCCCATGACAAATGACCTCGTTGATTGACGTGCAAATCGATTTTGGAAAACCATGATAATTGAGAGGGGCTGAGATCGCGCCATTTTCTTCTGTAAATGCCGCACAGATATCATTGAGTTCATTCGTCGTCACGCCTACCTTTACAAAAGGGGCTATCATTTCTAATACTTTAGCGGCTAATTCCCCAGCGGCTCGCATTTTTTCAATTTCTTCAGCAGTCTTTATTACTATACTCATTATGCTATCTCTCGGGTCTCATGTGATGACGAATTCAACGTGCAATTTACAGCAAAAATTTGTGTTTGCAATCAGAATATGATATAAAGCGCGCCGTTATGTTTGACTCTAACATCTCTTTATCGCAAATGCCAAGACGGCTCTAATATTCTGTATTAGCGATTTTAGCAGCTGCTGAGAGGTGGGGATTAAAGTATAGCGGCCATTATACATGGCTAAGTTCGTAAACACTAAATCACACACGTGTCGACACATTCTCCGGGGTGCCTGCAAAGGTCGGGGATATGGGATACGTGGAGGTCTAACCCCTAAACTATTTAAGGTATTAAAATGACAACAGTTTCAATGCGCGATATGCTACAAGCCGGTGTTCACTTCGGTCACCAGACTCGTTACTGGAATCCAAAAATGAAGCCATTCATTTTTGGTGCTCGTAACGGTGTTCACATCATTAACCTAGAGCACACTGTGCCTATGTTCAATGAAGCACTTGCTTTCATTAGCAATGTTGCATCAAAGAAAGGTAAAGTTCTTTTCGTTGGTACTAAGCGTGCTGCAAGCGAAGCTATCAAAGAATCTGCTATCTCTTGTGATCAGTATTACGTCGATCACCGCTGGTTAGGCGGCATGTTGACTAACTGGAAAACAGTTCGTCAATCAATCAAACGTCTTAAAGATCTTGAGAGTCAGTCTGTTGATGGCACTTTTGACAAGCTTACTAAGAAAGAAGCGCTGATGCGTACTCGTGAGCTTGATAAGTTAGAAAAATCTCTTGGTGGCATCAAGAACATGGGCGGATTACCAGACGTTATTTTCGTTATTGGTGCTGATCATGAGCATATTGCGATTAAAGAAGCGAATAACTTGGGCATCCCAGTTGTCGCAGTTGTTGATACTAACTCTTCACCAGATGGTATCAACTACATCGTTCCAGGTAACGATGATGCAATGCGTTCTATCCGTTTATACACAGGTTCAGTTGCTGCAGCTGCTAAAGCTGGCCGTGGCCAAGATCTTGCTGTACAAGCAGAACAAGACGGTTTTGTTGAAGCTGAGTAATAGGATTGATGATTTTCATCTCTCATTATTAGCTTAAGCTAGTTGATTGGCGAGCAGGGGCTAAGGCCCCTGTTTTCCTATTTGAAGAATTATTGATAGAGGATTTAACAATGGCAATTACTGCTGCCCAGGTTAAAGAACTTCGTGAGCGCACTGGCGCTGGCATGATGGATTGTAAAAAAGCATTGACAGAAACCGCTGGTGACATTGAACTTGCGATTGAAAATATGCGTAAAAGTGGTGCTGCTAAGGCCGCTAAAAAAGCGGGTAATATTGCTGCTGAAGGTGCAATACTGATTAAAAGTGGTGAAGGTTTTTCTGCGCTGTTAGAAGTCAATTGTCAAACTGATTTCGTGGCAAAAGATTCAAACTTCCTTGCATTTGCTAATTCTGTATTAGAAGTTGCAGCTGCAACTAAAGTGACAATCGAAGACTTACAAGCACAGTTTGAAGAGACACGTGTTGCATTAGTGACTAAAATTGGTGAAAACATCAACGTACGTCGTGTTGTATACATCGATGGTGAAAATGTTGCTTCTTATCGTCACGGTGATCGCATTGGTGTTGTCGTTGCTGGTGATGCAGATCAAGAAACGTTAAAGCACATCGCTATGCACGTTGCTGCTTCTAAGCCTGATTACGTCAATCCTGAAGACGTGCCAGCTGATGTTGTTGAAAAAGAGAAAGCCGTTCAAATCGATATCGCTATGAACGAAGGTAAGCCAGCGGAGATCGCTGAGAAAATGGTTGTTGGTCGTATGAAAAAATTCACCGGTGAAATTGCACTTACTGGTCAAGCTTTTATCATGGAACCTAAGAAAACAGTTGGCGCTATTCTAAAAGAGAAGGGTGCGACTGTATCAAACTTCATTCGTTTAGAAGTGGGTGAAGGCATCGTAAAGAAATCTGAAGATTTTGCAGCTGAAGTTGCTGCAACGCTTGCTGCTACTAAGGCTTAATCCCCTTATTTAAGCCTCCTAGGACCGTAGCAATCGCTGCGGTCTTATTGTATCAACTTACCCATCGGCATAAACCAGGACAATAATAATGAGCACAAACCCTAAACCTGCATTTCGACGTATTCTTCTAAAATTGAGTGGCGAAGCCTTAATGGGAGAAGAAGGCTTTGGTATTGACCCTAAAGTGTTGGATCGTATGGCTCAGGAAATAAAAGAGTTGGTTGAGCTTGGTATTCAAGTCGGTGTGGTTATCGGTGGTGGTAATTTATTCCGTGGTGAAGGACTTGCAAACGCAGGTATGAATCGCGTTGTAGGCGATCACATGGGCATGCTAGCAACGGTAATGAATGGTTTGGCAATGCGAGATGCTTTGCATCGTGCTTATGTAAATGCAAGATTAATGTCAGCTATCCCACTTAAAGGTGTCTGTGATGATTACAATTGGGCCGAAGCGATTAGCTTGCTCAAAACGGGCCGTGTGGTTATTTTTGCCGCTGGAACAGGTAATCCTTTTTGTACGACGGATTCCGCAGCGTGTTTACGTGGCATTGAAATTGAAGCTGAAGTTGTATTGAAAGGAACAAAAGTAGACGGCGTTTACTCAGATGATCCAGTTAAAAACCCAGATGCTGTAAAGTACGATGAAATGGGTTACGATGAGATACTTGAAAAAGAATTAAAAGTAATGGATCTTGCTGCATTTACAATGGCCAGAGATCACGATATGCCGTTACTGGTATTTAATATGAACAAGCCTGGTGCTCTACGTCGCGTGATTATGGGCGAGCAGGAAGGAACGATGATCAAAGCTAAAAATAAATCCACTGTCAGCGAGTAACTTAGTTGGTTTGTGCATTAACTAAGCGTGGTAAAGTCAGCTAAACGAGTGATGGATTTTTAATCATCTCTTTTTTTAATTGAAAAGAAACAAGCATTCAGAGACCCATAAGGATAATTGACGTGATAAACGAAATTAAAAAAGATGCTAAGGAACGCATGGAAAAATGTGTTGAAGCAACTAAGACTCAAATGGCTAAGGTTCGTACAGGCCGTGCACATCCGAGTTTGTTAGATTCGATTAAAGTGCCTTACTACGGTTCTTTAACGCCATTAAAGCAGGTGGGTAATGTCTCAATTGAAGATTCTCGTACACTGGCTATTTCAGTATTCGACACCACAATGATCCCCGCTGTTGAAAAAGCGATCATGAGTTCAGATCTTGGTTTAAACCCAATGTCAGCCGGTGCAACGATCAGAGTGCCTCTTCCAGCGTTGACAGAGCAACGCCGTAAGGATTTAATTAAGGTTGTACGTGCAGAAGCGGAAAATGGCCGTATTGCTGTTCGTAATGTACGTCGTGACGCTAATTCAGATGTTAAAGGATTAGAAAAAGATAAAGAATGTACCGAAGATGATGTTCGCCGTAGTGAAGATGAAGTGCAGAAATTTACTGATGCTCATATAAAACTGATTGACGAAATATTAGCAGCAAAAGAAGCCGAATTGATGGAAGTCTAATCTCTGACTAAGACACTAGAGTTAATGCGCCGTGTAGAGGTATAATACGCGGCGTTTGTCTATTTAAAAGGTTCTAATAGATGTCGATCGATTCCCAATCAGGTTCAGAGCTTTCAGCTGAGGCATTGGCTGAGCTTGTTAAGCTTTCTACTCCAAAGCATGTTGCTATTATTATGGATGGCAATGGTCGTTGGGCCCAGGCGCAAGGGAAACCTAGGGTCATGGGGCATAAAGCAGGCGTTAAAATGGTGAGACGTGCGGTAAGCACGGCCAGAGAAATGGGGATTGGCTCATTAACACTCTTTGCTTTTTCGAGTGAAAATTGGCGTCGGCCCGATAAAGAAGTGACTCTTTTGATGGAGCTGTTTTTTACCGTGCTTCAACGAGAAATAAAACTGCTGCATAAAAATGGTGTGAGACTGAATATCATTGGCGATGTGAGTCGTTTTTCTCAGCGACTGCAAAAACAGATCGCTGCTGCTGAAGCCAAAACGATTGATAATAGCAGTATGACCCTCAATATCGCTGCGAACTATGGTGGTCGTTGGGATATTATGCAGGCCGCTCAAATATTGGCTAAAAAAGTCGAAAGTGGTGAAATGAACAGCAGTCAGTTCACTGAACAGGCTTTAAATGCGCATTTAAGCATGCAAAATCAACCTGAAGTTGATTTAATGATCCGTACGGGGGGGGATTATCGAATTAGTAACTTTATTCTCTGGCAAGCAGCTTATGCAGAACTGGTGTTTACCGATACACTGTGGCCTGATTTTGATGAATGTGCATTTAAGCAAGCAGTGGCGACTTTTGCTTCACGACAACGTCGATTTGGTTTGACGGGGTGTCAAATAGAGTCGCTGAAAAAAACGACATAATTTTTAGAAGGGACAGTTTTGCTAAAACAACGAATAATAACGGCAATTTGGTTAATACCCTTAGTTTTTGGGGCTATTTTTGGGCTCTCTACTGAATTTTTTTCATGGATTCTTATTGGTGTATTTCTAATAGCGGCAAAAGAGTGGGGACAGATAATTGATAAAAGTTGCCAGATGACACAATGGAGCTTCACTATCACTATTGGCATCTTATTGGTCGCGCTTAATGTGTTTGTGCCAAGTGACGAACTTTGGTTTAAAGAAAAGCTTCACCCTGTCTATTTATCGATTATCTTAATTGGCACTATGTGGTGGTTTTTTTCTTTTTTATTAGTGATTTCATTCCCTAAAAGTGCCAAGTTATGGCAAAAAAGTCATATGTTCAAATCAATGTTTGGTCAGTTGACGCTTATTCCATGCTTTACCGCTTTGGTGGCATTGAAAGGATTGAGCAGTGGATCAGATCCTTATTATGGTGGCTCATTAGTTTTTTTAGTCATGTTAGTGGTATGGGCAACTGATAGTGGTGCTTATTTTGCAGGTAAGGCACTTGGACGTACTAAGTTAATGCCTAATGTTAGCCCTGCTAAAACCTTAGAAGGGTTAGCTGGGGGATTGGTGATGAGTATGGTTGTCGCCTTTGGGATCATGCAAGTCTCACCCCAACAGGAACTAGGATTGGTCGTTTGCGTGACTCTTTTTATTGCTTTGGTTTCTGCTGTTGGTGATCTATCAGAGAGCATGTTTAAACGGGTTGCACAAATTAAAGATTCTGGTAAAGCTTTACCTGGCCATGGTGGAGTGTTAGATCGTATCGATAGCTTAACTGCAGCACTGCCAGTATTTACATTAATCTATATCGTATTCTGGATGTAACGTTATGCAGAAAATGGTTATTTTAGGCGCAACAGGTTCAATCGGGACAAGTACTCTCAGTGTGATCAGTGTTAACCCTGAGGCATATTCAGTTTATGCGCTAGTGGCCAACACTAACGTTGATAAAATGCTTGTTTTGTGTGAACGGTATAAGCCTAACGTCGTTCATATGGTTGATACGCAAGCGGCGCTATCTTTACAGGCTCGTTTAGATAATAAGTTACATATTGAAGTGACGACAGGTGAAGATCAGCTTAATAGTTTGGTGACAGCAAGCTGTGTCGATACTGTCATGGCTGCGATTGTGGGAGCGGCTGGGTTAGTGCCGACTTTGGCGGCTGTTAAAGCTGGTAAACGAGTGCTATTAGCCAATAAAGAGTCTTTAGTGATGTCAGGGAGACTCTTTATTGAAGAGATGCGCAGATCGGGTGCTCAAGTCTTGCCTGTTGACAGTGAGCATAATGCTATATTTCAAGCATTACCAGAATCGGTACAGCAAAATATTGGTGTGTGTGAATTAGATCAAGCTGGGGTTTCTCACATATTGTTAACTGGATCGGGTGGGCCATTTTTGACATCAGATCTCAATTCGTTAGCACAAATGACTCCAGCACAAGCCTGTCAGCATCCCAATTGGACTATGGGTCGCAAGATATCGGTTGATTCCGCGAGTATGATGAATAAGGGACTTGAATATATTGAGGCGCGTTGGCTATTTAATGCTTCGGCTGAGCAGCTAAAAGTCGTGATCCATCCTCAAAGCGTTATACATTCTATGGTTCAGTACCGAGACGGCTCAGTGCTTGCCCAATTGGGGTGTCCTGATATGCGCACTCCTATAGCACATTGCCTGTCTTACCCACAAAGAACTTACTCTGGAGTTGAACCTTTAGATTTTTTCAAAGTCGGACAGTTAAGTTTCTTAGAACCTGACTTTACACGATTTCCCTGTTTATCATTGGCGATAGAAGCCTGTGAACAAGGGCAGGAAGCTGCCACAGTGTTAAATGCAGCAAACGAGATCTCAGTGGCTGCATTTTTGAATAATGAAATTAACTTTACCGATATCGCAAAAGTAAATGAAATTTGTTTAAGTCAAGTTGAAAAACTAAACCTAAACAGTATTGATGATATTTTAGCATTGGATGTACAGACTCGTGTCTATGCTTCAGAATGGGTAAGCAAAATTTAACGGAGCGTAGAGGAAGGGAATGACTGATTTTTTATGGAACTTAGGTTCCTTCATCATTGCATTGGGTATATTGATAACCGTACACGAATATGGCCATTTTTGGGTTGCCAGACGTTGTGGTGTTAAGGTCGAACGTTTTTCTATCGGTTTCGGCAAAGCGATTTGGCGCAAAGTTGGTCAGGATGGAACTGAATATGTACTTGCTCTGATCCCACTGGGTGGCTACGTTAAGATGTTGGATGAGCGTGTCGATGAGGTACCCGAATCCTTAAAAGATCATGCTTTTAATCGAAAAAGTGTTTGGCAGCGAATTGCTATTGTCGCAGCAGGTCCGTTAGCGAATTTTATTTTTGCGATTATTGTTTTGTATTTTATGTACATGATCGGTGTTCCATCGGTCAAACCTGTCATTAGTGGCACTATTTTAGGCACACCTGCTGCACAAATTGACGTGAAAGAGCCCATGCTAATCACCTCAGTAGGTGGAAAGTCAGTGAGTAATTGGGAGGATGTCACTTATGCTTTAGTGGGGCATATCGGCGATCCTAAGGTTGAATTGTCACTGACTCCTGTGAGCAGCATGATTGAGGTTAATGATTCAACGATACCCAATTATGTTAAGCAGTACACATTAAATACTGAGAACTGGCAATTTGATCCTGAAAAAGAATTCCCGGCAACCTCATTGGGTTTGATAAGTTACAGGCCTGAAATTACGCCAGTATTAAGTCTTGTTACTGCTGATGGGGCTGCTGCTGCTGCCGGTATCAAAGTGGGTGATAAACTCATTGCAACGCATGGACAACCTTATGTAGGATGGAAGGCGTTTGTAGAGGTGATAAAGTCATCGGCTAATGTACCTCTAGAGATAACGGTACAAAGAGCCAGTGAATTGCTGACGTTTATTGTCACTCCGCATGAAATAAAAAATGGCGAAGGAAATGTAGAAGGTGTGATTGGCATTGCTCCAACTCAAGCTGCTTGGCCAGACAAGATGAAATTGCAGTTAGAATATGGTTTTATTGAATCATTTGTCGTCGCAACAGATAAAACATGGCAACTTGTCGATGTCAGCTTTAAGATGATCGGTAAGTTACTCACCGGAGATGTTTCGGTGAAAAATTTAAGTGGCCCAATATCCATTGCACAAGGTGCAGGCAATAGTGCTGAATTTGGATTGGTTTACTTTTTAGGTTTCCTCGCATTAATCAGCGTTAACTTAGGTATTATGAATTTGCTACCTTTGCCAGTGCTTGATGGAGGACACCTGTTATATTACTTCATAGAAGTGATCAAAGGCAGCCCTGTACCAGAAAAGGTTCAGGAAATAGGATTCAGATTTGGGGCAGCGATGCTGCTAATGTTGATGAGCATTGCGCTTTTCAATGATTTCTCCCGACTCTGAGCAAGGACACACACATAATTAGAAGTGCTCTATGAGATTGAATAAACTTTTTGCCTCGATGGTATTAGTCGGTGCGTCTTTATCAGGGAACGGTTGGGCAGACACATTCCAGCCTTTTGAAGTCACAGATATTCAAGTGCAAGGTCTACAACGTGTAGCCCTTGGTGCCGCCTTACTGACAATACCAGTCAAGGTGGGGGATACGGTTGATGAACTTAAGCTTCAACAAGCGATAAAAAGCTTGTATGCCTCAACTAATTTTGAACATATTGAAGTTAGTCGTGATGGTGGTGTATTGGTGGTCATGGTCAAAGAAAGACCGACAATCAGTACTGTGACCTTCGAAGGCAACAAAGATATTAAAGATGAGCAGTTGCAAGAGAGCTTAGATGGTTCGGGGGTGAAAGTGGGTGAATCACTCGATCGAACCATGCTATCAGGTATTGAAAAGAGCTTACAAGATTTCTATTATGGTGTTGGAAAGTACGGCGCTAAAGTTGAAGCTCAAATCATTAATTTACCCCGTAATCGTGTTGAACTTAAATTCAACTTTACCGAAGGCTTAGCCGCAGAAATTAAGCAGATTAATGTCGTTGGCAATGACGTTTTCACTGATGCAGAATTAATAGGCCAGCTAGAACTTAAAGATTTTGTTGCTTGGTGGGATTTGTTTGGTGAACGTCGTTATCAAAAACAGAAGCTACAAGCAGATTTAGAAACGGTTAAATCGTTTTATCATAACCGTGGATATATCCGCTTTAAAGTGACCTCGACTCAAGTTACGATGACACCTGATCGTAAAGGCCTTTATATCACCATTAATGTCGATGAAGGTGAGCAGTATAAGGTCAAAGATGTTCAGCTTACTGGTGATTTGATGGGACGAGAGGAGCAGATGCAAGCCATGCTTCCGGTTAAAGCTGGTGATACCTATAATGGTGCAGATGTGACCTTTGCCGAAGATATGTATGGTAAGTATCTAGGTCGATTTGGTTACGCTTATCCTGAAGTGAAAACGTTTCCTGAAATTGATGATGAGACTAAAGAGGTCAACCTCAATATTAATATCAAACCCGGTAAACGTGTTTATGTCCGCAGCATAAACTTCACAGGCAATCAAATTACTAAAGATGAAGTCATGCGCCGTGAGCTTCGCCAAATGGAAGGTGCTTGGCTTAATTCAGCGCAAGTCGAGCACTCAAAAGGACGTTTAAATCGGTTAGGGTATTTCGAAACTGTTGATACTGAAACAGTCCAAGTGCCTGGTACTGACGATCTTGTCGATATTGCCTTTAATGTAAAAGAGCAACCTTCAGGTTCTTTTAACGCCGGTGTCGGTTATGGTACAGAATCTGGGTTGAGCTTGACATTTGGAGTGCAGCAAAGCAATTTCTTGGGGACGGGTAATCAAGCTGGCATAAACTTAAGCACCAACGATTATTCCAAAAATGTTAATTTATCCTTAACTGATCCTTATTTTACTAAAGATGCCATCAGTTTAGGTGGCAGTATCTACTGGAGCGAATTTGATGCTGATGAAGCGAATTTAGAAGCTTATAAAAACAGCTCATACGGTATTGCTGCTACTTCAGGCTTTCCCATTAATGAATCTAATAACCTTAACGGTGGCCTAGGTTTCCGTCATAACGAAATTTCTGAAATTTCAGCTTATGAGCAGGCAAAGCGTTTCTATGATATTTATCGCGATAGTGATGATCCTAATGCGGCATTATCTTTTAACAACTTTGAAGCGAGCTTTGGCTGGTCACGTCGTACTTTAAATAGAGGCAGTTTTCCAACATCAGGCTCATCTCAACGTTTGAGTACCAAGGTAACGGTACCAGGTTCAGATCTTCAATACTTTAAAGCTGATTTAGATACTAACTTTTATTTTCCTCTCAATACTAGCCATAGTTTTGTCTTGTTAACGAAGGCGCGTTTTGGTTATGGTAATGGATATGGTCAATTTGAAGATAATGATCAAATTTTACCTTTCTGGGAAAATTATTATTCAGGTGGTAGCACTTCATTACGCGGTTTTAAGTCTAATTCAGTTGGGCCTCGTTCCTTCTATTTGTATCGGGGCGGTGAGCCTTGTTCGCCTAATGGTTCTGGGGATGGTTGTTACCTACCCGGTGATCCTAATTCTGTAGAGGTCAGTGATGGCCGCTCTATTGGTGGTAATGCTATCGCCACTGCTAGCGTTGAAATTATTGTCCCTACGCCTTTCTTAGATGAGGCGTACACAAATTCAGTGCGCACCAGTGTGTTTATTGATGCAGGTAATGTGTGGGATACAGAATTTGATTATGACTCGTACCGTTATCTGCCGGCGAGTGAATTTGATAAACTTGAAGATTATTCAGATCCTGGCCGGATCCGTGCGTCATGGGGGATGAGTGTACAATGGATATCCCCTATGGGACCTATGGTGTTTAGTCTAGCATTACCACTGAAAGAATATGAAGACGATGAAACTGAAATATTTTCATTCAATTTTGGTAAAACGTTCTAAATATAATCTAATTTACATAAAAAATCGGCAAATAATTGCTGAAAAAAGGAGAATTGTGATGAAAATGTTTAATCGTGCCATGACGGTATTGGTATTGCTTTCAGCCCCTTTAGCCGCACAAGCTGAAGAAATTGCAGTCGTTGATATGCAAGCGGTTTTTGAGCAATTACCTCAGCGCGAGCAAGTCGGGAAAATGCTGGAAACAGAGTTTGGTGATCGAGTTGCATTGGTGAAAAAGATGCAAGAAGATCTTCGTGGCATGTTAGAGAAGCAGCAACGTGATGGTGCGCTAATGAGTAGCACTGAAAAAACTGAAATGGTTCGTAAAATGGAATCATTGAAGTCAGAGTTACAGCTTAAGGGCAAAGCTCTTGATGAAGATATGCGCCGTCGTCAAGGAGAAGAGCAAAACAAGCTATTGGTTAAAGTTCAAGAGGTTATTAATAAAATAGCCGCAAAAGAAAGCTACGATATGGTACTGCAACGCGGCGCGGTTATTTATGTTAAACCTACAGCGGACATCAGTAGTAAAGTGGTTGATGCGCTAAGTAAAGGCTAATTATAGATGAAAAGCTACACGTTAAGAGAGCTTGCTGAAGTGATTGGCGCCGAGATCCAAGGTGATGAAACACTGGTGATTTCCAGTGTTGCAACACTGGAAAATGCTGTCCAAGGGCAGCTTTCTTTTTTAGCGAATGGCAAGTATCGCGCTCAGCTTGAGATGACTCAAGCGAGTGCGGTATTGATCTCACCTAAAACGCTTGATGGTTTCACAGGCAACGCCCTTGTGTTAAATGATCCTTATGTTGGTTTTGCTCGAGTTGCTCAATTACTGGATAACACACCTAAATCTGCAGTTGGTATTGATAAGACTGCAGTGATCCATTCAAGCGTAAGCGTGGGTGAAGGGGTCGCTGTTGGAGCCAATGCTGTTATTGGTGAGCATGTTATTTTAGGTGAAAATGTCCAAGTGGGTCCTGGTTGTGTTATTGGACAAGACTGTATTGTAGGCTCAGGTACTCGTCTTTGGGCTAATGTAACTCTTTACCATAATGTTCATTTAGGGCAAGATTGTATTATCCATTCAGCTGCAGTGCTTGGCTCTGATGGGTTTGGCTATGCTAATGAGCGTGGTCAATGGATTAAAATCCCTCAAACAGGTGGGGTTCGAATAGGTGATCGTGTTGAGATTGGCGCAAGTACAACCGTTGATCGTGGCGCTATCGAACACACTGAAATTCATGATGGCGTCATTCTCGATAACCAAGTTCAGATCGCTCATAATGATGTGATTGGTGAAAATGTCGCAATTGCAGGTAACTCCACTATTGCAGGCAGTACTAAAATTGGCAAATTCTGCATAATTGGCGGCAATAGTGCTGTTGCCGGTCATTTAACCCTTGCTGATGGGACGCATATTTCAGGCGGCACAAATGTGATTAATAGTATTCATGAATCTGGGGTTTATACCTCTGCAACAATTGCTATGCCGAATAAATTATGGCGAAGAAACACCGTCAGATTTAAGAAAATAGATGAATTGTTTCAACGTGTTAAAAATTTAGAAAAATCTGTTAAAACAGAAAGTTAACTGCTTATAAGCTAGTTTGAGGAATGTTGAGTGTCAGAACAAATAAATACCATGGACATCAAAGAAATCATGGACTGCTTACCTCATAGGTATCCATTTTTATTGATTGACCGTGTGTTAGATTTCACACCTGGTGAGACGCTGCACGCAATCAAGAATGTCTCAATTAATGAACCTTTTTTTCAAGGGCATTTTCCAGTACAACCTGTGATGCCCGGTGTCCTTATTTTAGAAGCCATGGCGCAAGCAACAGGTTTGTTGGCGTATAAAACCATGACAGCAGCAGCTGAAGATTCGCTCTATTATTTTGCCGGTATTGATAAGGCGCGTTTTAAGCGTGTTGTTGAACCAGGCGACCAGCTGCATTTCAAGGTTAAGATGGTGAAAGAGCGCCGTGGGATTGGGGTGTTCACTGGTGTTGTTACGGTAGATGGCGAGTTAGTGTGCTCGGCTGAAATCATGTGTGCTCGTAGAGAGATCAAAAAGTGATAGATAAATTAGCGTTTATTCATCCAGATGCCAAAGTGGGCAACAATGTCACGATTGGTCCATGGACTTATATTGGTGCTGATGTTGAAATTGGTGATGATTGCTGGCTGAGTTCTCACGTCGTCGTGAAGGGGCCAACAGTCATAGGCAAGGGCAATAAGATTTTTCAATTTGCCTCTGTGGGTGAAGATTGCCAAGATAAAAAGTATGCAGGTGAGGCGACACGTTTAATCATGGGTGATCATAACATTATTCGTGAGTCGGTCACTATACACCGAGGTACAGCTCAAGATAAAGGTGAGACACGCATAGGTTCAAATAACCTGTTTATGGCTTATGTACACATTGCCCATGATTGTGTTGTTGGCAATAATGTCATCATGTCTAACAATGCATCGATTGCTGGCCATGTGCATGTGGGGGACTGGGCTATTTTAGGTGGCTTAACTGGCGTCCATCAATTTGTTCATATTGGTGCTCATGCATTTACTGCTGGTTATTCACTGATTTTACAAGATGTGCCTCCTTTTGTGATGGCATCGGGTCAGCCAGCTATTCCTCGGGGCTTGAACAGTGAAGGCATGAAACGCCGCGGGTTTTCGAAAGAGAGTCAGATGGCAGTTCGCAGAGCGTACAAGACTCTTTATCGTAAAGGAAACACAATTGAAGAGGCATTAGTGGCTTTGGCAGACGAGCCAGATGACGATCAAGTGAAGCTGTTAGTTAACTTTGTTAGCAGCTCAAGTCGTGGTGTCATTCGCTAAGGGTTTCTCAACAGAACTTGTTGGTCAACAAACGCTAAGTTCCTCATTTTAAAACGACTGTAAGATCCGTTATTTATGAACGTAAATAAACACATTACATTTGCCATGGTTGCTGGCGAGCTTTCTGGAGATATTTTAGGGGCAGGTTTAATAAAGGCACTTAAAAGGCAATACCCTTCGGCTAGATTTGTCGGCATTGGCGGCCCCCAAATGGATGCATTAGGCTTTGAGTCTTTGTTTTCCTTTGAAGAGTTGGCGGTAATGGGGATTGTTGAAGTGCTGTCTCGCCTTCCTCGGCTATTGAAAGTTCGTCACACCCTGATAGATGAAATTTGTGCTATCGAGCCTGATTGCTTTATCGGTATTGATGCGCCAGATTTTAACCTTGGCGTTGAATTACGGTTAAAGCAGCGAGGGATAAAAACAGTCCATTATGTGAGCCCATCAGTGTGGGCATGGCGTCCTAAACGTATTTTTAAGATAGCCAAAGCCACCAATATGGTGTTATCTCTTTTACCCTTTGAAAAAGCGTTCTACGATAAATACAAGGTTCCTTGTACCTTTGTTGGCCATACCCTTGCGGATGATATTGATTTAGTCAGTGATAAATCAGCCGCAAGAGCAGGATTAGGACTCGATCCTAATGCCGAGTATTTAGCCATATTGCCAGGCTCCCGTGGTGGAGAGTTAGCCCAGCTTGCTGAGCCTTTCATTAAAGCGGCTCAGCTTATTAAACAAAAATACCCTGATATACATTTTGTTACGCCATTGGTTAACGACAAAAGGCGGGCGCAATTTGAAGATGCGTTGAAACGTTATGCGCCGGATCTTGAGATCACTTTAATCGAAGGACAGTCACGTGAGGTGATGGCTGCCTCTGATTGTATCTTACTTGCTTCAGGTACGGCGACACTCGAAGCATTACTGGTTAAGCGTCCGATGGTGGTGGCATACCGGGTTAATTCTGTCACATATGCCATTGCCAAACGAATGATGCACATTAATCAGTATTCGTTGCCAAACCTACTCGCCGGTGAAGAGCTAGTGACTGAGCTTATTCAGGAAAACTGCAAGGCTGAGTTAATTGCAGATGCTGTGTGTGAGCAGTTGGATAACGATTTTACGCCACTGCAGAACACATTTATGGCAATGCATAAGCAGTTAAGGCGTAATGCCAGTGAAAGGGCGGCGGATGCCGTGGCAGAATTAATTAGTTCGTAATATTATAGAGAGTACTGGTAGGTTATATGGCTATTTTCAAAAACATCACTCCGCAACAAATAGAGGAGCTTTGTTGCCACTTACATGCAGGAGTAGATGAAGTTGGCCGTGGTCCATTGGTGGGCAATGTGGTCACCGCTGCTGTGGTTTTAGATCCTGACAATCCAATCAATGGACTTAATGATTCTAAAAAACTCACGGAAAAAAAGCGTGAGCAACTCTTTGTTGAAATACATGAAAAGGCATTGTGCATCAGTGTCGGACATGCAACCCCTGAAGAGATAGATGAGTTAAATATCCTGCATGCCACCATGCTGGCGATGCAGCGGGCTGTGGCAGGACTTTCTGTCAAACCTTTATCTGTGTTAGTCGATGGCAATCGAACCCCTGTTTTTTATCATGGCGAACAAAAAGAGTTCTCTATTGAAGCGCATGCGGTGATAAAAGGCGATGGACTTATTGCTGCGATCAGCGCAGCGTCAATCATTGCTAAAGTGATCAGAGATAGAGAAATGGGTCTACTTGACATGGAGTATCCGCAATATGGTTTCGCTAAGCATAAAGGTTACCCAACTAAAGCCCACTTTGAGGCGCTTGAATTGTATGGAGTGCTGCCTGAATACCGTCAAAGTTTTAAACCTGTAAAAAAGCAGCTTTTAAAGAACTCAATTTAAATAAATTTATTTATTTATTTATTTATTTAAATTGACCAGTTACTATAACGAATTTTTTATTCCTTATAGTAGCGGGTACTATGTCTCATTTTCGTTTTGTCCATTTACGTGTTCACAGTGATTTTTCGATGTCAGATGGGCTGGCAAAAATAAAGCCCATTATCGCCAAGGTCTCTGCGTTAGGCATGCCTGCCATTGCGTTGACGGATCAGACTAATCTGTGTGGTTTGGTCAAATTCTATGGGGCGTGTCATGGCGCTGGGATAAAACCGATAATCGGTGCTGATTTTTGGGTCAGGGTGCCAGGTTTTGATAAAGAGCTGTGTGCTATTACCGCATTGGCCATGGACAATGAAGGCTATGCGAATTTAACTCAGCTTATCAGTGACGCCTACCTAAGGGGACATATTCACGACAGGGCTGTTATCGATCAACAGTGGTTAGCTAACTATAATAAAGGCATTATTTTACTGTCAGGCGGAAGAGAAGGCGATATAGGCAAGGCTTTATTGAAGGGCAATAAGGCACAAGTCGATTCTTTGGTCACATTTTATCAAGTTTATTTTCCCGAAAGATATTACTTAGAATTATTGCGTACGGGTCGTCCTGATGAAGAACGTTACCTGCACATGGCCGTCGAGCTGTCTTTGAGTACTCATTTACCGGTGGTGGCGACAAATCAGGTGGTGTTCAATCAACCTGAGCAGTTTGATGCCCATGAGATCCGGGTTGCCATTTCAGATGGTTTTACGCTAGCAGATCCCCGTCGGCCTAAAAAATACAGCGCAGAGCAGTATTTTAAAAGTAGCGATCAAATGTGCGCGCTGTTTGACGATATTCCTGAGGCGATTGAGAACACAGTTCAAATTGCCAAACGGTGTAACGTAACGGTGAGATTAGGTGAATATTTTCTGCCTAACTTTCCAACTGGCGATCTGAGTATTGAAGATTTTTTGGTTACAGTATCAGAAAAAGGCTTAGAGGAACGGCTCGCGTTTCTTTTTACAGATCCTGAAGTCAGGATGGAAAAACGGGCCAAGTACGATGAGAGACTTGATATTGAACTGAAAGTGATTAACCAGATGGGGTTTCCCGGTTATTTCTTGATTGTGATGGAGTTTATTCAGTGGGGGAAAGATAATGGCATCCCTATTGGTCCCGGTCGAGGCTCTGGGGCGGGTTCTTTAGTGGCTTATGCGTTAAACATTACCGATCTTGATCCACTCCAATACGAACTACTGTTTGAACGATTTCTGAATCCGGAACGAGTTTCTATGCCGGATTTTGATATTGATTTTTGTATGGATAGACGCGATGAGGTGATTGACCATGTCGCCGAGCTATATGGCCGTGATGCAGTATCACAAATTATCACTTTCGGCACCATGGCAGCCAAAGCGGTTATTCGGGATGTAGGGCGAGTATTAGGTCATCCTTATGGTTTTGTTGAACGGCTATCAAAAATGGTTCCTGCTGAGCCAGGTATGACCTTGGCCAAGGCATTTGAGGTTGAGCCTGGGTTACAGGAGTCCTATGACGGCGATGAGGAGGTGAAAGATCTTATCGATATGTGCCGTATCTTAGAGGGCGTGACACGTAACGCGGGTAAACATGCCGGTGGGGTTGTGATATCACCAACTAAAATTACCGACTTTGCGCCCATTTATTGTGATGCAGATGGTCTCAACCCGGTTACCCAATTTGATAAAAATGATGTTGAAACGGCAGGTTTAGTCAAATTTGATTTCTTGGGTTTACGAACCTTGACGATCATCGACTGGGCATTGAAGATGATCAATGCTAAAAAAGTTGAACAAGGACAAGAATGCATTCAAATTGAGACGATACCTCTGGATGATCCCGCGAGCTTTAGATTGCTGCAACGTTATGAAACTACAGCAGTATTCCAATTGGAATCTCGAGGGATGAAAGATTTGATCAAACGTCTTCAACCGGATTGTTTTGAAGATATGATCGCTTTGGTAGCACTTTTTAGACCAGGCCCATTGCAATCTGGCATGGTTGATAACTTTATTGAACGTAAGCATGGTCGTGAAGCTGTCTCTTACCCTGATGCTGAATATCAGCATGATTGTCTACAATGGGTACTTGAGCCTACCTACGGTATTATTCTCTATCAAGAGCAGGTGATGCAAATTGCTCAGGAGCTAGCGGGCTATACTCTTGGTGGTGCAGATATGCTTCGCCGTGCTATGGGTAAGAAAAAACCTGAGGAAATGGCTAAACAGCGTGGGACGTTTGAAGCTGGTTCGATAAACAATGGTGTCGACGGTGAGCTGTCGATGAAAATTTTTGATCTGGTAGAAAAATTCGCCGGTTACGGCTTTAACAAATCTCATTCGGCTGCTTATGCGTTAGTTTCTTATCAAACCCTTTGGTTAAAGACGCATTACCCTGCAGAATTTATGGCGGCGGTCATGTCTGCTGATATGGACAATACTGATAAAATTATTATCTTGGTGGATGAGTGTGAGCGCATGGGCATGCCGCTGCAGCCACCAGATGTTAATAAGGGCTTACTTAAGTTCAATGTGGATAATGAGGGGCAAATTATTTACGGGATCGGTGCTATTAAAGGTGTTGGAGATGGCCCTGTTGATTCGATCCTAGCCGCCAGAGAAGCTGGGCCTTTTAAAGACTTATTTGATTTCTGCGCCCGTGTTGATCTCAAAAAACTGAATAAACGCATCATAGAAAAGCTTATTTGTGCTGGTGCTTTAGATACATTAGGCCCTCATAGGGCTGCAATGATGGCCACGCTGACTGAAGCGATCCGCGCAGCGGATCAAAATAGTAAAGCGGAAGCGATTGGTCAGCATGATATGTTCGGCCTGTTAAACTCAGATGATGAAGATGTTAAACAACAATTTGTCGAATGTGCGAAGTGGCCAGATAAAGTATGGTTAGAAGGAGAGAGAGATACGTTAGGGTTATATCTGACTGGGCATCCAATTAATCAATATCTTAAAGAATTAACGCACTATACTTCAGGTCGTCTTAAAGATGTTCATCCAACAGAGCGTGGAAAAACGATGAAAGCGGCAGGGCTTGTGGTCGCTACTCGAGTAATGATGACCAAACGCGGATCAAAGATGGGGCTCGTGACTTTAGACGATAAAAGTGCTCGTCTTGAAGTCATGTTGTTTACCGAGGCTTTTGAAAAGTTTAATCACCTTTTAGAGAAAGATAGAATTCTTATTATTGAAGGTGAAGTGAGCTTTGATGATTTTTCCGGTGGCAACCGCATGACAGCCAGAAACATTATCGATATAGGTGAGGCTCGTAGTCATTTTGCTAATGCCGTTGAGGTCGATATCGCAAGTCATTCTTTGTCACTTGACTGGGTCAATCAATTTAAAGGGGTTATTGAGCCGTGGAAAAATGGCGCTGTACCAGTTATCGTTAACTATGCCCAAGCTCAAGTGAAAGCGCAATTTACACTCGGCGATATTTGGAAAGTGGATCCAACGGATGAGTTTATGCTCGCCCTAGAAAGTTTAGTTGGCGCAGGTAAAGTCAGGATTTTATTTTAAGATGGCGATAGTCGAATTTGATGCGGCGGCGTTAATTGCAGCCAGTGTTCGATCCATTTCAGCTGCCACTGGTACTAAATTGGTATTGGCCTACAGTGGCGGGGTTGATTCTGAGATCTTGGCGCACGGTTTGGCTTCTTATGCTAAACAGCATCCGGAGTATCATTATTTACTCGTCCATGTTCATCATGGTTTGAGCGTCAATGCTGATGCTTGGGCTGCACATTGTGAGATGCAAGCTTTACACTATCAATTACCAATCGACATCATTCACGTTCAAGTTAACACAGGCCCTAGGCTGAGTATCGAAGCTGAGGCTCGTCGCGCTCGTTATAATGCGATTAAAACAGTAATGGCCACTGGAGATGTATTGTTAACTGCACATCATGTAGATGACCAGTTAGAGACAGTGTTATTGGCGCTAAAGCGTGGGCTCGGACCTAAAGGATTATCCGCGATGGGATCGGTGCAGCAATTTGATGAGGATAAAGTATTATTACGCCCCTTATTGAGTATTGAACGCGCACAAATAGAAGCAAAGGCGGCAGAATTAACATTGCCACACATTGAAGATGAAAGTAATGGCGATGATACATATGACAGGAATTTTTTACGTTTAGAGATCATTCCTAAACTGAAAGCAAGGTGGGGCGCTATTGCCACAACGGCCAGTCGTAGTGCAGCACTTTGTGCGCAGCAACAAGATGTTATCGACTGTGAAGTCAGTTTGCGTTTGCCTGACTTTATTGAAAAAGTGATTTATGGCAAGGGGACAGCATTAAATCTGACTTTATTAAGTCAGCAAACATCGCATTGGCAAATGCTACTGCTTAGAGGTTACGTTGAACAACTTAAGCTACCTCCCGTATCTCAAGTGCAACTTAAGCAGTTAATTAATCAGTTACTCTTGGCTAAGTCAGATGCGAAAATCGCATTAAGAATGGGAGATATGCTTGTACGTAGATTTAAAGACAAGGCGTATTTTTCGTCGTTTAAACAAGAAGAGTTTGAGCAAATGACCTCGTTAAACATTGAGGTCAACCTGAGCTTAATGAACAAGCAATCAGCCATTAAACTCCCGTTGTCATTGAATCGATGTGTGGATGTGATCCAGTCCGATGAGCATGAAAGAGTGCGAATGCCAGATCAAAATGAAGTCATGACGGTGCGTTTCTCTCTCCTTGGTAGCACATGTTGTCATCCACATAACAGGCAGCAAGGTCGGCCACTTAAAAAGTTATGGGCAGAGTACGGTGTACCTCCATGGGAAAGAGAAAAAGTGCCGTTTATCTTTTATAACAATAAATTGGTTTGTGTCGTTGGATATTGGATTGAAAAGCCTTTTGTGTGTCTTGATGGTTCAACAGGTTTACTCTTTACGGTAAATTGACTGTTGAATCTTGCTATTAACCCGCTTGCAATTACGCCGCCTTAACTTTAAAGCAATGCCTTCCAGCGGCTTTTGCTTGGTATAGTGCTTTATCTGCACGTTCATAAACGATTGTTGCGGTCTCATTTTGTTGCCATTGGGATACACCTAAACTGCTGGTAGCTTGGTACTGATTAAAAAGTTGATTGGAAGACATCAGTGAAAGTATTCGCTCACATAGGATACTTGCCGCATTGGCATCACCGCGCACAATGATCACAAATTCATCGCCTCCGATCCGAAAAGCTTGATCCGTATCTCTCATTGCAATCGTTAATAATTGGCCAAATTCAACCAGTATTTTATCTCCTAACAGATGACCATGGCTGTCGTTGAGAGTTTTGAAGTTATCAAGATCGAGAATGATCATCGAAAGCGAACTTTCATGGCGGGTGGAATTTGCGATGGCTTTTTGTAAGCTTTGAGCATAATAATGGCGATTACCTAGTTTGGTTAATGAGTCATACATAGCTTGCTGAGAGATTTCTTTATATTGCATCGCGTTGTATAGAGGCAATAACATCAGAGTTTGTAGCATTTTTAGCTGCTGAGATTGAGAGTGAGTTAACGGTTTTTTTATACTATAAGTGAATTTAGCTTTCCCACCTGAGAAATTTATTTGATGGCTAATTTTAATTCCCTGATGCATGCCCCAAGTTAAATGAATACGAGGAAAGGTCATTTTTACCGCTTCAATAGGCAAATGTTGGCCTAATATATGACCATAACAGGCAAAAACTGTCCGAGGATCTAAACTTTCATGTAGATGTTGAATGATGTTAACCAGATTTAGCTCGCTATCGTTCACTGGATTGATGTCGGGTTGATATTGATATTCTTCAGTCGAAAACTCTGTCATTAGGCCTAAACTCATAATAAGCACTCCAAAATTTGCGGGTTTTTGAATACTAAACCCTGTACAGTGGTAAATAGTTAAGCAATATACGTGCCTAATGATTTGTTGATTAAATTTGTCTTTATTTGTCATTAGGTTAATCTTCAGGTGTCGATGAGTAGAATCGTTGGTCATTTTTTTGACGAGGGGGAAAAATTTAGCATGGAACACAGTTTTCTTATTAAAGTCCTCATGATGCTTGTAGTAGCCATTATCTGCATCGCCATATTGAGACGTGTTGGCCTACCTGCGATCTTGGCCTATCTACTCACTGGTGTCATCAGTGGGCCTTCCAATTTTAATTGGTTTAGCCAGCACCAGATGCAATCAGTGGCTGAACTTGGGATCGTATTGCTCATGTTTAGCCTCGGGTTGGAGTTTTCCTTGCCTAGACTTTGGGCTATGAGGCGGACAGTATTTGGTTTAGGCAGTGCTCAAGTAGTGATAACCACTGCACTGGGAACAGGTATTGCTTGGCTTAGTTCCTTTACCATTGTTGAGTCCATTGTTGTTGGCTCAGCGATTGCTCTGTCATCAACAGCCATAGTATTGAAACTCCTTAATGAACTTGATTGGTTAGGGCGCAGAAATGGTGAATTGTCTGTCAGTGTACTTTTATTTCAAGATTTAGCAGTGGTTCCGTTACTCATCCTTTTGCCTTTAATGGCATCAGGGGAAGAGATGCTCTCTTTTACGAGTGTGACTTCTGCTATGTTGGAAGGTGGGCTACTTTTCGCCGCTTTGATGGCATTTGGTAAGTGGGGATTACCAAGAATGTTTGATGAGGTGGCGCGTTCTCGTTCCAATGAACTCTTTATGCTTTCGACTTTAGTGGTTGCTCTGTTAACTGGTGCTCTGACGCATTGGTTGGGATTATCAATGGCATTAGGGGCCTTTATGGCTGGTATGCTCTTAGGTGAAAGTCAGTACAAACGTCAGCTTGAAGCCGATATTCGCCCCTTTAGGGATCTATTGATGGGGCTCTTTTTCATCTCAATAGGTATGTTGTTGGATTTCTCTTTGGTACTTGAATTTTGGGGAGAAATTTTACTATTGTTGTTTACTGTCATTTTAGGTAAAGCTTTAGTGATATTTGTCGTTCTAAGGTGTGCACGAGAATCATTCAGTACATCTATTTCAACAGGCTTAATTTTGGCTCAGGTGGGTGAGTTCAGTTTTGTGGTCTTAGCGTTAGCAGTTAATTCACAGCTGTTGGATACGGTTTTAAGTACCAAGTTGGTCATGGTTGCCGTTTTGTCTATGGCCATTGCTCCTTGGCTGGTACGTCACAGTGTCGATATTGCTCGAATGATGCAAGGAGTGAGGCCCAAAGAGATTGAAACGCCATTGATTGTGCCTAGTATTGAGCACGATGAAGATCATGAAAAAGATCTGGTATTGATATTAGGCTATGGCCGTGTCGGGCAAACGATAGCCCGATTTATGAAAACCGAAGCGGTGCCATTTTTAGTATTAGATTTAGATCCTACTCGTGTGTCAGAGGCAAGAAAAGCCGGAGAGCCAGTCTATTTTGGTGATGTCTGTAAACGGAGTATATTAAAAGAGGCGAAAATAAAAGAAGCTAAACTGATAGTGATCACGTTCAGTGATAGCCGTATCCTTGAAGAAGTATTGCCTCTGTGCCGTTACCTTTCACCCGATGCAAAAATTTTAGTCCGTACACGAGATGATAGTCATCTCGCTGAGCTTGAAGCCGCAGGTGCGAGTCAAGTTATCCCTGAGAGCTTGGAGGGGAGTTTAATGTTGGTCTCGCAGGTGTTGTATCAGTGTGGGGTCCCTTTGACTCGGATTTTAAAGCGATTAGAATTTGAGCGTCGTAATCATTACAAATACCTTCATGGTTTTTTCTCAGGCGTTGAAACAGACGTTACCTTAGAGCATTTACATGCTGTTGCTTTACCTAAAGATGCCCATGCCGTAGGGCTAACTTTGGCCGACATTCCATGGGACGTACTTAGGGTTGAACTTAGGGCGATCAGGCGCAGTGGTGCTGAGGTAGAAAGTCCTGAATTAAATTGGAAAATACGGTGTGGGGATACATTGATTTTATTAGGTAAGCCTAGGCGAATAGAAAAGGCTGAGCACTTTTTATTGCAAGGCTAAGCAAGGTAGTGTTTTGCCTCAAATTGTTATTGAAGAAACTGAGAGTATCACCCTGTTAACAAGTTAGATATGATGGTAGCCTAGTTGCAACAAAAGGTTGTAGAAAGGGTTGTCATGTTTAAAAAAGTATTAACATATATAGGGGTGTTTTTATTCATTACTTTGGTTTCTGGTAGTGCACTTTTTACGCATGAATGGATTGCCGAAAAACCTTTTTTCTTTCGGGCCTTTTTAGAACGAAGTGTTATTCAGCTCGCTTTTGACAGTCCCGAAACGTTAACTTCGTTAGGTTTTCTTGAGTCTGTGGGCATTAAAAGTCATAACGCTGAACTTGATGATGATAGGCCTGAGAAACTTGACGAATTTTTTGCACAGCTCGATGCCATGCATAAAACGTTGTTGACCTATGAAGACGTTAATTTAGATGAAGACCAGCAGCTTTCAAAAGATATCGCCCTATATCTACTCGACTTTTCCGCTAAAGCCAAAGCATATCGTTATCATAATTATCCGGTTAATCAGTCGTTTGGTATTCAAAGCGGTTACCCAAGTTTTATGGAGTCACAACATAAAATTGAAACCCTTGGTGATGCAGAAAATTACTTAGACAGACTTAAAAAGGTGCGACTTAAATTCGAACAGAATCTACTCGGTTTGAAGATTAGAGAGCAACAAGGAATTATCCCGCCTCGATTTGTTATCGAACGTGTATTTACTGAAATGACTGATTTTGTCAACACTCCCATCGAACACAATATTCTTTATACGTCTTTACAGACTAAATTGGCAGAAGCTCAAGGTATTCCAATTAAAGACCAAGCTAACATTTTAATCTTAGCAAAACAGAATATTCAGCAATATGTTTATCCTGCTTATGGTTTGTTTATCGACTACTTTTCTACATTAGCTCATAAAGCAGGCAATGATGATGGATTATGGCACCTTCCTAATGGTGATAAAGCATATCAACTTTTACTGCAATTTTTCACCACTACTGATTATAGTGCTGATGAGATCCACCACATGGGTTTAGCTGAGGTGGATCGTATTCAAGCTGAAATACTGACCATTTTAGAGAGCCAAGGATTTGACATTAATGACGGTTTTTCGGTTGCGATTGAAACGATGGCAGCAGATCCTCGGTTCTATTACGAGGACAGTGATGCCGGCAGGGCTCAAATTTTAGTCGACTACCAAAGTATTCTTGATGAAATTAATGCTGGTCTCGACGATGCTTTTCGAATTCGTCCTAAAGCGGCGATGGAAGTGGTGCGTATTCCAGAGTTTAAAGAAAAAACAGCGCCTGGTGCTTATTATCAGCAGCCTGCGATTGATGGCAGTCGCCCAGGCCGTTTTTTTGCCAATCTTTATGATATAAAAGCGACACCTAAATATGGCATGCGTACTTTGGCTTATCACGAGGCGATTCCAGGTCATCATTTTCAAATTGCAGTTGCCATGGAATTAGAAAATATGCCTTTTATCCGTAAGATGGCGCCATTTACTGCCTATATCGAAGGCTGGGCACTGTATTCTGAGCGTGTTGCTTGGGAATTAGGGTTTCAAAAAGATCCTTTTGATAACATTGGTAGATTGCAGGCGGAGCTTTTTAGAGGCGTACGCTTAGTTGTCGATACCGGGATCCATGATAAGCGTTGGACACGTAAGCAAGCCATTGATTATATGAAGCGCAACACCGGAATGGTTGACAGCGATGTTGTTTCTGAAATCGAACGTTATATTGTTATGCCAGGCCAAGCGACTGCTTATAAGGTAGGTATGATGAAGATTTTATCTTTACGCGCGAAAGCACGTTTAGCTTTAGGTGATAAGTTTAATTTAAAAGACTTTCATGATGTAATGCTAAAAAATGGCCCTGTCCCCTTAGATATATTGGCACGTTTAGTTGACAGATATATTGCTCAAGAGAATGAAAAAAATAGTGTTTAAGTCTCTTAATCAAGAACTTGTCAGTAATTTTATGTAAGCTCTGAAATACTCATTGCGAAGAGACTTTGGTGTCGATATTGGTTATCTTCAATATAGATCTATTATATTTCAAAAAAGTCTCTAATTTCATCTATTTGGCACATGGCATCTTGATAGCCTAAATTGATTAAGGCGCTGCAATATGCTCGTTCGAAAAGTAGATAAGAGACAATACTCGAATCCGTTTGTTGATTTATCCCTATAGGCTTAAGCATCGATTTTACCGCAAAAGGCATTTCGTCATAGTATCGAGATGCCAGCTGACTTAAGTCTTCACTGGGTTTTATCACTAAAGTTTGGATCGGGTTTAATGAGAGTTTTTTACGGTTTTCTTCAGGGATTAAGGTTAGAGTGTGATTGACTCTTTCCAGCCGTTCTAAATCACTATTAAGCGTATCTGAAAAAATGGTATCGAGTAGATGCCCTGTTATCGTTGCTGTCTTTGGGTGATGTTCTAATTCTTGAGGGAGCTGCTTATGAGGACTTTCAAGATTAATGACCATTATTTTCTTAGCCCCTAGATGAATAGGGCTGCTCAAGGGGGCAAGTTGATGCACTGATCCATCGCCATAATAAGCTTGGTTAAGTTTTATTGAGGGAAAAACCAGTGGAATGGCAGAGCTGGCCAATAGGTGGTCAGTATTGAGTTGAGTTCGCTGACCACTTCGTCTGTCTCTGTGCCATTGAGGAATATCATGACTGCCTTGAAAAAAGGTGACTGAACGTGCTGTGTTGTAACAGGATGTATCAATACTTAAGGCGTTAAGTGAGCCACTACTAATATTTCTGTCGATACGGGTAAAATTAATGAGTTGGTTGAGTAGACCTCGTAATGGCTCATTATTAAATAGGCTTCCAGGATTAGTACTATTCTGATCATTTTGCATGCTCATGAGTAGCATTTTACCTAAGTGGGTTAAAACACCTGAGATGGATGAGCTGTATATTTTTTCGGTGCGAAAATTACGCCAAACCCATTCAAGTTTTCTTACACCAAGATGAAAACAAGAGGCATGAGTGGCAATCGAGGTGCCATTTATTGCCCCAGCAGAAGTCCCACAGATAATCTTAAAAGGTATACCGTGATTTCTAGGATAGAATTGAACAATGGCTTTCAGTACGCCAATTTGATAGGCAGCTCGTGCGCCACCTCCACCCAGAACTAAGGCTGTTTTGTCTGGCAAAAGTGCTCCTTAATTATGTCAACAATAATTAACGTGTTGTACCCAGTAGTGTTAATTCAATTAAAGCTCTTAATGTAGAAGAAAATCAAGCAGATTTGTAAATTTATACTCATAATCATAAAAAAACGCGCATTCTCCAAAAGAACACGCGTTACAGTGCAGCATTAACTAAATAAGCGTTTTATTTTGCCGCTTTAAGAAATTCGATGATGTCATCGAATGGTATATCTTGCTTTTCACCGGTGCGACGGTTTTTGTACTCAAACATGCCGTTATCGATATTACGATCACCAATGACCACCACGTGAGGTAGGCCTATCAGTTCCATATCGGCAAACATCACACCTGCGCGCTCTTTACGGTCATCAAATAATACTTCGATACCCGCATCGTTTAAGTCTTGATAGAGCTTTTCAGCCATATCTTGAACGCGGTGAGATTTATGCATGTTCATTGGTAATATGCCAACTCGAAAAGGGGCAATGGCATCAGGCCAAATGATCCCTCTGTCATCATGGTTTTGCTCAATTGCTGCAGCAACCATACGGCTCACACCGACGCCATAACATCCCATTAATAAAGTTTTAGCTTTACCATTTTGGTCTAGTACATGAGCGTTCATGGCTTCTGAGTAATGCGTACCCAGTTGGAAAATATGGCCGACTTCAATGCCGCGAAGTAATGCAATAGTACCTTGTCCGCAAGGGCTTGGTTCACCTTCAATGATGTTACGTAAATCGAAGGTTTCAGCTTGCGGTAAGTCTCGTTCCCAGTTGATGCCAAACCAATGTTTGTCATCTTGGTTTGCGCCCGCGCTAAAATCGTTCATTACGCTAACACCATGGTCAATATAGACCGGAATATTTAGCCCAACAGGACCGATAGAACCAGGACCTGCACCAATGGCTTTACGGATATCGGCTTCGTCTGCCAGTTCAAATGGGCACAATACAGCCACAACTTTTTCAGCTTTTACTTGGTTAAGGCTATGATCGCCACGGATCACCAGCGCCACTAAAGGTGCATCTTCAGTCGCTCCTTTGACAATCAGTGTTTTAACTGTTTTTTCAATAGCAATGCCCTGTTGTTCAACTAGCTCAGCGATAGTCTTAGCATTGGGAGTGTCAACTAACGTCATGGTTTGAGTAGCAGCTTGCCGAGTCTCTGAAGGCATGGGGGCGTCAGCTTTTTCAATATTGGCAGCGTAATCGCTCTCAGTTGAATAAGCAATTAAGTCCTCACCGCTATTGGCCAGTACATGAAATTCGTGTGATGTGCTGCCACCGATAGAGCCTGAATCAGCCATGACTGGGCGAAACTCGAGTCCAAGACGCGTTAAAATGTTGCTGTATGCTTGGAACATATTTTGGTAAGTGTCATCTAGGGTTTCTTGATCCAGATGGAAAGAATAAGCATCTTTCATCAAGAATTCACGTGAGCGCATAACACCGAAACGTGGGCGAACTTCATCCCGAAATTTAGTCTGAATTTGGTATAGATTTAATGGTAATTGCTTGTAGGAGTTGACCTCTTTACGCACGATATCAGTGATCACTTCTTCATGAGTTGGGCCCAGTACGAAATCACGATTATGACGATCTTGAAAACGAAGTAATTCAGGGCCAAATTTTTCAAAGCGGCCTGTTTCATTCCAAAGATCGGCAGGTTGAACCATTGGCATTAGAATTTCAACAGAACCTGCTTTATCCATCTCTTCACGGACAATGGTTTCTATTTTTCGCAGTACACGCAGTCCCGTCGGCAACCAGCTGTATAAGCCTGAAGCGCTACGACGGATCATACCAGCACGTAACATTAATTGATGACTTATGATCTCTGCATCAGCAGGGTTTTCTTTTTGTGTTGAAAGCAGGTACTTGCTAACGCGCATGACTGATATCCAGTTCTTAAAATGTAATTAGATAACATTTTATCATCTGTAGGGCTGCTGTCATTAAGTTTCTTTTTCACTGAAATATAAGGCAGATAAATGAAAAATAAATTAATACTGACTTTGGCTGCATTGGGGATGGGTTTTGGTTTAGCTGCATCGGTTAATGCTGATGACGGGAATCGACAGTATTGTGCCGAAAATCCAAGCCAATGCCATTGCTATATCAAATCTGGTAGTCTTATTTGTGTTGTGTTATAAAATAAAAATATTAACGGCTACAAACATAATGTTGTCATAAAATCTAGCTAGATTTTCGACATCATAAAAAAACCAGCCTGCATGTCCAGGCTGTTTTTATCTCAAATACTGTTTTTGACGTTACACTAGCGTTTCTGTACTCTTGAGTGATTTTCACGCGTCATGCCATTTTGTCGGGCACTACGAGCACGGTCTAAACCTTGTTGATCAAATCCACCGCGTTGCCTATTGGTTTGTTGGTGTTTCATCGTCGATACTCGGTTCGTATTATTAAGCTGCTGGGTCTTTGCTTGCGAAATAGAAGACTTAGGCATCTTTGCGCTTGAGGCTGAGGTCGCTTTATCAGCAATGTTCTTTGTATTCCATTTACCCTCGTTAGAGTATTGCCATTTACCTTGATTGTCTCGTGCCACGTTGCCGTGTTTATCGGCAAAGATATTATTGCTACGATCTTTGTTATAGCTGGCCTTTGTTAACCCCTTATTTAGCTGGGCTGAGTTGGCGATGCGAGAGCGGGTTTCAGGTCGATTGTAGAGATTGTTTTTCGTCAATTTATTCGCTGTAATATGATTAAAGCTATTGTTTCGATTGCCAATATTGATAGTGTTGCCGATATTTATATTACCAGTATTGATCACCACTGGACGGCGATGGCCGCCGCCATAATAGCCCCCACAGCAGGGACGAGCATAGCCGCCGTAACTTCCATGCCACGTGACTCCCGCACGATAGAATCCATTACTCCAACTTACACCCACATTCCAGCCTGTCCAAGGGTTATAACCAATATGCAGTCCCCAAGTGGGTGGGCGTGGATAATAATAATGACCCCAATATGGTGGATAATACCAGCCAGTACCGTAAACAGGGACGCCATAATAAGGATAAGACCATAAATAACCAGGAGTGTAGCCAACATAAACTACATCGGGTGTTGAATCATAGACTTGGACGTAAGTGGTATTATAGACAGGTGAAGTGGCTGGAATTTTAGCGATGGCTTCATTGGGAATATTATCAGCAACAATCCATGGACCTTTAGCTGACTTTGCTGTGAACCACACCCCATTATCAACGGCATAATAAACGTCATTTATCAGTAATACTTGTGCGGCAGTATTAACGGCATAGGAGACTTGAGTACCGTTGATAGCGTTAAATTTTGGCTCGCCATCGTATTCAACATTCAGTGTTGCTTCACTGCGTTTAATTGCTGTGGTTTGTGGGATCTGTGCATCCATGAGTGCTTGATTGGCTTCGTCGGTACCCGCAACAGAGACCCTTAAGCCACCAATGTCAGATCCTGGTGGAATGTCTTTAAAACTCGCAGGCAATTTATCGGCCCTGACAAACGTCCAAGGACCTGCTTGTTTTTTAGATGTAAACCAACGTCCAGACAGTAATAAGTACATATCTCCTGATGTGGTTTCACGTACCCAAGCAGTTTCAGTATTATTGACATAAAGTAGTTTTCCGTCGATTAAACTTTGCCATTGTGGCGCTCCATCGGTGGCAATTAATTCTGCTGGTTTATCCACTGCGATGATATTGGGTGCATTGGTGAGGCTTTTAGCTAAATTGTCATCTTCACTGGCGACCATGGCCACTAAATCTGCTGGTGGAAATAAGGTGGCTATCCAAGGACCCATGGGATCTGTCGCGGTATACCAATATTGACCACTACTTAGATAAAGCTTTTTCGATTTTGTGTCACGGGCAATGGCAAAAGGAGTATTAAGCACGCGTTCATAGGGACTATTATCAATTTTTTTATATTGAGGTTTGCCGTCATAAGAAAGCAGCACACTTAATCGAGTGCTAAACATAATCTCAGGGGCATCATTGTTTAAATTATCTAAACTGTGCTTTTCTTGTTCAGCAAGCTCCAGGCTAGTTGATAATCGGGCCATTGAGATCTCAAAGCTTGAAGAGGCTAGGGCTTTAGAGGCTGTATCAGTAAAGTTTTGCTGATCTTCAGTGCTTGAATTTGGCCAGCGCACTTCGTTAACGACAATATCGCGTACCAATGCAATATCACCATTATTATCAATTTTGGCATTAAACCAAAATGCACCAAAGACCGGCTCTGCTTGATCTTTGAGTTCAAAAGACATGGCCGCTCGTCCTTTTAGCACATTACCATTAAGCGATTCTGGTTGAGGTTGATAGACGACTAAGGTGCCTTTATCGGTTTGTACATTTTGAGGCCAGTCAATTGCCGATGCAGAAAGTGGCTGTAAAATAACCAACCACAAAAGCTGTATACTGGGCAGTAAACGCCAGTATCGATTTTTTAAATTAAATCTCATACTCATCCTCTATGATCATATTGCACAAATTTTAGTATATTAAAAACTTACCGCCCTAGCAGTAGGCTTTACGTAACTTTAATTAGCTTTTTATCGAGTAAGAAGGCAAGGCTTACTGTGCATTTCCCCTCAACTGCTTATAGTCTTAGTGGTGATGACTCCAATTTCCACCTTTATTTACGATTGACAGTGTTACGCTGCCATTGTTCGTGAAATTTTACTAAATTAAGTACGACTACCTGTTGTTGATAATGTGTCTTACAATAGTAAGTATGATTTTCTTAGGTTGAAAATTAAACTAAAAGAGGTGATATGGTACACACTCTTGTGGTATTTTTTATTTTTTTACTAATGAGTCTATTTTGTCATCGTGCTAGCGCGACACCGATGTCTGAGTTGCGTTTACTTACTGAACAATGGGTTCCAGTTTCTTATGAAAAAAATGGAGTTAATACCGGTTTTGCAGTTGAATTAGTCAACCAATTACAGATAATTATAGGTTCAGAACAAAAGGTTGAAGTTTTACCTTGGGCTCGTGCTATGTCTATTGCGAATTCGACACCCAATGTGATGCTGTTTGCCACTTCTATCAATAAGGCTCGCCGTAAATCATTCGACTTTGTGGGCCCTATTATAACCAGTAATATTTCACTTTATGCTAAAGCAAACGATAACATTGAATTAAATGATGTTAGTCAACTAAAAACTGCTGGACACATTGGGGCTTATCGAGGCTCTATAGGTGCTAGTATGTTAAAAGAGTTAGGTTTGGATCAATTACTGATATCCAGTTTTCCGACTCAGTCAGCAAAACAATTGCTCAGAGGACGTATTAGGCTTTGGTGTCAGGCGGATATTGCGGTGAACAGCCTGCTTGATGAAATTGGCTCTAATCTTGATGCCATTAAACCTGTTTTAGTTATTTCCGAAATTAGTTTGTATTTGGCTTTTTCAAAAGGGACACAATTGAGTGTCATTGAGACGTGGGATAATGCTTTGACAGAGTATAAACGTTCAGGGAAATTCAGACGTCTTTATTTTTTATGGTTTGGTGAATTACCCGTGCCTGAGACTGCTAAACTCATTAGGCGTGAAAAGTAATGTTAACCATGAGGAGTTATAAAATATATTTTATTCAGTAGTTATAATATGGCTGGCCACTTATTCAACGTCATCATTTACTGCTGGATATAACATAAAAAAGTTACGTTTGTTGCAAATTGATGCATTTTTCTTTTAGGTTTTTTCAATAAAATTAAATATATTAGCTCAGTGTAAATTTATGCTTGCTTATGTTTTATTAAAAATTTGGAGTTGTAAAATTGAAAAATAAAAAAATTTGGTTGGCTGTATTATTTCTTCCTATTTCATTTGGATGGGCTGATAATAGTGGTACTGAAGTTCCTGAAAGTGGAGGGAATGAATTCTATAGTTCAATTGGGAAACTTAATGGAGCATTAACTTGCACGGTATCATTTGTTCAATTTAGTCATAACCTTAATGCTAAAGCGAGTTTTATAACAAATGGACATTGTGTTCAGCAGGCATTTAATTCAGCAGCTGGCAATAATGTTATTGTAAATGAAAATGTTAATTTTACAGCTAAATTTAATTATTTTAAGGATACAATTATATCTGAAAATGTTATTGATATTGCTGTGAATAAAGTTGTTTACTCGACGATGAAAGGGGTCGATGTTGCCGTTGTATCAGCCAATGAAACTGTTGCTGATCTAATAGAAAAAGGCTTAACGCCATATTATATCTCCACTGATGCATTAGCTGTAGACACCCCAATTATTATTGCAGGAGTTCCCCAAGATGTTAATGCTCTGCAGTTATCTTTTTGCCAGTCAGAAAAAAGCTATGATGTGGTTGAAGGAGTTTGGCATTGGTATGGTTTTGCTGAAAATGATTGCCAAGGTATATCGGCTGGTAGTTCAGGCTCGCCAGCATTTGATGATAATAATCGCATCGTTGGAATGATTAATACCACTACGACAACAGCGGTTGGAAAGACTTGTTATAGCGGTAATCCCTGTGTCAATGATGCCAAAGGTGCACATGTGAAAAAAAATAAAAATTATTTAGTTCCGCTTCATAATCTAGCGCTCTGTTTCGATGACGATGGACAATTTTTAGATGATAATGATGGCTGTCCGCTTCCTCCACCGAGCAATGTGGCTATTGCAAATTACCCTTATATTTTTAGTGGGTTAAACTCTGATAATACATTTTGGGATATTAATGTTGAAAATAATGAAAGTAATATTAGATACAAAAAAATATTACTATCTGACAATTCTCAATCTTGTCAAAATATTGATGGTTATAGTGTGCCATTAGGAGCAAGTGATGCACACTTTAGTGAGATGATGATACCAACGTCAGTGGAAGGAGTGCATCAGATTTGTATTATTTCAGAATTTGATGATGCGATGTCACCTAGCGTTGTTCAAGTTATCGTTGATAATATGCCTCCTTTAACTAAACCTGATTTATATATAACGCCAAGGGGATTTGAGCCACTATTTAGTGTCCCTGAATATGTGGATTTTTGGATAGCATCTGGTTCTCCTGAAAGCCTTAGTTGTGATTCAGCAGATTACAAGCAGTACAATAGAATTCCTACAACGATTGATGAGACGCCTTTAAAGATATGCTTGTATGGGTTTGATGCTGCGCACAATCAGAGTCAAAAATTTCAATATTTAATACGCTAGATTTTATAATTTAGTGGTTAATAAGGCAGAATCGATAAACATGAATTTGTCGATTTTTTATTGTCTGTATAGAGTAATGATGATTTATATCATCTTTAATCGTCATGTCTGCTTTATAAGCAGATATGTCATAAAAATAAATAAAATACTAGCAATTTTTATTTATATAGATGCCCCTAATTAATTAGATGGATGTCGAATATTAATCTTTAGTGTTAACCTTAATTATCTCGTTATTCAGTACCTCTGTGACAAAACAGATTGTAATCAAATTAATCTTATGGTGTTAAAGTGTTTTTTTAGGTGATGGTTTTGTTGATTTTGTGTTTTTTAAATGTTTTTTAACATGTTATTTGGTTAAACTTTGACTCGGTAACATGTTAGGTTGACTGGAATTTGTAAGCCGTATCACTTTTGATGTGTAAGACTGACATAACTAAAGCTGTTCAGTAGTAGGTTTTTGTATCTAGTTATTGGTATCCATATGGTCAATAAACGAAAGTATTTCGTGATTCGTGATTCGTGATTTGTGATTTTTCTTGGTACTGTAGCGAGAGTTGACTATAATTTCATGATGAGCATTAAATGTAAGCCACTAGATGTAAACTAATGAGTCATTATGAAAAAAATGATGAATATTTTTATACTTATGTCGTTATATTTTCCCTTTAATGTGTGGGCGAATAATGTACTCGATTTAGTGATAGATGAGTACCCTCCTTATACATTTGCTACTAACAATACCATTGATGGCATATCAATTCGAATTGTTGAAGCTGCCTTTAAACGTATGAATCAACCAATAAACTTGCGAGTGCTTCCTTGGTCCAGAGCGCTTAAACTGCTTAAGGAAGGAAAAGTCGATGGGCTGATTGAAATCTTTAAAAATGAAGAAAGAGAAACTTACCTTGATTACAGTAAGGTGGTTCTGATTGATGAAGTGGTTAGCCTTTTCGTTGTCGAAGGCTCAGAAATAAACTTCGATGGTGAATTGAGCAAACTAAGTGATTATCACTTTGGAGCTCGGCATGATTATAGTTATGGCACTGAGTTTGATCAGGCTGTTGCCGATAAAGTTATTTCTCATATATCATTAGATGTTGAGCATGAACGTTTAATATTGAAACTGTGTACAGGGGAAGTTGATATATTAGTGGGCGAAAAAAATGTCGTTGCTTATAGAGTGAGTCTACTCAAAAGCCTTAAAACAAATTCAAATAAGCGGTGTAAAAAAATTGAAGAATTATCAACCCCTGTTCAGTCAACTCCAGCCTATATCGTGTTTTCTAAAAAACGCGAGTTAACTGATATTAGAGATAAGTTTGATATCATATTAATGAAAATGAAACAAGATGGCAGCTACCAAAAAATTATCGATGCGTGGAGGGAAAGTCATTAGGCATAGTACCTATAACATTAGAGCTAGTGCGTCTAAATGAGCGAGGTTAATGTTGGAGTTATTATTGAAAGTAACTAGTTGCGAATGATCAGTTATACTTGTACCGAATTGAAGGGCGACTACACTTTTATCATAGTGGTTTAATGTAAGCCACTGGATGTAAACTAATGAGTCATTATGAAAAAAATTATTTATCTTGTTATGCTTATGTCGTTATATTCCCCCTTTAATGTATGGGGGACTAACGTACTCGATTTAGTCATAGATGAATATCCTCCCTATGTATTTACCGATCCGGACACTGGTACCATTGATGGTATATCGATTCGTGTGGTTAATGCAGTTTTTAAGCATATGAACCAGTCGATAAGCTTAAGGGTGGTTCCTTGGTCTAGATCGCTTAAATTAATTAGAGAAGGAAAAATTGATGGTATCATTCAAATTTTTAAAAATGAAGAAAGGCAAACTTACCTTGATTTTAACAATGTGGTATTAATGAATGAAGTAACGAGTCTCTTTGTCGTCGAAGATTCAGATATTCATTTCGAGGGTGAGTTGGCTAAATTAAATAAGTATCACTTTGGGGCTAGGCAAGATTTTAGTTACGGTACAATATTCGATCAAGCTGTTACTGACAACGTTATTTCTAATATATCATTATACGTAGAGCATGAACGCTTAGTATTAGAACTGTGTACGGGGGAGCTAGATATCGCCATTGGCGAATCTAATGTGCTTGCTTACAGAGAGCATTTGGTCAAATCTGTTAAAAAGAATTCAGTTACACGGTGTAAAAAAATTAAAGAACTATCTCCCCCAGTTCAACTCACTCCAGGCTATATAGCATTTTCTAAAAAGCGTGAGTTAACAGATATTAGAGATAAATTTGATGCAATATTAATGAAAATGAAACAAGACGGCAGCTATCAAGAAATTATTGATATATGGGGGAAAACTCACTAAGTGTTAGGGGGAAAATGAAGTATGACTATCCCTATCCCTAAGTAACCTTAAGACGCAGAATTCAGCGTGTCGAGAAGTGTCGGATATATGATTGATCCAGCATGAATAGGACTTGTACTACATTGAGAGTCGGCTACACTTTTTATGATAAGAATTGAATATAAAAGCCACTAAATGTAAATTAATGAGTCATTATGAAAAAAATGATCAATGTTGTCATACTTATGTCGTTGTACTTACCTTCTAATCTGTGGGCGGCTCATGTGCTCGACATTATGGTCGTTGAATACCCCCCCTTTATGTTTACCAATACCGATACCAATACTATGGATGGCAAAGTCATCAACGTTGTTGAAGCTGTTTTTAAACGTATGGAGCAGCAAATAGAATTAAGGATTGTACCTTGGTCCAGAGGCCTTAAGCTCCTTAGAGAAGGTAAAGCTGATGGTGTCATTGAAATTTTTAAAAATGCAGAAAGACAGACTTACCTTGATTTTAGTCATGTATCATTGATGAATGAAGTGGTTAGCTTCTTTGTTGTCGAAGATTCAAAGATCCGCTTCGATGGTGATTTGGCTCAATTAAGTCAATATCACTTTGGTGCTAGACAAGATTATAGTTATGGATCTGAGTTTGATGGGGCTGTAACTGATAAGGTAATTTCTAACTTATCATTATATGTAGAGCTTGAGCGCTTACTATTGGAATTGTGTACAGGGGAGCTAGACATCGTTATTGGTGAAAGACATGTGGTTGCTTATAGAGAAAGTTTACTAAAAGGCCTTAAAACACATTCAATTAAACGTTGCAAAAAAATTAAAGAACTATCACCTTCTGTTCAATCAACCCCAGCCTATATTGCATTTTCTAAAAAACGTGAATTAATCGACATTAGAGATAATTTCGATAAAATATTGACGAAAATGAAACAAGATGGCAGCTATCAAAAAATAATTGATGAGTTTGACGTTTTACATTAGTGTTTAATCATATTATCTCAGAGTTATTTTTAATCAATTCTCAATATTGATTGATGAATAAAGTAACGGTACCAGTACCAGGGGGATTTTACTTGGTATGGCACCGTTGACTTTTGTGTTTTATTTTCGTTCAGCGATAGCCTTTTTCATGGCTGCATCTGCAATGTTTTCGAGTTGAATGAGATCGATGTGCTGATGGGATTCACAGATAAACCAAGGTTCGCGAGAATCAGGCTCGAGCATTATCCCGCTCTCAATTAAGTTATGGGCAAACTGGGTATATAAGTCGCTATCAGTTTTTTTCCAATCACGGTAGTTATTTGGTATTTGATGACCAAAATGAATGCCAAACATGGCGTCCGGTCCAGCGAATTGATGTTCGATACCGTGTTTAGTAAATACACGTGACAATAGATGCTGAATATCGGCACCGACTTTATTAATGGTGTCATAGGCGTCGGTTTCATTCAAAATGGTCAATGTTGCTTTAGCGGCACTTAAGGCAATCATATTGGCAGTATAAGTGCCGCCATGGGTGACTCCATTGTTGCCGAAACCTATTACGTCCATTACATCAGCACGCCCCCCAAAGGCTGCTACCGGATAACCATTACCCATTGCTTTGGCATATGTCGTTAAGTCAGCATAGATACCATAGAGTTCCTGCGCGCCTCCTTTAGCGACTCGAAAACCTGTTTTTACTTCATCCATAATTAATAAGGTTCCGTTAGCATCACAGATATCACGTAATTTCTGCATGTATTCTTGTGAAGATGCAATACTGCCGCAGTTACCTAAAATAGGTTCGATAACTATCGCTGCGATATCATCGCCGACACGAGCAAAGACTTCATCAATGGCAGTGAAGTCATTGAGTGGAACTGTTTCTAGGTGTTCACGAGTTGCTGGAGGAATTCCGCCACCAAAAGCGGTTATTTTAGGGGCTATTTCAGTGTCAGTATCCCAATTATCAACATCTGATTTCCACATCATTTCATCGTATAAACCATGGAAACCACCTTCAACCACAACAATTTTATTGCGTCCGGTAAAACCTCGTGCTGTACGTACAGCACCAATAACAGCCTCTGTGCCTGAGTTCGCAAAGCGCATTTTTTCAATGTTGGGGCACATTTGTTTTATGAGTTCAACGACTTGTGAGTCAAGATCGGTTGAAAATCCTGAAATGGTGCCTCGTTCGGTAATGACTGTTACGACTTCTTTATCTACTCTACTATCACGATACCCTAATATGATCGGGCCGTAAGCCAGTCTGAAGTCGATAAATTCTTGATCGTCAGCATCGGTAATGGTGCATCCTTGGCTGCTTTTTACAAATACCGTATTCTCTTCTCCCCAGTAACGGTAATTATCAGCCACGCCCATAGGCATATTATGATGAGCCTGTTTTAACAGGGACTCGGTGACTGGTTTGCTGTTCTTGAGCATGTTTTTATCTTCGTCAAAAAATTCTGTCGAGTATAATACAGGGCCAGATAATGCTTTGCTATATTGAGTTTCGTTTATCCAACATGTTATTGCTTGTTAATGTCATGACATTTATCACTGGATAAATGCTACTTTAAAGTCTTATTTATTATAAATCAAATGCTTGTGAGAATCATCAAGATAGTGTTCATCTCTAGAGAAATCACAGCTGCGTATTACAAGTTTCAAATTGAGTTTGGCAAAGCCGTAAAAATGCGTCAGCTTGTGGTGATAAATGCCGCTCTATTGAACGAAAAATTCCAATTTCTCGTTCAATGAAAGGTTTCTTTAATGGTATCCAAACTAAGTTTTTATTGTCTAATGGGAAGGCTAATTTAGGTAATGTTGTTACGCCAAGACCCAATTCGAGCATAGAAAATAGTGATGTTATATTTTCAACATCATATTTTGCTTGCTCAGCTAGGGCTGCTGCCGGCGTGTTCGCCAGTAGCCTACAGGTTCCATTTTTGATGAAAGAAAACGGGAAAATATCGTGCCAATCGAGTGCTTTTTTATGTGTGGCCAGTAAATGATTTTTTTGGCAAACAAGACCAATAGGATCGGTAAAAAGGTATGAAAATTCAATTTTATGGTCTTGTGTATGTAGGCAATTACCTAATGCTAAATCAACGTCCCCTGCGAGTAATCTTTTTTCAATTCCCAGAGCATTATCATCGATTAATGATACCTGAACTTCTGGGTGGTGATGGCAAAAAACAGCTAATACTTTTGGCAGTAGTTTTGTTGCAACAGAAGGTACTGAGGCGATCTTTAATCGACCTAGCTGTCCTTTTGCTGCTTTTTTTAGATCTTTATTCAATGATTGATATAAAGCTAAGAATTGATTAATCATAGGTAAACACACCTCACCGTAGGGGGTTAATTTTGCTTTATGGCTTGTATCAAATAACACTTGCCCTAAGGTTTTTTCTAATTCTTTAACTGAGGTAGATAATGCAGCTTGGGAGCGATTTGCTGTTTCAGATGCAGCTCGAAAACCGCCTTTTTCAGCGACCAGAGAAAAATATGTTAACTGTTGTAATTTGATATCCATAACGACCTATTTATTTTTATTTACATTAGTATTTTATTAAAGCATAAAAAGAGTGATAAATAATACTTATCAACATTAAAAAATAAAGCGTTAGATTGATGGTGTTTTCTCGCGCATAATTTAATAATTACGTAATAACATGTATAGGTATTTTAAAAATGTCAGCGAGTTTAAAGAGAAACCCAGTAATCACAGACCTCTATGAATCTGAGTCAGCACTCGAGTGGGCTATTATCAATAATGGCATTTTATATACAGCCCAAATTCCTATTTCGTTATCGGGTGATGTAGTGGAGGGAGGCATTAAGGCACAAGCCAAGCAGACGATGGATAATTTGGTTCACACCTTAAATGCAGCAGGTGTTAATTCAGATGCTGTATTGCAAGTTATTATTTATGTCACTGACCGTTGTTATTTGGCCGAATTTAATCAGATATATAATCAATATTTTACTTCACCATATCCTAATAGAGCTGTGATGGTTGTAGCAGGGCTTGCTAGAGAAGAAATGTTAGTTGAAATAGTTGTTTATGCAGCTGTTGATAAATAACCGATAGAATTTAATGGAGTAATGGAATTAAGATGACTATTTTAGTAGAAAAATCACTTTATATTAATGGAGAATGGTATACAGGACAAAATACCAAAACCAATATAAATCCTTCCGATATAACAGACAACTTAGGTGAGTTTTCACAAGCCAGTAAACAACAGGTTATAGATGCCATTGAAGCTGCTAAATGTGCTCAACCTAAATGGGAAAGCACGCCATTAGAGCACAAAAAAAAGGTATTACAGGGGATAGGCGATGAGCTGATTGCTCGCTGCGACGAACTGGGTAAGTTGCTCTCTTGCGAAGAGGGTAAACCTTTTGCTGAAGGAAGAGGTGAGATTTATCGAGCAGGGCAATTTTTTCAATATTTTGCTGCTGAAGTACTAAGGCAAATTGGGGATATCGCACAATCTGTTCGTCCAGGTGTTTCTGTTGAGGTAACACGTGAAGCGGTTGGTGTTGTTGCTGTCATCTCTCCATGGAATTTCCCTACCGCTACAGCCGCTTGGAAGATAGCTCCTGCGTTAGCTTTTGGCAACAGTGTTATCTGGAAACCTGCAAGTTTAACGCCTGCTAGTGCGGTAGCATTGACAGAAATCATCCACAGACAAGGGTTACCTGCAGGTACCTTTAACTTGGTATTAGGCAGTGGTGCTGAAGTTGGCAATACATTGATTCACTCATCTGAAATTGATGCCGTCAGCTTTACAGGATCGGTCGATACAGGCAGGTGCGTAGCCAAAGCCACTGCTGCTAATTTTGTCCGTTGTCAACTTGAGATGGGCAGTAAAAATGCACTGGTGATTGCCGATGATGCAGATATTGATATTGCTGTTGAAGCGACGATTATGGGATCTTTTTCTGGTACAGGGCAAAAATGTACAGCCTCTTCGAGACTTATTGTGTTTGACAGCATCCATGATGCTTACGTTGATGCCTTAATTAAACGTATGGCAAGTCTACGAGTTGGCCATGCTCTCTGTGAAGGTGTTTTCATGGGGCCTGTTGTTGATAAGGCTCAACTTGATGCCAATTTTGATTGGTTGAATAAAGCCAAATTAGGGGGGGCAACGGTTGGTTTTGGTGGTGAGAGATTAACCCTTGAGCATGACGGTTACTATATGTCACCCACCTTATTACTCGGCACACAAAACGATTGGCTGATTAATCAAGAAGAAGTATTTGCGCCTATGGCGAGTATTATCAAGGTGAAGGATTTAGAGGAAGCGATTGTGACCGTCAACGATACGCGCTTTGGTTTAACCAGTGGAATTATCACTCAAAGTTTACGCCAAAGCGCTATGTTCAAGCAACAAGCGCAAACAGGTTGCGTCATGGTGAATTTGCCAACAGCGGGCACGGATTATCATGTTCCCTTTGGTGGTCGTAAAGAGTCAAGTTTTGGTCCTAGAGAACAAGGGCAGTACGCCAAAGAGTTTTATACCATAGTAAAAACAGCCTATCAACGTCCTTATTAAGGGGTGATATATGTACCAAAATCAAATCGTTATTGATGGGTTGCAGTATTGTCATTGGACTCGAGATTACTTTATTACATTGCAAAAAAGCGGTATCACGGCTGTTCATGTGACATTAGTTTACCACGAAGATGCGCGTCAGACTCTGAGTCTATTTGGGCAATGGAATCGATTATTCGAACAAAATAATGATGTCATCATGCCTGTTTTTGAAGTGAAAGATATCGAACGGGCTAAAGCGTCTGGTCGGGTTGGGATCTTATTTGGTGCTCAAAATTGTTCACCCATCGATAATGACATTGATTTAGTCGAAGTGATGCGCAAGCAAGGCTTACTCATCATGCAGCTTACTTATAATAACCAAAGTTTACTGGCCAGTGGTTGTTATGAGGAGGTTGATTCTGGGGTGACTCGCTTTGGTAAGCAGGTTATTAGAGAAATGAATCGAGTCGGTATGATAATCGATATGTCTCATAGTGCGGAGCGTTCAACGTTAGAAACAATTGAACTTTCAACACGGCCGATTTGTATTAGTCACGCCAACCCCACTTTTGCTCATAATGCATTAAGAAATAAATCTAATGATGTGTTAAAAGCGCTTAGCGAGTCGGGTGGGTTACTGGGATTTAGCTTATATCCTTTCCACTTACCGTATGGGAGCCAATGTCAATTAAATGATTTTTGCCAAATGGTGACTAAAACGGCAGATTTAATAGGGGTAAATCATTTGGCAATCGGCAGTGATCTATGTTTAAACCAGCCACAATCAGTATTGCAATGGATGCGTAATGGTCATTGGTCGAAGGCGATGGATTATGGTGAAGGCTCTGCTGCTGCTCCGGGTTGGCCAGCAGCCTTGTCTTGGTTTGATGGTACCGATGGCATGAAGAATATCTACCAAGGCTTGCTTGAACATGGGTTTACACACCAAGAAACAGCCCAAATTATTGGTGGTAATTGGTTTGATTTTTTAGAACTTAATTTAAATAGTCAATCAAAGTGGTGATGTCACTATTATTTAAGAGCATGTTGTTATCAATACTTCTAATTAATATAACGGAATTGGTAGGTATAAAAAGCAATTTAATGCTTGGAGATACTCAATGTCTAATATAAAAAAGAGTCCAATAATGATGGGGGGATCAGAGTCTTTAATAAATAAATTAGGAGGAGATAATCCTACTTTATGGATGAGTAGTGGTTTTATTGGTTTATTTATTATCTTAGCGTTATTTGACAACCAATTATTGTCAAATATAGTGAATTCTGGTTTTATTTTTTCAGTCAATTATTTTGGATTCTTTTGGCAAATATTAATGCTAATGACATTCTTTATTGCTATTAGCTTAGCTTGCGCTAAAACGGGTCGTGTTCGTTTAGGGGGGCTAGATAAACCTGAAATAGGTGGCTTTAAATGGATGGCGATTATTTTATGTACCTTACTTGCAGGAGGGGGTGTTTTTTGGGCTGCTGCAGAACCGATTGCTCACTTTATTTATCCTCCACCACTTTATGGTATTCAAGAAAATGTATTACAAAGTGCATTTAATGCATTATCACAATCTTTTATGCATTGGGGTTTTTTAGCTTGGGCTATTTTAGGGAGTTTAACATCAATCGTATTGATGCATCTACATTATGATAAAGGGTTGCCGCTGCAGCCACGGACATTACTCTATCCTATTTTAGGTCAACGTGCGTTAACAGGCATTACAGGGGCTTTGATTGATGCCTGTTGTATCATTGCTGTTGCAGCAGGGACTATAGGTCCGATAGGTTTTCTTGGATTACAGCTTAGTTTTGCATTAAATTCACTCTTTGGTATTGCTGATGGCTTTATTACACAATTGATAATTGTCATGTTGGCGGTTGTTATATATACGATGTCAGCCATCAGTGGTGTTAATCGAGGAATTCAAATTCTCAGCCGATATAATATTATTTTAGCGGTAGGTCTGTGCATTTATATTTTAATATTTGGCCCGACTGACTTTATTGTCAATGGTTATCTTCAAGGGATAACTTCCATGATTGGCCACTTTATACCTATGGCAACATACCGAGGTGATGAAGTTTGGTTAAGTTCGTGGACTGTGTTTTTTTGGGGATGGTTTTTGGGTTATGGGCCCATGATGGCTATCTTCCTTGCTAAGATCTCTAGAGGCTACACGATAAGAAGGATGGTTTTCTTTCTCTGTATCATCGCACCCTTGGTAACCTGTTTTTGGTTCACTTTGATTGGAGGCTCAGGGCTTGCATTTGAAATAGCAGAGCCTGGTTCAATCAGCAAAGCGTTCGAAGGATTTAATTTACCGGGAACCTTGTTAGCGATAACTAATCAATTGCCTTTTCCTACATTTGTGTCCATTTTATTTTTGGTTTTAACTACCATTTTTATTATTACAACAGGTGATTCAATGACTTACACTATTAGTGTTGTGGTCAGTGGTGAGGCTGAACCTAATGTGAAGATTAGAGTTTTTTGGGGAATAATGATGGGAAGTACGGCCATCCTATTGATCTCATTAGGGGCTGGAGGGGTGACAGCACTGCAATCATTCATTGTGATAACAGCAGTTCCTGTGTCATTGATCTTATTACCCTCTTTATGGAATGCGCCACAAGCTGCGATGAAGATGGCAAAAGCTCAAAGTATATAAATTACACGATATTGTTAAGCACATCGTGTTGATTTAACAGATGATGCATTGCGTATCTTGAAATCACTTAGGTATAAAGGGAATAGGAATGATGTTCAATATGACGGGATCAAGCGATCATCAGGCTGAAATTGTAATGAGAAATCCAAATATCGTGATGGATCCAGATCGACTAGGGGCTATGCATCAAACTCGCCTTAGTTTTGTAAGGAGCTTAATAAGGCGTATGTATCATAATGAGTGGCAAATTAATATGGCGCATTGGGAGATAAATTCTTTAGGCTTTGGCATGGCGATATACCGCTTGATAACCCCAAATCAAGATTATCATTTAGTGATATTTTCCAATGATATCGACGATGAAGATCGTATTGACCGAGTTGTTGCGCAAAAATGGGATATTACCTTTGCTTTAGTTACAGGAAAAATAGATAAAGAACAGCTGGGACATTTGCAAAACAATGTGCCATTACAAGAGGCGGGGCGACATTCAACTCAAGTACTCGTTCTTGCTCGTGCAAACAAAAGTGTGCGTGTATTTGATCATTTAGTCAGAGCATTATCCATCGGAGAGCAGCCAGATACGGTCATGATTGCACAAGTTGGTTATATTTTAAGAACCACTGCAGTCTACGGTAATGGTAAATTTGGTATTGCGGATTTTGAAATATTGAAAAATAATCCTGATTTTAATTTATCTTTTAGTGCGCAAATGTGCGCTGTGTACATGTTAAGGCAGTTTAGTCTTGATTGGGTTAATGATTTAGCTAAGCAGCAAGGTGGTGAGCAAGCGGTTCAATTGGATATCGGTTTACAACGTTATCTTGGTGTGGGTAATGCCACTGGGCTAGGTATGGCTCCTTACTTAATTAATCATCCTAGAATAGTCGATCAATGGATGTCTCAACGTGAACAAGCGATCGGATTAATTAGCCAAAAAAAAGCAGTGCAAACTGATATAAGTTCGGTGTTTAATTTACTTCAGCGAGCGCGGATACACCTGCAACAAGTGCTGACTATTGATGGTGACCAACAGGCACGTAATTATCAGGCCGTGCTTGATGTATCAGAAATTATCAAGTCTATGAGGGATATAAAAAACAACCGCGTTAAGTGGCAACAGCAGATTGAATATAATCAAAGGTTTAATTTTGAAGCTCAAGAAATATTTTTAGCTTGTTTAATCGAATGTTATCCAGAAACGGTTGATCCGTTTGAGCAATCGATGAATGCTGATGAAACCTTGTTGATCCCCAGAGGTACAGATATTTATCATATGCTTAAGGTGCTTAAGTCCCGTTATGAGTGGGCAATTGACATTAATTTCTATCAACAAGAAAACAAATATTGGTTTTGGTATCGATCAGAAGACAAAGAAGAGCCTCGTCTAGGAGTTAGGGGAATTGAACCTGGTGATGACAAAGAGTTGTTACTTGATATTGCTAGGCAAGTTAATTATTTTTATCAGGCTCTTATTGTTGAACCCGACAAAAAAACGTTAGCTGAATTTTTATTAGTTTCCCCTCAGTATGCCAGTATTGCGAGGAGAGTGTGGGCGCTAGGTCATTGCGATATGGGAGATATTCAGATGAATGTTTTAGCTAAACAAGCATTACCAATGAATTTATTACGTTGTAAATTATCCATATTTGGTGCAACTAAATTTGATCCCAGATCTGATCGTTGGGTTAGGGTTATTTTGTTTCAAGGTGCTCCATTAATGCATGAAATTCACCCACATGAATGGTTATTTCCAGTATTACCAGCAATAGTGACCTCGGCAGTAAATACGTCGGAGCAGAACACATGATAGTGGTATCTCATAATGAGTTGGTGGCTGTTAGTGGTAAAGCGTTTGAAGGATTGAGGTTACCTTACGGCGAAGCTGATTTGATTGCTAACATGGTTACAGATCTTGAAATGGTAGGTTTACAAGGAATTAAGCATTTTATTAAGGCATTGAGTTATCTCAATCCTTCTAATAATCAATCCTGCTCTATTAGATGTGAATCATCTTCAACAATGACTATCGACTTTAATAATGAAAGCATTTTATGCCACTTACCGACAGTACTTGGCTATATTTTAGAAAAACTGATTGATAATCATTATGTCATACTGAATATCGCTAATTGTTTCAATCGTTGGTTAGCATTTGGTGAGCTGTGTAAATTGTCAAGACAGGGGATTTCAATCAAAGCATGTTGGTATTATGCTGCTGAGTCGACTGAAATTATGTACCTGCTTAATTCTGGTAATGATCTGCCTGAGATTTATATCCGTCATGATAGAGAATTAACCATGAATACTGAACGAAAACTCACCATAGAGCTTAGTGATCGTGCATTCGAGTTACCTTGTGTTAGTGCCCACCAACAACATCTTTCATCTGAGAAATTGAAACGGTATCAAGAAGCGTCATGGGTGAATGGTATTGCTATTGAGATTGATGATTGGAACAAATTAAAAAAAGCGTCACAAGCTATGCTGGTGCCCAATAACAAGTGTCTTTAAGGTGGAATTGAGCCATCATCTTTTTATGGTTATATTTGTCTTTATTGAAAAAAATAAACATTGATAAATCCAATCCAGCTTAATACTAATAGGCCCCATGGTAGGTAATGAGCTTTTGGGTTTGTTTCAATGAGCTGTTCAGTGTCAATGTGATCTGAATTTGCTCGAGCCTTGGCTTTAATGACCTGTTTTCGTGCTCTATCCCTGTCACGAGCTTTGCTCTTGTGTTGTTTTTTATATTCGCTGATCCCTTTTTCAATCCCCAGTGCAATTAACTTTGTTTGTTCTTTTGTCTGCCCAGGCTTTTGGGTGGACTTAGCCATTTTCATTGCGTCATTTTGTGTTTCATTTGAAGTTACTTTAGTCATTATTCATTTTTTTTAACTGTGATGAGCAGACTATATCGAAAATTGTTCATGATTACGATAGGAGTTTATTCAACAAAGGATAACCGACACTTTTTCCTAAAGTGCAAGATGAGAGAGGCTCCATTGATACCCAAGTGACCTCAACTTAATGCTTTGAGATTATTTTTAAATTAATCTATTTGAGTTTATTTAGCTGGACTCATTAAGATCAAAATAATAAAGGAATTTGACTGCCCGGCGCATTGACGACAAGTGGCTCATATTGCCAAACACGCTTGACTGTTTCTGCTGTCAAAGTAGTATTTGCAGGGCCTTCATCGACAATTTGGCCGTGTTCTAGTATCACTAGTGTATCGGCATAACGTGAGGCTTGATTGAGATCATGTAGGACCACCACCACTGCATAATGTTGCTCATGGGCCAAGCTTCTGGCTAAAGACAGTACTCTGTGCTGCTGAGCTAAATCTAAGGCTGATGTGGGTTCATCTAACAGTAGAATGGGTGGTTGACTTGCTTGTTGGAGCTGAGTGAGCACTCTTGCCAGTTGAACTCGCTGCTTCTCTCCTCCAGAGAGCGTAGGATAGCGCCTGTATTTTAGTGAGGTTAGGGATAATTTATCGAGTTGTTGATCAACAATTGCCATGCCCTGCTGGCTGTTTAAGGTGAGTGGATAGAGCCCCATAGCGACCACTTGGTGAACTTCAAAAGGAAAAGTGAGGCTGGCATGTTGTGGTAATACTGCCAAGTTTTTAGCCAAGGTTAATCTATCCCATTCTTGAATTGGGCGATTAGCTAAGATTATTTCACCGCTATCGAGTTTGTTATCTTGGCATAAACTCTTCAGTAGGGTGGACTTCCCTGCACCGTTAGGGCCAAGCAAGGCGGTAACCTTGCCAGATTTTATGTGTAAATTAATATTGGTTAGTACGGGTTTATGATTGATCCGGACTGAAACATGCTTGACATTTATCATGGTATCTAGGCTCTTAAATTAGTTTATTTTTTTGCTTTAAAAGCAAAAAAATAAAGAAAGGTGCACCAAGGATCGCTGTCATAATGCCCACAGGAAGTTCTGATGGCGCCAGCAACGAGCGAGCACCGACATCAGCTAATGCCAAAGTGACAGCACCAAGTGCGGCACTAATGGGAAGCAAGCGGGTGTGATTAGGGCCGATAAGCATACGGACTAAATGCGGGATGACCAAGCCGATGAAGCCGATAATACCGGTTGCGGCAACCGAGATCCCAATGCCAATAGCGCATAATAAAATAAGCTTAAATTTGAGTTTATCGACCTCTATGCCTAAGTGTCGAGCCTCAGCTTCACCTAACAATAGTGCATTTAACGCTTTAGCCGAACGAGAGAACTGCCAACTAAGCAGTATTAGAGCCAACAAGCTTAAGATGACATATTGCCATTGTGCGCCGGCAATGGAGCCCATTTGCCAAAGCGTAAGATCCCTAAGTGCGATATCATCCGCCAAATAGGTTAGCAGTCCTATCCCCGCATTGGCTAAGGCTGCGATGGCAACTCCCGACAACAGCAGCAGTATGACAGAGGTGCCCGAATGGCTGTTGGCGAGACGATAAACCATTAAGGTGGTAATAAGCCCTGCGAGGAAGGCGCCAAAAGCCACAAGATATTGACCTTTATCGGGAAAGAAAACGATACATATCGCAGCCCCAAGTGCAGCGCCAGATGAGACACCTATAATACCTGGATCAGCTAATGGATTACGAAATAGCCCCTGCATGACTGCGCCGCATTGAGCTAAAATAGCCCCGACAGCCATGGCTAACATCGTCCTTGGCAGACGCACATTATTGATCACTAACTGCTCATGCGGTGCAACCGATACCACATTGATATGTGTAGCCCAGTTAAGCACAGCGCTAAAGCTGGTAAAAGGCGTGATCTGCAATGGGCCTGTGACAATAGAGAGCAGGCATGTGATCACGAGTAAGCTCAACATACTCGGCCAGATCCAGCGCTGATTTTCCATAAGGTTCATCTTTTCTCTTTAGTTTATGAGCGTACAGGCTAATAGTATTTTTGTATTTCAATAAGATCCGTGGCGAGTTGATCAGCAGCATCAATTGAACTCAGTCCAAGGCCACCAAGCAGGGCTTGAGCGGTTAATGTTTGAATCATGTTATGCTCACCTGCAGGGGTGTGTTTGAGTAAAGGCATCAGTTTAAGTACCTTATCAATGTCATTAATTTGTGAATTTTCAGAACGACTGGAGATCAAGATAAGATCGGGCTGAAGCGATAAAATGCCTTCTTGAGACAGGCTTTTGTACCCAGAGAAATCGGCGATGTTTTTCCCTCCAGCTAATTCAATGATGATATCAGCCGCGGTGCCTTGTCCACCAACACGAGCGGGTCTATTGTCTTGTAGCAACATAAATAAAATGGCAGGAAGCTTGCCAGACTTAATGACTTTTTCTTTTTTTACTTTAATAGAATCAAAAGATTGGCTTACACTTACGGCTAAGGTTTTAGCTTGCTCTTGTCTGTTTAATAGTTTGCCTAATGCATCAATATTGTTCAGCAGTTGTTCTGTTGTTGTTGCACCAGTCAGGGTAACGACTTTAACATTAGCCCCTTTTAGTACCGCTAAAGTCGATTCAGGTCCCATGGCATCAGTGCCTAGGACTAAGTCAGGCTGCAGAGCTAAAATACCCTCAGCCGATAGCATTCTGTGGTAGCCAAGTTTTTTGATGGTACCAAGTTCTTTGGGGAGTAAACTGGTGGAGTCAACCGCGACTAATTCATCGCCTGCATCGAGTGCTAACACCAGTTCTGTCATACCAGCACCAGCACTGACAACTCTATTGATTTCTTGCTCTGGTTTTTGGGCCGACACACTGGCAGATAGCCCTGCCCAAAGCAATGAACTTGCTAAAATACTCGGAGGGATAATGGACTGAAAAGAGCGTTTCTTATGTGTAAACATGGGGTTCTCCAAAGGGGTAAAAGTACTGATGGCAGACATTGTGAATTAATGTTCCATCAATATTTGCGTGTTAGTGATTTGCTGTCTTTGTAATAGTGACAGTAATGTCATCAATGGTTGTACTGGAGCAGATTTATCGGCAGCAATAATGATTTTCGCTTCAGTTCGAGCGTTGTGCAGTTTGATAAATGCGGTCTCAAAGTCGGAGAAATCATTAAAGGGTACGCCATCTAGTGCCCAGTGTGGCTGAGAAAAAAGCAAGTTAATGGTGATGTTTTCAACTTGATTGATAGGGGTAAGTTCCGCCGTGGCCTCGGTAGGCACATCAACAGGTAAGCTAAGTAGCTGAGTGTTGGCAGTGAGCAGTAAAAATACTAGCACGATAAAAATAATATCAATAAGCGGGGTGAGATCCAGCCCTAAAATAGGGCTTGTCTCTTTGTCATTGATGCCAATCATGGCATTTGTCCTTCAGGCTTTATGGCGTCATTATGATTGACAGAAAGAATGTGTCGATGAGCCACAGGATCTTGACCTATGGTCATGGCCTCTTCGAAGCCTTCTAACCATAAATTTAATAAGTTTAATGAATGTGATATTTTGTTGCAGCGTTGGTTTGCCCATAAACCAAATAGGTGAGCTAGGGTGATGGCTGGTACGGCAATGATTAAGCCTGCTGCTGTAGTATTCATGGCGAGGCCTAGGCCTGATGCAAGTTGAGATGGCGTCACGGGAGCTTGAGACAACCCGAGTTGATTAAACATTTCAATGAGTCCCAAAACGGTGCCTAATAGCCCGAGTAAGGGGGTGATAATGCCGATCACTTGCAATACTTTCAGTCCGGATTGTAATTTCCCTTGTTGTTTTATTAGCCAAAGATTAATGATTTCTTCGCGCATCTGGCGATGTTGATCTCTGTGGGTGAGCAAGAGGAAGCTGCCTTTAGCTAACATGCTGTTACCTGTACTTAGCTGAGTTAACAGTATTTTACATTGCTCAGGAGTGGCAGTGGTTGCATTTTGTTTTAATTGGGTTAACCAAGGGTCTCGTTTAGGGAGCTCAAACAAAATTAATGTTAACCGCTCCAGTATGATCATTAAGGCGATAAAGGCACAAATAAAGAGTGGCCAGGTGAGATAGCCTAACTGTTCGTTTAATGTATGGTATAGCGAGTGAGACATAATACTTCCTTGATGGTATTGCTAGATATATTCATGCATACGCCTGTTAATTAAGTGCAAATCTAACAGGAACTCTCACGGTATAGGCATAGGATTTTGGGGGGGATGGGGCCGAAAACTGCCATTTTTTGACGGCATTTAAGGCTGCTTTATCGAGCAGGGTAAAGCCAGAGCTATTAATTAAGGTTAACGATAATTGCTCACCAATCTGATTAAACATGACTTCAATCGTTGCCGTTCCTTCTAATCCTCGTTTTCTGGCTAACTTAGGGTAGTTGGGTTGAGAGGGGGGGGCTGAAAATGTTGGCTGATTGAGTGCAATGCTCGTTTGTGCTAATGCTTGGGTTCCTTTGCTTCCTTGACTGTCAAATTGACGGTTCGAGTCAATATCTAATTTTTGTTTGGCCTTCATATCTAGCGGTTTTGCTTTAGGCTCATTGATGGTTTTTTTTACAGAAAGTTGATCATCAACTCTCTTTTTGGACACCTGAATATTTTCAGTTATTGTGACTTTTTGCTGTTGAGGTTTAGCTTGAGTTAAAGCATTAAGGTTATTTTTTGATTTAAGTACTTCAGATGTATGCTTAACCAAGGCGTTGGATTTGACGGGGTGTGTTGGTTTATGCTCAGGCTTTTTGGGTGAAGCCAGCTGCTTGTTTGTCGCCTGTTCTTTGTTAGCTGGGCTCGCGGTGATTTTTTGAGTCGCATGAGTCCCTATGGTGATATTCATACTTTGAGCTGTTCCGATAACAGTGCCGGCAGGTTGTGGGGCGTCAGATGATTTATCTTGAGATGCAATGACTCCCCCTTGGATCAGGGCGGTAAAACAAGCAAACGTAAAGTATCGTCTAGGTGTCATCTTGGGTTAATTTCTCAAATTTACTACAGAGCTAAGCAAGCCAATTGTGTTGTCACTTATTTAAGATATACGAATCGAAACGATATATCAAACGATAATGATTTTCATTTGATATATTGTTTCGTCTCAGGTAAAGTTTAGCCAAATAGAGCTTCTAAACAGCAATTAAAACGAGTACTTAAGGATGATGAACATGACGAAAAAGCCTGTAGTGGTTGCGCTAGCCATGGCTTTTAGCTCAACAGCTTACGCCCAGCCAAATAATGTAGTCACTGAATTTGATGAGGTGCTGGTAACGGCGACTCGGATAAATGAGAAAGTATCTGATACCAGCCGCAGTGTTGCAGTGGTAAGTGAAGAGGAGTTGCAGTCAGCTCAGTCGAGTTCTGTGGCTGAAATATTGAGAAATGAAGCCAATGTGAATGTGGGCAATGGTCCCCGCGCTTCTTCGCAAGGGGTTGAGATCCGAGGTTTAAACAGTTCTCGAGTATTGCAGACGATAGACGGTGCAAGACAAAATACTAGTTCAGGGCATAGGGGCAGTTATTTTCTTGATCCAGAGCTATTAAATTCGGTAGAGGTGGTTCGCGGCCCAGCAAGTAGCTTATGGGGCAGTGGCGCGATTGGTGGCGTAGTGGCACAAAACACTAAGTCGGCGCAAGACATGCTTGATGAGGGAGAGTCATTGGGTGGCTATCTTAAGCAAGGTTTTGAAACCAATAATGATAACGTCAAAACCAGTGGCGCTATTTATGGCATTGCGGATAAGTTTGATTGGCTAATTAACGGCAGTTACAGTGACAGCAACAATGTCAAAATAGGTAACGATAAAACCCTTGAAAATAGTGCTTCACAAAAAAGCAGCGGCTTGATGAAACTGGGTTGGGAGCCAAGTGATGATCAACGTCTGCAATTTTCGGCACGTTTCTCTGATACTGATGAGCTGGTACCGAGTAATCCATCTAAAGAAGTGGGTGATCGAGGAGTCACTTTGATCCAGCGTAAGACCAAGGACACTAACCTGACCTTAGCCCACAGCTTCAATCCTAGTACTAACCCTTATTTGGATCTTAACAGTACCCTTTACTGGAACAGTACCGATTATGATGAAAACAGAGTGAAGGAAAATCAACTTGATAGTACTGAATATGAAACGTTAGGCTTTAGTATTAACAACAATTCTATCTTTGGTGACACGACATTGACTTATGGTGTTGATGGCTATCAAGACACCATCAAGACAGTGCGTGATGATTCAGGAACACCTGGGCAGAGACCTGATGATATTGATGGTAAAACCACAGTATGGGGCGCATTTGCTAAGGTAAAAGTGGGGATCACTGAGTCGGTATACGTAGAGCCTGCATTAAGGTATGACAATTTTAAAAATGAAAGTATTAACCTGTCGACCTCTTCAGATGACAGTGCTTTATCACCGTCTTTGGGCTTAGTGTGGGAGACCAATTCGTGGCTTACACTCAGTGCCCGTTATGATGAGGCCTTTAGGGCACCGACAGTAGAGGAGATGTATTCGACCGGAACTCATTACTATATTCCTCCTGTTCCGCCTAGTCCAAGATTTCAAGGATTACCCAATGGTTTATTCAACACGTTTGAAATCAACCCAGATTTAAAGGCTGAGCAGGCGAAGAACAAAGAGCTAAAAGCCGATCTGCGTTTCACTGAACTTGCCGGTGACGATGAATTGGCTATCACGCTGAACGTGTTTAGAAATGATGTTGACGATTTTATCGAACAATCAGTATCTAATCCTCTTATGGGTATTCCTGGTTTGGAGCAAACAACCTCTTGGAATAATGTCGATGAAGCGCGTCTTACCGGGTTTGAGTTCAGTACTCGTTACCGTTTTCAGCAGACACGTTTGAGCCTGAATTATGGTCAAACAGAAGGTAAAAAGAAGAACACTAACGAATATTTAAGAGATATTCCTGCAAATAAGCTGGCGTTAGATCTCTCACAAGGGATCATGGAAGGGGACATTAAGTTCGGCACACGGGTGACCCATGTGGCGCAACAAGATGATTTGTCGATCAGTGATATTAATGAGGATTACGACTCTTATACTTTATGGGATGTTTATGCCGCATGGGAGCCTGCTATGGGGTCATTAGCGGGATTACGTGTTGATTTTGCCGTTGAAAATATCGGTGATGTTGAGTATCGTCAGGCGTGGCAAACTCTTTATGAACAAGGGTTAAACATGAAATTATCTGCACGTTATCGTTTTTAATTTTATGAACTGTTAACTCATTTATTATATTAATGAGTGTTAATTTATTGTTCGCTGAGTAAGGCATATGCCTTGCTTAGCGATGTTCGTTTAAGGCATTAGGAGTGGATCCATGCAACCGAGTCATGAAGTGATACGTCAATATTTAGATAACAACCCTAATTCGATGCCAAGTCAAGCCGCAGTAGAACTGGGTGTGTCTGAATGGTCGGTGGTATTGGCGTTGCCACCTGAGCAGATGAGTCAATTGCCATTATCCGATAAAGATGCATTATTGTCGAGTTTGCCCGATTGGGGAAATGTAACCACTATTATTGCTGTTTCTGGCAGTATCTTTGAATTCAAAGGCTCATTCCCTCAAGGTAAATATGCTTACGGATATTACAATCTTATTACCGAAGGGGAAGGGTTACATGGGCATCTTAATCTTGACAGTTTAAGTGCGATAGCGTTAATCAGTCGCCCATTTCGAGGCAAAGAGAGTCATTCAATCAATTTCTTCGGCAGCAAAGGTGAAATCATTTTTAAGGTATATTTGGGCCGCGACAGTCAACGTGTGCTGATACCTGAGCAAGTAGCGCATTTTAATGCATTAAAAGAACGGACCCTTGCAGCTTAAAGGGATTTAAAAATAAGAGAGCAAGCAATGTCAAATCAAAATGTTGAGAATGGAAAACCAGAAAATACGCCAGCCAATCAGGATAAAAACCAACGGTTAAGTGAAAAATTATTATCAGAAATAGAGAGTTTTAAAGCTGAGCGCTCAACCTTGCAACTTGCAACACAAGATAAGGCCGGTGTGCCTAATGCCAGTTATGCTCCCTTTGCATTGGCTGATGATGGTTTCTATATTTTGGTGAGCCAATTAGCTCGTCATGGCACCAATTTGATGGAATCATCGTTAGTTTCAGTGATGTTACTTGAAGATGAAACCGAAGCCAAAACCATTTTTGCGCGTAAACGATTAACGTTTGATGCGGTGGCTGAATTAGTCGAAAGAGACAGCGAAGCCTTTACTAAAGGGGTAGCAGCACTGTCGACACGGTTTGGTGAAATGATAGATAATTTGTCTCAATTAACAGATTTTAATTTATTTAAACTCAATCCCAAAAAAGGATTGTATGTTAAGGGATTTGGACAAGCATTTAGCTTGAGCGGATCTGAATTGCTTGATGTGGATTGGAAACGTGATGGCCACAAAGGCGTACCACCTAAAGTCGAGTTAACTGCCCAGAGTAACGCCGTGCCAGCTTAGAATGAGATAATACGACCTTATGATGGTTTGATACAAACAAAACCCACGCATTTTCGTGGGTTTTGTTATTCTAGCGCCATTGTACGTTTGGTTAATGGTATAAGGTGATGAGTTTGAACAAAGATACTCCTTCATGCACTATTGCTGTGACGGCACAGTCCGATGTGGCTAAGCCTATTGGCTCAACCTTAGGTCAACGTGCTGTGTTACCTTGGATTGGCGGCTTTCTTCGGCCTTATAAAGCACGTGTTATCGCGGCGATTATTTTTTTATTTATCGGCTCACTTGCTTGGCTTTCTTTAGGTCAAGGAGTGCGTTTGATGGTGGATGAAGGTTTTTTACAGGGTAATGGTAACAGACTAACTGAAATCATTTTTCTAATGATAGCGATCACCGCTATCAGCAGTTCAGCTATTTTTTGTCGTTTTTACTTAATGACTTGGCTTGGAGAGCGAGTCAGTGCTGATATACGCTTAAAAGTTTATGATCATTTGTTAACACTTTCACCAGGCTTTTATGCAAAATTACGCACAGGTGAAGTGATATCTCGTTTTACAGCCGATTCGACTTTATTGCAATCTGTTGTGGGTTCAAGTTTGTCCATGGCACTGCGTTCGAGTGTGACAGTGGTTGGCGGTATTGTCATGATGGCGGTGACGAGCTTAAAAATGACAGGATTTGTCTTACTGGCAGTGCCCTTGGTGCTGGGGCCTATTTTGTTTTTTGGTCGTAAAGTGCGTGATCTGTCTCGCCAGAGTCAAGATCGAATGGGTGACTTAGGCGCGTACGTCGATGAAAGTTTGCATGAAATACATACAGTGCAAGCTTACACACATGAAGCGCGTGACAGAATCTTGTTTAATCACCGTGTCGAAGCCGTTATGGACGCTGCTAAAGGGCGAATAACATACCGCTCTACGTTAATTGCGACAGTGATGTTTCTCAGTATTTTAGCTATTACATTAGTCACATGGGTAGGAGCGCGAGATGTGATTGCTGGGACGATAACCAGTGGAGAGTTATCCGCTTTTATGTTTTATGCCGTGATGGTGGCGGGATCGGTGGCGACGATTAGTGAAGTGATTGGTGAGATCCAACGTGCGGCAGGTGCCACTGAGAGGTTAATTGAACTTGTTGATACGCCTGTTGATATCCCTACTGTTGCAGCTCCCGCAAAGCTTCCTACTAACGTAAGGGGGCAGTTAGCACTGAAAAATGTGCGATTTGCTTATCAAAATACCAAGAACGAAGGGGGTAAGGACGATCTTACCCAAGAGGTCATACGAGGGATCACCGCGGATATTCAAGCGGGTGAGCGGGTGGCTTTAGTCGGTGAAAGTGGAGCTGGCAAGAGTACTATTTTTGAACTTCTACTGCGTTTTTATACCTTAAAAAGTGGAGTGATAGAGTTAGATGGGATTGATATAGCTCAGTTAAATCCTCAAAACTTACGCCGGCAATATGCTTTGGTACCGCAAGAATCGGTCATTTTTGCCATGAGTGTGTTGGAGAATGTCCGCTATGGTAGATTAGATGCCAGTGAAGAGGAAGTGATTATAGCCTGTAAGGCAGCTAAGGCTCATGGGTTCATCAGTGCTTTTACTGACGGTTATAACACCTATTTAGGTGAGCGAGGCGTGAGATTATCCGGTGGTCAAAAACAGCGAATTGCTATTGCCAGAGCCATACTAGCAGATAGACCGATACTCTTGCTTGATGAAGCCACCAGCGCATTGGATGCCATCAGTGAACGAGAGGTCAAGCAGGCTCTGGATAGACTGATGGAGGGCAAAACAACCTTGATTATTGCTCATCGTCTGGCTACCGTACTGAATGCCGATCGTATTTTGGTTCTCGATAAGGGGCAAGTTGTGGCCAGTGGTCATCATCAAGAGTTAATGTTGTCGAGTGACTTGTATCGGAAATTTGCCCATTTACAACTTATCATGTGAGACTTAGGTCGAATAATTTCACTATTTTATGGTGTAGCGTCTCTTAGTTCTCGTCGTAGAATTTTTCCAACCGTTGATTTCGGCAAGGCATCAACAAACTCGATAACACGCGGTACTTTATAAGAAGTCAGCTGCTGTCGGCAGTAAGCCTCAATTTCAACCCTGAGGGCGTCATGATCACTTTTTGGATCATTGAGTACGACAACCACTTTGACTTTTTCCCCAGTGCGTTCATCTTGCAGACCAATAACAGCACACTCTAATATTGCATGATGGTTAGAAAGTACATCTTCTATTTCGTTGGGGTAGACGTTAAACCCTGAAACGATAATCATGTCCTTGATACGATCGACTATTTTATGAAACCCGTCCTTGGTGGCAACAGCGATATCGCCGGTTTTAAAGAAACCATCTTGGGTCATGACCTTTCCTGTTGCCTCAGGGTTATTCCAGTAGCCTTGCATCACTTGAGGGCCGCGTACTGACAGTTCTCCTGAATCACCTAGCGGAACTTCTTTGTCATTTGCATCGATTATCTTTATCTCAGTGCCTATCAGTGGTTTACCTATAGTGCCTATCTGTTCTTGTCCTGGTGAGTTTAGTGAGACAACAGGGGAGGTTTCTGATAAGCCATACCCTTCAGATATGGTACAGCCTGTGGTTTGCTGCCACACATTTGCCGCCGCATGAGTGAGTGCAGTGCCGCCAGATAGCGTCACTTTTAAATAAGAAAAATCTAATGCTTGGAATTCAACTTGATGGCATAGACCGACAAACAATGTATTTAGCCCAGCAAACCCAGTAAATTTTTGGGCAGACATCGCTTGGATCAGTGCAGAGGTGTCTCTGGGGTTAGGAATGAGTACAGAGCAAGATCCTTGCTCGAAGTAGAGTACAAGATTCACCATAAAGGCGTAAATATGATAGATGGGGAGGGGAGCAACGAAGACTTCTTCACTTTTAAGAAGCTTGTCACCTAGCCTAGCTTTAATCTGCATGGCATTGGCAATAAGATTCCCATGGCTAAGCATTGCACCTTTGGATAGACCTGTTGTTCCACCTGTGTATTGTAAGGCGGCAAGCTGCTCAAGTTGGCCTATTATGGGGTGGTATTCGCGTGCTGCACCTTGGCTGAGAACATGACAAAAAGTGTGTGTCATGAACGACACTTTTGGTTGCTCTAGAATGTTTGGGGTGACAAGGTCTAACACATGGGTTGAGATCACGGTTTCTATATGCGTATCTGCGATCACCTTGGTCAGTGTTGGCAGTCGATCGGCAAGCACCACTAAGACTTTTGCACCTGAATCGTTAAATTGATGAATAAGCTCACGTTCAGTGTAGAGCGGATTGGTGTTGACTAACACCATCCCTGCGCGTATTGCCCCGTAGGCTGCGATAACAAATTGAGTGATATTAGGCAATTGTATGGCAATACGATCGCCGGGTTTTAGATTGTCGATGCTCTGTAGATAGGTGGCAAAATAACGTGAGTCACGTTCAATCTCTTTAAATGATGTGTGGTGGCCAAGGCAAGTGTAGGCTGATTTATTCGCGTATTGCTTACAGGCTTGTTCAATTAGCATGATAAGTGAGCTGTATTGGGAGAGGTCAAGTTGCTGATCTGATTCGTATGTCATGCTTAATGCCCTTGTTCAATATATTGACTGTCCATTGTTTGATGTTTTTTGTTTTTTATAGAAATCAAACGTGCGTTTAGATTAGAGTTAAAAATAGGCTTAGGTCAACATAAAACGTAAAATAGATCATGACTAAAAATGTTGTTGTTTATTTGTTGGAAAAAATCCCCTGTTTAGATTAAGACTTAGGATCTTATTTTTTACTAAAATATGGAGTCAATAGATAACCCCATATTCATTTTCTGCTAGAAAGGCATCGGTCCCCAACAACTCCTTCGCTTTCCACCTTGTTATTTTCTCAGCGGCTGGATTAATAAAGACGGCATGACCATTAAAGTCAAAGCCATATATGCCTTCACTGACTGCATTAAGGATGGGTTGGTTTTCTGGTAGAAACACAGTTGGTGGTGTTTCTGTTGGTGAATTGATATTAGCTCCGCTTTATCACAACACTTGCTTGCAAAAGGTATCACTAGCTTTTACCATCCAAGATGAATAAAGTGCCAGTTAATAAGGTAGCGTTAACGCCTGCCTATTTATACCTGTAAGGGTTTTACTATGAGTGTGACTACTTGGTTTGGATTACTGGCTATTTGCTGTTTAGGCGCGATGTCACCGGGTCCAAGTTTAGCTATGGTTGTTAGGCATACCTTAGCTGGTGGGCGTGATAAAGGGATTATCTGTGCTTGGGCTCATTCCATCGGTATTGGTTTTTATGCCTTAGTGACACTTTTAGGTCTAGCGGTGGTCCTAAAAAAAGCACCAATAGTATTTGATGGTATTGCAATAACGGGGGCGCTTTATCTTGCTTGGATGGGGGTTCAGGCGCTTCGTTCTAAGGGAGGGATGTCCGAAAAACTTACGGCTGGTGAGGTGACCAGTGGCTTAGTTGCAGCCCGTGATGGTATTGCCATATCACTCTTTAACCCTAAAATAATGCTCTTTTTTCTCGCCTTGTTTAGTCAGTTTGTGATGGTTGCAGAGACCTTAGTGGGGCAGTCATTAATCGTGCTCACACCGCTGATAGTTGATGGACTTTGGTACACCCTCATTGCCTTGATGTTGTCGCACCCTTTGGTATTGCCTAAATTAAGAGCAAAAGCAGCATTGATAGATAAATTGTCTGGTGTGGTATTGATCCTGTTGGCGATAAGAGTATTCGTTACGGTTTAAATTGAGTTATTCATAGGTAACTTTCTATTTTTTGATAGAAAAATGTAAGCACTGAGCAGTATTATGAGGAAAATATGACGGAATACATACGCTGGGACGGTTTTATTCATGCAGAGACTGAGCAAAGCTACTTTCGAAAGTTACAAAGTTTTGTGACGAATGAACGACAAAGTGGCAAGGCTATATTCCCGCCGGAATCTGAGGTGTTCAATGCGTTTAATTTGACGCCATTAGATAAAGTGAGAGTGGTGATCATTGGACAAGATCCTTATCATGGGGCAGAGCAGGCGCATGGACTCTGTTTTTCGGTGACAAAGGGGATTAACATACCTCCTTCATTGGCTAATATCTATAAAGAACTGGTTACCGATATTCCAGAGTTTTTGATGCCAAGTCACGGCAACCTCTCAACATGGGCCAAGCAAGGAGTGTTAATGCTTAATACTGTATTAACGGTTGAACAGGGCAAGGCACATTCGCATGCTAAAGCTGGTTGGGAGATGTTCACCGATCATGTTATGGAGCGGTTAAATGAACAAAAAAAACCGATTATCTTTATTCTATGGGGAGCTCATGCAATTAAAAAGGGTAAACTTATTAAGTGTAAACAACATCATATTTTATCTGGACCGCACCCTTCACCATTATCGGCTTATCGAGGTTTTTTTGGTTGCCAGCATTTTTCGAAAACAAATTCTTTACTAACGTCTATGGGGAGCGATCCTATTGACTGGCAGGTCTAGGTCGTTACTGCTCCTTGATTAAACGATAGTGCTGTGCAAGGTTTCCATTGATTTTCTTACCTTGCCTGTCTAACATAAATAGTTGATTTTCACCGACCAGATATTGGTTACCAGGTTCATCTTTATCTAGTGTAACAAGGGTGATTCTTCCTCCATCTTTGTGCCATTGTACTCTACCCGTCTCAGTAAAAATGTTATCGCTTTTCCCTAAGTACTGTGTGTCTAGTTTATAAGTGTTATCAGCAGAAAGAATGAGCACTGTGCTAATCCCCTCACAACTGGCACACGGAATCACTCCTGAGTAGTGCCCAGCCCAATCTAATGCATTTTGGCTGTTATCACCTATGGAGACATTAACTTTATTTTCAATATGTTGCTTCTCATTTTTTTCAGTAACATTCAGTTTTTGATCTGAGCATGCTGACATGCTGATAGTCAGTAGAGTGAGTACAATAAGTGGTAATTTCATTATTATCCTTAGGCAATGTAGTCGACTATTGAGTCATTGAAGCTAATGACCATTATACGCAAATCATTATTGAAAATACTTGATTTTTTGGTTTAAAAGATCATGATATATGTTAACGATTGATTTTTTTGTGTAGGATAATGATTTTTTTGAGTCATGATGTTGAGTGGTGGTAGCTGAGTTATCCCTTTGATTTTAATTTATTGTGGGTGCGTCATTTCTTAGTGCTTAATTGGCTAAACCCATTAGAAGACTAAGTGAGTTCAACTTTTAATTTAATAGAATGACTTTGGAAGGCAATGAACAAGTATGCGAGCAATCGTCTCGGTAGTAAAATCAATGATAATTTTCGATGCCATAACGGGCATTTTGAAGTGGTTAAGGTATCCCTTTTTTTTGATATTAGTGTGCTTTTCTTTTGGCGTATTTGCAGAGGATGATAAGCGAACTTTAAATATTGTTTCGACCAACTACCCTCCTTTTTACAGTGATAGTTATAGCCAAAATGGTGCAGTAGCCTATATCGTTGCTCAAGCTTTTCTACGACGTGGTTATCATGTTTCACATAAATTTTACCCTTTTACTCGGGCTACTTTGTTGGTTAAAACAGGTAAAGCTGATGGGATTGTGGGGCTTTGGTACCGAAAAGAGCGAGAAGAGTGGGCTGAATACTCACAGCCTATAGTGCCACTCAATATTGTTTTTTATAAACGAAAAAACAGTGATATAAGTTATGAGAAATTATCTGATCTGCAAGGCTTACGGATTGGAATCGGTAGAGGGTATGCAAATCCACCTGTGTTTACCCAAGCCAAATTGGTGACCGAAGAATCCAGTTCAGATACGATTAATATGAAAAAATTATTTTTTAAACGCATTGATTTAGTATTGATAGGCAGAGATCTGGCACAATATCTTATTCGTACTGGTCCAGATGAGTATGCTGATGCCTTCGAGGAGATTGGTGAGCCATTGAGTGTTGAGGAGTTTCATTTCGGTGCCTCTAAGAAACTCCCTGATTATAAAAATTTAACAAAAGAATTCAACTTAGGGCTTGAAAGCATGAAGCAAGATGGGAGTTTGGAAAAAATTCTAAAAAATTATGGCATAGCACAAGATATTACACCTTAAATCTAGGTTAGCCCAAATGGTCAAACTGCCATCTTTTTGTCGGGGTAATAATGATAGGCAATGGAATATCCCAATGCTCAGATGGTAAGCGATTGACTTGCTGGCAGTCGTGAGCATAACCAATTGGCAGCGGTGAGCGAGTATCTTTGTAATGGGCAAGCGTTCTATCATAATAACCTCCGCCCATCCCCATGCGATTACCATCAGTGTCAAATGCGACTAAAGGCGTGACAATCACATCCAAGTGTTCAGCACAAATAATGTGACGAATATCCAGTAATGGCTCATCAATTCCGAGCTTATTACGTTGTATTTGAGTATTGGATGTATAGGCAAGAAAAAGTAAATTGCCTTTGCTAAATGGATGCAACCTTGGTAGATACACGTTAATGTTACGTTGCCACAGCGCTTTGATTAACGGTTGAGTGTCGAGTTCGCCATCATTGGTAAGATAAAGGGCGATATGCTTAATGGTGAGAGATTCAAGTTGGGCAAGCATAAGCGTGCAAGCTTGTTGACCTAAGTCGTCTTGTTCTGCAGCAGGAATTGCACGTCTAGTGGCGCGTATCTTTGATCGTATCTCATGCCGGTTTAATCCTTGTAGAGAAGACTTTAATCGGTTGAGTGAATTTTTATTGATTGAATGTTGATTCAAAGCGACCACATTTAATGTTAAGCGATATAAATAGCTTACCACTATCGATGGCATAGGATAAGTCGTAGTGAGCTTTTTGTTTTGCTAGCGTAGCAGTCAGTGATAACATTATGTTCAAATACTTGCATCCACTGAGAACTTTCATACGTATAAGTAGTCGTTATTAATTAAAAGAGATATTTATGAAAACCAATTTAGCAGCAATGATCCTATCTATTGCCTCACTCACCTCCATGAATGCGTCGGCTCAATGGTCATTAGCACCGTCGTCGGCAGAGCTGAAATTTTTATCTACCAAAGTGTTTACGAATAAGCAAAGCGTGACCGAAACATCGAGCTTTCATACGTTATCTGGTAAGGTGTCAGATGAAGGAGAGTTACACTTAACTGTTAATCTTGGCAGTGTAGATACCCAAGTTTCAATTCGTGATCAGCGTTTGCGTGATTGGGTTTTTGAGGTGGCTAAATATCAAAATGCAGAGATTTCCGCCAAAATAGATAAAGCTAACTTTAGTGATTTAACCGTCGGTAAACCTTTACGAATTAAGCAAAGTTTGATATTAAAAACACACGGTAAGTCGCTTCCTTTAGCGGCGGACTTACAATTAGTTAAAGACCTCGATGGTTCAATTCATGTCGCGAGTATTTCACCTATTTTACTTGATGTGAAGCAATTGGGCTTAAATGAAGGCGTTGAAAAATTAATTGAAGTGATGGGTTTAGCTTCGATTAATCAGCAAATTCCAATCACCTTCTACGGAAGATTTATTGAGAGTTAATGTGTGAGGTCAAAATAATAACGATCTCATTGGTATTTGCTACTCATACAGAGTTTAGAGAGTCATGTTATTGAGTGAGACAGATGAGATCTTATTAGCACGGACGGCAATGGGGGATAGAGAGGCATTTCAGCGTTTATATCTTAGCCTTTCACCCCGTATTTTTCCGGTATTGATGCAGTTAATGCATGATTATCAGTTGGCAGAAGATCTTCTTCAAGAGACCTTTGTTCGGATCTGGAATCAAGCTGCTCGGTATGATGTAAATAAAAGTGGTGCTTATACATGGTGTTATGCTATAGCTCGGCATCTAGCACTGGACTGTTTACGTCGTTTATCTTTACGTCGTACTCAAGACATTACAGATCTTGAAAGAGAACTTGAGATAGAGGAAGCTAAAGAGTTTACCTCCAGTAGTCGTACTCGAGGTAAAGTGGATTTTTGCCTGTCTCAATTACAAATTGATCAACGCCAAGCGCTAATACTGAGTTACTGTTATGGCTACGAGCAGCGAGAGTTGGTTGGGATTTTAGGGCATCCCTTAGGGACGATTAAGTCTTGGTTAAGACGTGGAATGGAGTTTATGCAACAATGCGTGTCCCATTAAGATATCATCAACCTGCATTGCAAAAATTGCTCATTTATAGCTATGTTAGCGGTTCGATGAGTTATCGAGCACGTCAGCGGATGGCGATGTTATTGCAACAAATTCCAGAGTTGGAGGTTCAACTGCTTAGGGTTGAAACACAGTTTCAGGCGCTAAATACTCATTCAGTGCAGACGAGTCCTAAGGCTGATATTTGGCGTCAGATCCAAGTTAAATTAGGTTGGCAAACTGTTCGTTGGTGGCAAAAAATTAATTATTGGAGGGCAAGTTCAGCGGTGCTTGCTTGCTCTCTCTTACTGGTCATGGGGGGACTGGTAAAGAGTGTCAGTGATGCACATTCTGAATATGTGCCTATTAGTTATGTTGGGATTTTAAATGCTCCAGATTCGAGTGCTAGTTTAGCCGCTGCGGTTCATCGTGCGACTGATGCGGTGGATTCGCCTTGGATGATGACCTTACATCTCACCCAAGCTTGGACTCCATTAAATCAAACTGCCAGTTTATGGATCCGTGATAACCAAGACCGAAAAATATCTATGGGGCAAGTTAAAGCCAAAGACACCCAGCAGTTTTTGCTAACGAAGGCACAGTGGCAGTTTATTCAAGGGGCAGTTTGGATGGAGCTGATTGCTGACAATAGTGGCCGAGTTATTCTACAAGGAAGGTGTCTTGCATTGAAAAGCTGGAGTTGAGGCCAACTGAGTTGCATTTATTATCTATGGCTCATCACCAGTATTTAACTCATTAAGAGCCCTTTAAATCGTCATTTTTGGGGATTTAAAATGCATCTTTCATGGCCAAGCTAATATAAATTACTCTCCAGGCTACCGTTACCGACATAGCCCTTGAACCGTAGGTTCAAGGCGGGTAAATGAATATCTCCTAAGGCTTCTCGATACGAGCCGAGCTTGCACAATGTCAATAAAACATTCATCCTGGTTTTGTAAGTATCGGCACAGGGACATTGCCGGCTCACATGTAGCCCAGAGAGTAAAACGGGGGCATTTAATTCGATGTAATCGATTATGCTATTACATTGACTATAGCTTTTATCTTATCGTTACGAACTAATTAATTGCTAAATTTTTCAACATTAGGTTTACACATAGCTAAATTGACTTAGCCTCAGTAAAGTTTACTCTGCTTTAATTGAACGCTCAACTAAGGCATTTTCTAATGTTGATTGAAGCAAACCAATTTTTTCATCCATTTGCTTATTATAATCTTGATTTTTTTGTTGTTCTTCTAAGAGTTCATAGCCAATGTTAAGGGCCGCCATAATGGCAATCTCTTCACGACTTAAACTGTTGGTTCTAGATTTAAGTGATGTCAGCTGCTTCTCCAGTTTTTGCGCTACGTGCTGCAAAGCGCTCTCTTGTCCCTGAGGGCAAGCGATGGAATATGTGCGGCCTAATAAGCTAATCTCAATAGCGTGGCTACTCATGAAGCATGGGTCCTTAAATTTGACTCTTGACCGGACTATAAAGGTCTCCTCAGCAAAGTGCAACATGAGTTAGGGGTAAGATGCCCAACTTTAGATTAAATGTTGTTTAGATAGATAAAAGTGTATAAATATTAATCATTTCATTCACCTAAACTTCAATTTTTCCTTTTATATCTTAACGTCACTATTTTTGCAGCTTGGCATTTAAAATAGAAATTATTAATGCAGATGATGTCGGGTTTTCTTGGCCGAACGTGTCACTTCTGGTAGCATGACCTCAGTAATTTGTGTCATTGGAACCTTGTTATGGCGACCCCTCCTTCTTTACGTATAGATAACTTAATGGCTGCGCTTAATGCGGCGGATATTGCTCAGCATCCTGTTGAGGTTCACGGTGCGCTTGTGGGCCTCATTTGTGGCGGCATCGAAGAGTCAAAAAGAGAGTGGAATACCTCTTTACTTGAGCTGATCAATGACGGCCAGGCTTTACCTCCATCACTTCAGCAGCTTATTGATGAACTCTACCAAGATACGTTAGCCAGAATTTCAGATATTGATTTTGGTTTTTCTCCTATGCAGCCTGAAGAAGAAGAGCCTGTGTCTACCCGAGTTGAAGCACTTTCACTTTGGGTACAAAGTTTTCTTACTGGGTTAGCGATTGTCCAGCCTAAGTTAAATAATGCTTCAGCGGATGTACGTGAAGTGATCAAAGATTTAGCTGAGATCGCGATGGTTGAATTTGATGTTGCCGATGATGATGAGTCTGAATCTGCTTATATGGAGCTCACAGAATTTGCTAAAATGGCAGCACTGCTGTGTTATGCAGAATTTGCTCCAGAGCCTTCAGCACAACAAACCGGTGTGATTCATTAGCCATTAGCACGGCAACATCTACACTATCGAGAGTGCATGCTTATTATCTTAACTTGGATGGTGAGCTTAGTTGATTCGATTCGACTGGGGCAAAATAGAGAAGCTTAATGACAGCTGAAACAGAACAAGATGCGCATTTAATCTGTGTGGATGTCGCGATCGTCGGTGGCGCTATGGCAGGAGCGACATTAGCACTTGGTCTCAAATCTCTTGGAGACTCGCTTAAGCGCCCCTTAAAAATTGCATTAATTGAGGCACACAGTCCTCATCAAGCGCATCCTGGATTTGATGCTCGCTCCATTGCCATCGCCCATGGCTCTATCTTCGAATTAACGCAGATTGGTTTATGGCCTAAATTGGCCCATTTAGGCACGTCAATTAAGAATATTCATATTTCAGATCGTGGTCACATGGGAATGACAGAACTCAATGCTGCAGCGTTTAATCTGGAAAGTTTGGGTCAAGTTGTCGAGTTAGAACGTGTCGGACAAGTATTATTTACATTGCTCGCTGATGCAGACATTTCACTTTATTGCCCGAATAAAGTCATGTCAGTAGAGGCGCAGGTGAATGCACAAATACTCACTCTTGATGATGGTACTCGTTTAAGTGCTTCACTATTGGTGGCAGCAGACGGTGTCAACTCTCAGGTTAGAGCGGCATGTAAACAGCCATTAGAAAGAATTGATTTTGATCAGGTTGCATTGGTTGCCAATGTGCAAACTAACCAAGCTCATGAGAATTGGGCGTTTGAACGTTTTACTAATACAGGCCCTTTGGCCCTGTTACCCATGGGATCCGATAATGGCCGATCACGGGTGTCATTGGTGTGGGCACTGCCACCTGATGAGGCAAAACGTTTACAGTCTGCCTCTCATAATGTGTTTTTGAGCGAATTGCAGCAGGCTTTTGGATCGCGTTCCGGTCAATTTATCTCAGTCGGCGAGCGTTACTCATATCCGCTGACGCTTTCTTATATGCCAAGACCCATTTATCATCGAACCGTATTTATCGGCAATGCAGCTCAAGCGTTACATCCCATCGCAGGTCAAGGGTTTAATTTAGGCTTAAGGGATTTAATGAGTTTGATCCAAGTGATTAAACAACAGTTATTAAATGAAACGGATGCTCAGCCAACGGATTTTGGTAGCACTGAAGTGACTCATGCTTATTTACAGCGCCGTGAGCCTGACAGAAATGCCACTTTATGCAACATTGAGTGTTTGGTACGTGGCTTTTCCAATGATCACTGGCCGTTAGTGGCTGGACGCAGTTTGGGGTTGAGATTACTCTCTTGGGCTCCGCCACTTAAAATCCCAGTGGCCAAAACGGCAATGGGCTGGAAAGCACGACGTTAAGCTACCAACAAAGGTCAAATGAAAGGAAAACTAAATGTTGAGCACTAAAACCTATGACATTGCTATCGTTGGTGGAGGCATGGTTGGCCTCGCCACTGCGATAGGGTTGGCTATGGCAGACTTACGTGTTGTGGTTATTGATGCTGGAGAGATTGAGGCTGTTTCTGGTGGGCCTAAACTGAGGGTTAGCGCAATCAATAAAGCAAGCCAGAGGTTATTACAAAATCTCGGGGCTTGGTCCTATCTTGACGATGACCGTGTAAGCCCTTACCAGAAGATGGAAGTCTGGCAGAAAGATAGTATAGGTAAGATAAGTTTTGATGCCCACACCCTTTGCGAACAATACCTCGGCAGTATTATCGAAAATGACAACATTGGCTATGCCTTGTCTAAGCGGGCGAGTGAGTGTGATGAGATAACACACATCAAAAATCACCGCCTAGATAACATCGCCTTCGGTGAGCGTGAAGCCTGGTTGACCTTAGATAATGGTGACAACTTAAGTGCGGCATTAGTCATAGGTGCTGACGGGGCTAACTCTTGGGTACGTGAACAGTGTAAGATCCCGATGACATTCTGGGATTATGGCCATCATGCCATTGTAGCCAGTATTCGCACCGAGATCTCCCATCAAGATACAGCCCGCCAAGTGTTCCTTAAAGATGGCCCATTAGCTTTCTTACCGCTCTATGAAAAAAACCTTTGCTCCATTGTGTGGTCTGTGCCGCCGGCGAAAGCTAAACAGTTGTTGAGTATGGACAAGCAAACATTCGAGCGTACCTTAATGGCTGCATTTGATGGTCGTATGGGGATGTGTCAACTGGTGTGTGAGCCACAGGCTTTCCCTCTGCGCATGCGTTATGCTCGTCATTTTGCTCGCCATCGGTTGTTATTAGCCGGTGATGCTGCACATACTATTCACCCGCTTGCAGGTCAGGGGGTTAACTTAGGTTTTCTCGATGCCGCTGCCATCATACAAACCATAGATGGACTGAAGCTTGCGGGAAAAGACATAGGTGACTACAGTAACTTACGTGCATTAGAGCGATGGCGTAAGGCTGATGCATTGGAGATGATTGCGGCTATGGAAGGCTTTAAACGGTTATTTGAAGGTAGTAATCCAGTTAAAAAAGCGTTACGTGATTTTGGACTTAACCTGATTGATCATATTTCTCCTGCGAAAACACTGTTTATGCGACAAGCCATGGGTCACAATAATCGTTTGCCTGATTTATGTAAAGTTCAAAAATCAGACGTTGAGTTTCAATAATAGTTATTATCTTTCATATGTTTAGTTGATTTTTACTGACGTTTTTCTTTGGCCTGATAAATAGACCCAGTCTAGGTGATGAGAAAATCTAATCAAACAAAGCATCGGATTAGAAAATTCTCTTGTATACAAAACGGTGGTGCGAGGTATAATTTTGGCGTATTTTATCCCTTATTAAATAGCGAAATACGCTGCTGTATCTTACTCTATCCCTAGTCTGTTGACTTAAGGTCCACAGGGTCAGATAAGGCCATACCAAAGGCGTGAGATAAGAGGTAATAATGGCGATAAACGGTGCTCTTTAACATGAAAATTAGCATACAATGCTAACAGACTTGATTATCACAGTTGGGATACTACTGAAGTTTACATGGGTACATAAAGGCGTTTTAGTTAACGTCATTGCTGCGCATTTTGTACGTAACAGTAAACATGTTAAATTGATTTAGGCACTATCTTAAGTAATAAACTATCTTCATTAACAAAGAATTAGAACAATCGAATAAGGATTAAGAACAATGAGTAACATTCCAAATGAACTAAAGTACGCTTCATCTCACGAATGGATCCGTAAAGAAGAAGATGGTTCATATACTGTTGGGATCAGCGATCATGCTCAAGAGCTTTTGGGTGACATGGTATTCGTTGAATTACCTGAAGTGGGCGATACGGTGACTGCCGGTGAAGATTGCGCCGTAGCAGAATCGGTTAAAGCAGCATCAGATATTTATGCCCCGATATCAGGTGAAGTTGTGGCTGTTAACGAGTCGCTTGAAGATTCTCCTGAATTAGTTAACGGTGATGCATTTGGTGATGGTTGGTTTTTCCGTGTGATGCCAACAGACTCAGCTGAAATTGACAATTTACTTGATGCCGAAGCCTATCAAGCGACCATCGACGAAGACTAATTCGCGATTAAAAATGAAGCCTCATTTTTTATAAAATGAGGCTTTGTTGGTTATTTAGCTAGTGTTTATTAACTAGCCTTGTTTATAGCTAAGTGACTTTGTTCGCTCATTCGCTGAGCCAATGTCGTTCTTATCAGCCCCCAGAAGTTATTTAGCTATCATACACTGCAACGAGACCGGTACCTGATCCCCTACAGGCGGATACTGGCAAATATGGAATTAGGTTTATCATGACCACTGAAACTCTTACTCAACTTGAGCAGCACGATCTCTTCCTCAGTCGCCATATTGGCCCTGATAGTGAACAGCGCCAAGATATGTTGAACTACGTCGGAGCAGAATCTTTAGCTGAATTGACAGCACAAATTGTCCCTGAGTCGATTCGTATTAATCGTGATTTAGCCGTTGGTGATCATGTAAGCGAAGCCGAAGGTATTGCTTATATCCGGGGTATAGCAGAGAAAAACAAGGTTTATAAAAGCTACATTGGCATGGGATATTCAGGTACCGAAGTCCCAGCGGTTATTCAGCGTAATGTGCTTGAAAATCCAGGTTGGTACACCGCTTACACGCCATATCAGCCTGAGATAGCTCAAGGTCGTTTAGAAGCGATTCTTAATTTTCAGCAACTCTCAATGGATTTAACCGGTCTAGATCTCGCTTCTTCATCACTATTGGATGAGGCAACCGCAGCAGCTGAAGCGATGGCATTGGCTAAGCGCGTGTCTAAAGCAAAGAAAGCGAATACTTTTTTTGTGGCAGATGATGTATTTCCACAAACATTAGATGTGGTTAAGACTCGCGCTGAATGTTTCGGTTTCGACATCGTTGTCGGTCCAGCGGCTGAAGCCGTTAATTATGAGCTATTTGGTGCCTTGTTCCAGTACACTAATCGTTATGGTGAGATCTCTGATTTCACTGAACTTTTTGCGGCTTTGAGTGAAAAGAAAGTCATAGTGTCAGTGGCTGCGGATATCATGTCGCTTGTGATGCTGAAGTCACCAGGTTCTATGGGGGCCGATGTCGTATTTGGTAATTCTCAGCGTTTCGGTGTGCCGATGGGCTTTGGTGGTCCACATGCCGCTTTCTTTGTCTCTCGTGATGCGCACAAACGTTCATTACCTGGCCGTATTATTGGGGTGTCTCAAGATACTCGCGGAAATCGTGCACTACGTATGGCAATGCAGACTCGCGAGCAACATATCCGTCGTGAGAAAGCCAATTCCAATATCTGTACCGCTCAAGTATTGTTAGCCAACATGGCATCTTTCTACGCAGTATTCCACGGCCCACAAGGGTTGAGGACGATTGCTGAACGTATTCATCGTCTAACAGATATTCTTGCCACAGGCCTTATTGCTAAAGGGGTGGAGCTGGTTAACAGTACTTGGTTTGACACCATTTCTATAAAAGGGTTAGATGTCGCGGCGATTGTTAAGCGTTCTGATCTCGCTGGTATCAATTTGCGCGTCGACTCAAGCAAAGTATTAGGGGTCAGTTTAGCTGAAACGACCACTCGTGAAGATGTGGCTCAATTGTTTGATGTGATCTTAGGCGCAGGCCATGGACTTGATGTTACTGCTCTTGATGCTCAAGTTATTGCAGCTCAAGTTAAAGGCGAGGGCACTATCTCTATCCCTACGGGGCTTAATCGAACCGATGCTATTTTGACCCACCCGACGTTTAATCGCTACCACAGCGAAACCGAAATGATGCGTTATATCAAACGTCTCGAAAACAAAGATTTAGCCTTGAATCATTCAATGATCTCATTGGGATCATGCACCATGAAGCTCAATGCCGCCACAGAGATGCTCCCCATCACCTGGCCTGAATTTGGTAACATGCACCCATTTTGCCCACAAGATCAAGCGCAAGGTTATGCGCAATTACTCAGCGAGCTCACAGAATGGTTAGTGGATATCACAGGTTACGATGCCGTATCACTGCAACCAAACTCTGGCTCTCAAGGTGAATATGCTGGTCTGCTTGCCATTAAGCAATATCACGAGTCTCGCGGTGAAGCCCACCGAAATATCTGTTTAATCCCATCATCTGCTCACGGTACTAACCCCGCGTCTGCTCAGCTTGCAGGCATGAAAGTGGTGGTTACCGCTTGTGATAAAGCCGGTAACATTGACATGGAAGAGTTGAAGGCAAAGGCGGCTGAGCTTGCCGATAACCTCTCTTGTATCATGGTCACATACCCATCGACTCATGGCGTGTACGAAGAGACGATTGGTGAAATTTGTGATGTTATCCATCAGCATGGTGGTCAAGTGTATCTTGATGGTGCAAACATGAATGCCCAAGTAGGGTTAACCTCACCAGGTTTTATTGGTGCTGATGTCTCTCACCTTAATTTACATAAGACCTTTGCGATTCCACATGGTGGCGGTGGTCCGGGTATGGGTCCTATCGGGGTTAAAAAGCATCTTGCTCCCTTCTTATCGGGTCATGCAGTGGTTAAGCAGGGGTTAGACTCTGACAACAACGGCGCCGTTTCTGCCGCTCCTTTTGGCAGTGCCGGTATTTTGCCTATCACTTGGATGTACATCAAGCTGTTAGGTAAGCAAGGTCTAAGAGCATCGACAGAGATAGCGCTGCTTAATGCTAATTATGTAATGAAGAAGCTGTCTGAGTATTATCCGGTGCTTTACACTGGCCGTAATGATCGCGTTGCTCACGAGTGTATTATCGATTTACGTCCACTAAAAGAGTCTTCTGGTATCACAGAGATGGATATCGCCAAACGTTTGAACGATTATGGTTTCCATGCGCCAACCATGAGCTTTCCTGTGGCAGGTACCTTAATGATTGAACCAACAGAATCTGAATCTAAGGTTGAGCTCGACAGGTTTATTGAAGCCATGATTTCAATTCGCGGCGAAGTGGCACGGGTTGAATCTGGTGAATGGCCAGGTGATAACAACCCACTGCACAATGCGCCCCATACCTTAGCCGACATCATGGATCCTGCTTTTGATGAGCGTCCATACAGTCGTGAAGTGGCCGTGTTCCCAAGTGCAGCAGTCAAAGCAAACAAGTTTTGGCCAACGGTTAATCGTATTGATGATGTCTATGGGGATCGGAATTTATTCTGTGCTTGTATTCCTATCGCTGACTACGAATAACGGCTGCTTAGCCGACCTTGTGATTGTGGCGGCTGACTAACTAAGTAAACCAACCAATCTAACATTAAGCCCTGAACACTCAGGGCTTTTTAATGCCCAGAATACAACTTCGAGGTAAAAGAAGGGGACTGAGCCACGTAATTAATCACTCAGAACCTTTGCGTCACGGGATCCGCACTCTTCCTCGCCCTATTTCAGTGTTTTTCAGTTTTACTTGATAACAACAAAGGGGAAAGGTTAGGGCTGTGAATGGTGAAACCTGCATAGGCTCTGAGATACGTCTAAATTCCGTGAGGTTTTTATTGAAAGCGCTATTTTCATTACAATTACTAAATCCATTAAAAACATATATTTAAATTGTTTTAAAACTGAAATGGGTGGATAGGGAAGGTATCGTATCGTTTCTATTGAGTTCATCTCTGGTCTAAACATCGCTATAGAATCATTTTGAACTACTCTTAATTTAGCAAGATAAGGATGGCCAGTGATTTTAGGAAGAAGCGAAGGGAATAAATACCCATGAAATGGATAGAACCAAAATATTCTAAAGAAAGAGTTAAAAAAGCAGGGAATAGCTTACTCAAAGCTGACTTGAACTGTGACGAATTCACAGATGCAATTCCTATTTTTCATAATTGGAGATCGTCTCACGCATTTCCTATGCAAATAATGCTTGATCTACTTAGAAAAAATTCAATAAAAATTGATAAGAACCCTTTGGTTGTACAAAGATTAAAGCGTGTTCAATCAATATTTAAAAAAATAGTTCGTGAACAAAACATGAGCCTGAGTAGGATGCAAGATATTGCAGGCTGTAGAGCTGTGCTAAGCGATGTTAAAAAAGTTAACAAAGTTTGTAAATCATTGGTGAAGAGTAGAACAAAAAATATATTTTATAAAGAGTACAATTATATTGAATCCCCAAAAGAATCAGGTTATAGAGGAATTCATTTGATTTACAAATATAACGGTAGTAAAGAAAAATATATTGGAATGCTGGTTGAGCTGCAGATTAGAAGTAAAATTCAGCATTCATGGGCAACCGCTGTTGAAGTTGTTGGGACTTTCACTAATCAAGCTCTGAAAGCTAGCAGTGGTGATTCAGAGTGGCTTGAACTTTTCAAATTCATAAGTGTTGAGTTCGCTAGACTAGAGAATTGTATTGTTGAGTCAAGATTCAAAGAAGTTAACACTTATGAGGAAATGAACAAATTAATTAATATATTGGAGTTGTTTGAACGTTTGACTGCTTTTAAAGTTGCTACTAAAACGCTAACTGAAAAAGTAGAAAAAAAGGCTGGATATTTTGTTTTGCTGCTTGATATTTCCGATAGGGTTGTCATCCACACTAGATTTGATAAAGGTAAACTTGATGAAGCTACAAATTATTACAATAAACTTGAAATAAAACATCGTGATGATGTAACAAAAGACGTGGTCTTGGTCTCTGCTGCATCAGTTCGCGATCTCAAAACAGCTTACCCTAATTACTTTGCTGACACCGATGAGTTCGTGAAAAACATCAAAAAAGTATACTCAAGTTATAACTATATTTTTAATAAATCACTCGCCAGCTAATTTACTAAAATTGGTCTAATGCCAATAGCAAGATTCAGGTTTGTAGCTCTAAAAAGTTATTGTTGGCTCATCCGTGGACAAAAACTAACGCAGTTTAGGCAATGTATTTTTTCTCTGCCGCCACTTTGCCGCCATTCAGATGTGACAAAAGGTTAGCCTTTCGGCTAACCTTTTGTTTTAATTGGTGGAGGCGGCGGGGCTCGAACCCGCGTCCAAAAAGCCTACATCCTAGTCGTGGGGTAATAAAAACAATAACTTACATAATTTTCAAAGGCTTAGGTGATGGGTTGTGATTCATCCTGACGGTAAGCTGTGTCCTCTGTGGACAATTGGTGGACACTTTTATTCTGATGTTGTTTCATTTCAGCAGTCTTGCTATTGGGTTCTTGGTGATGGCGTCGTCTAGGTGATTCGGGGCGAAGTGGGCGTAACGCATGGTGTCTTTGATATCAGAGTGACCGAGTATGTTTCTGAGTACTAATATGTTGCCACCGTTCATCATAAAATGGCTGGCAAAGGTATGACGTAATATGTGAGTCATCTGCCTTTCAGGGAAATTTAATCCAGTTCGCTTGATTGCCTGTTCAAATGATTTTCTGCAAGGTCTGAATAATGCACCGCGAACGTGGGGCAATATATCTGCTAATTCTTGTGCAATGGGGACGGTACGATTTTTCTTACCTTTGGTTTTAACAAAGGTGATGCGGTTGTGGGCTATTTGGCTACCGCGCAATCCTTCCGCCTCTGACCATCGACACCCAGTAGCTAAACAAATCATGACTATAGTTTTTAAGTGTTCATACTTGGCATTGCCACATTCGGTTAAAACGAGTGGGATCTCTTCTGGATACAGATACGCCAATTCAATATCATCAATTTTAAATTGTTCTATCCCCTCAAGTGGATTAGGTAAAGACCATTCTCCCAGCTTTTTAAGTGTCGTAAACACAGTGTTTAAATATGCGTGTTCATGGTTAACCGTATTAGGTTTTACTTTGTTTCTATTACCTTGGGCATCTTCAATTTCACCATCCAGGCGCATTTGCCGATAATGAGCAAAATCGTTAGCGGTTATCTTGTTAGCGATAGGGTCGCCCATGCCATCGCAAATCATATTAAGTTTAGTCATGCGTTGTTCAGGTTTCACTAGTTGGCGACCGTGTAAATCATGCCATATAGTTATTAATTCAGATAATTTACGGTTGTCGACTGCTTCACCCAACCATGGTTTCGATTCGACTTTTTTTAAAATATATGACTCATAGGCAAGTGCTTCTCCTCTAGTGGCAAAAGTTTTTCGTATGCGCTTGCTGTTACGGCCATTGGTACGTAAGTCGAGTTTCCAAGGCGTGTTACTACCGTCTTTAGTATTATTAATAGACATTAGTTAACTACTTGGGTTATCTGGGTAATTTACTAGAAGTATTAAAGCTAGCCAGCTAAAAGAAACTATTTTCGAACGAATAGAGTGACCTTTACGAAGTGTGAACCAAGAAAAAATGATTGGCATAATAAAGACACCAATACCTAAAAGTAGGCTTACTTTTCTGTCTAATGAGTCAACGTTTAAAGTAGAGTTGTCATAATTATCTCTCGTGTTAATGCTTTTTATCGAGTTTGTTGTTTTGGGTTTTATTATAGGGTTTGGGTGATTTATTCCCAAGTAACTTACTATGTCTTCTTTAGGTATTGCTTCACCAGTGTCCTTAATTATGATGTCACCTTGAATTCTATCGATCCTAAATTGTCTTGCTGCATTTTTATAAAAGCAAAAGCCATGTAAGTAGGTATATTCGTTTTGAACTAGTTTATCCAATCTGAATTCTCGTGAACTAGGTTCATTCTTAAAATCAACATAATCAAAAACTATAACAATTGACTGTTCTAATGTGGTTGCAATATCAATTAAAGAGTCAGTTGACTCTTGGGTAGAGTAAGATGATGTATTGGGTGCTACAGTAGAAGGTTTATCAATAACACCATCAATATCGCTGAAGCTAAGTAAAATATCTTTTGCGAGTTCTGTGACTATGTAATTGTTAAAGTTGCAATCAATGACATCAAGCCATACTGCTGCTTTAAATTCTCTGGGATAATCAAAGTTTTCAAAAGATAAGGATAAGTCCGCTATATATTGTTGTTGTAGACTCTTTAGTAGTGTATTTAAAGTCGGTAAGAATTTTATGACAATAGGGAGAGGAAATAACGGTGTATTATTTTCTTGATAATTAATTAACTCTTTTATTAGTGATGGCTTACTTTGACTAACTTTAATGCCTAATGGTTTTACAATGGTTTTTAGCTCTGAGAGTTTATAATTAGAAAAAAAATTTGACCAATCCTCATCATCAACAAGTTCTTTCTTTTTGGCAATACCCGCCTTGATAAATGCTTTAGCGACATTATCGTTAATGACGAACCATTCATATTCATCTTCTAGTACATCGGGGTCATAAATATCAATAAAGTCAGACCAATACTTTTTAAGCCAAGAGTTAGTACCGAGGAAATTATTACGGTTTGACTCAATAACAGCATCAAAAGGCTCAACTTCAACTTCATAAGCGCATGCTGAATCGAAACAACGTTTATATATTGTGATAAATTGCTCAACGGTAGAGGGTTTGTAATCCTGTAGGTCAGCACGAAGTTCAAATAAGTCTGAAACATCTTTAAATTTTACAGAGGTCCCTTTGGGAGCTGGCATGCGTTTAGCTGTGTATTTGCCTGTTTCGTTGAAAAAATGGGAATGATTCATTTTAAATCCTTTGAACTTATTTTTATTTAAACGCTTTCTAAAATTGAAACCACCTTACCATGCACTGTTGTTGTATTTGGATCTATAGGGTATTTGTCTGATCCATCGACATAATATACTTTGCTGTCTGGTAATTGCTGTAACTCACCTATTTGGAATACGTCATTGATTGAAAATAGGTACATACCTTTTGTTACTGTCGAAGATTTTTTATCGATGAAATATGAAGCCTTGTTGGTTATGGCCACAGCGTCAGTAGAAGGGGAAATCCCTATATTTAACCAAAAGAAATCATTGGCAATATACTTAGTTTTGGCAGTCAATTTGCCGTTTTCAAGTAAGTAGGTATTGCTACAGGCTTGTACACCGTTAGTTAAAGTTTGCTCAGACAAATTATCTTTAATTGCAGGTGCTACTGTATTCTCTTGAACCTTGCGATCCTCCCACTCGTAACCGAAGCATAAATAATGCATAGATGTACCAGTAGCTAAATGGATTCTGCAAAGCAACTCATGCGGAGTAACTTTTCGTGTTTGCCAAGTAGACAAAGTACCTATGCTTACAGATGTAGCATTAGATAATTCAGTCCTGTTATTAAATTTTAATATTTGAATCAGACGTTTAATTATTTGGGAACCGCCATCATAGTGAGCAGGTTTACCTAAGGGGTATCTGAAATACTTTAAATTTTGATTTATAGTTGCGTAACTTGGTGTCGTAGTAGGGTTGGGACAAAACTGCATAACGTTAATATCACCAACCACAGTATCAAAAAGAAGGTACTCAATTGAAATTCCTGTCGCTAAATGAATGCGTATTAACAGTTCATATGGAACTGTTGAACGTGTTTGCCAGGTTGCGATAGAACCAGGTGAAACACCTATTATCCCCGATAGTTCTACTTTACTTCGTAAATTAAAAATATGTAAAAGCCTGTCTATTACAACCTTCCCCCCCTCAACATTTAAAAGGTCTAATGTTTCATTTTGAATGTAATTCTGTTTTTTGTTGACTTCGCTATCTGTTTGATCAATCATTATCTCACCAAGTGACGATACTGTTAAGTAGCCTTAGACACTACTCAACACCAAATACAATTGAATAGAGGGTAACACTAAATGACCAGATCTGCTTATCAAATTGCTAGCCCATTCGTATCATTTGAAGAGTATTCTCGGCTGTCTGGAGTGCCGATCAATACTATTCGTTGTATGGTAAGGGAAGGGCGCTTGCCTATCCGCACCAAGTTAAAACCACAAGAAAAACCACTTATCAACATGTTAGCGTTAATGAGAGAAGCGGATGAGCAGTGTTTAGTTGCTTAATCCGCTTACTATCACTTTGACTATTTTTCTCTTCAATTGAATATTAGCAAAAAGGAATTTTGCCGCTATGTATGAAAATGATACGAGTAAACATAAAAACCGTCATGTGAATGGTTCTGTCCGTCAGTTTGCACATGATGAGAATTTAAAAAAGGTCGCAGAGGCCGCAAATTTTCACAGTTCACAAATGCTACGCAACAAGTTGTGTTTAGAACAACCGCACCAACTTACGGTGCACGAGCTGGTGCAGATATCACGAGTAACTGGTAATCGCTGCATTGTTGACGGGGTGTTGTTAGATCTCAATTGTGCGCCATCGGTATCGTTAGATTCGTTGAGTTGTGCTGATAAAACCGAGTTAACCGACCGAGCGTTAGATATTAGCGCCAATGTCGCTCAGTTAGGTTCGCTGGCATTAGATGTAAAAGTAACAAAACGAATTACCGAGCGTATGCGGCATGAAACATTAAAACGCGCCAGTTATGTGATGACCGAGCTTGCGATATTCGTGCATGACGTAGAACAGAAATTTCAAGCTATCCCAGTGCTAACCGTTGCGAGTGATGCACTGCAAGCGATGCCTATACCGGGTTTGATGTAAGGCTTTTATAAAAGGAATAAATAATGAATACATTAAAAAAAGATGAATCAGCAATAATGCCCGCAGTGATTAACGCGGCCAATGATGTTGAGTCTCCCACGTTGAGCGAGCGCTTTAATGATATTAGAGCCATGTTGGGTAGAAACTTTGCAGCAGCCCAATACAACAAATTAACTGACCAACAAAAAGCGATGATTTTGTTTGGTGCCCGTATTAAGCCCAGTTCTCACATTAACACCCCACTAGAAAGCATGACGTTCGAAGAACGTGAGCAGATCCGCTTATCGATTATTGCCCTTAGAAATTTAGGCCAGTCATTTGGCGAGAGTTTATTAAGCCGTGACCAATTCAGCGTTAAAGCAAACCGTAAATTACATGCATAAAAAAGCCACATTCGTTTGCACCGGATGTGGCCACATCAATTCAAACTAAACCAGACAGGATTAATATGAAATCAACACCGCAAAGCTTATCAATAAATCAGGTTGTTAGCAACGAAGCTAATCGCGTTATCGCCTCGCTGTATTTAAAAGGTTTCTCGTGTGAGCCGACCATTGTCGAGTCAGTGCTCGAATCGCTGCTTGAAATTGCTCAGGTGGCAAAGTTGCCCGTCGCATCACAACTTAACATCCGCTTAATAGCTCTCCGCAATAAGATCCGAGTAAACCAAATACAAATGCAAGAGGTGGCGTAATGAGTGCTGATAATTCGAGCCAAGACGCATGTTATATCGCGGAGTTAGACAATCGCTGTTTTTTACGGTTGCTAAAAATTCACCTCGATGGATTTAATCAGGCTGTTGAGGATGGTTTTTTTTCAACTGCTCATTATCACTTAAATACCATCTCTGCAATGCGTTCTCTATCAAACATTGTGCTGCAGGGGGATTTTGTTGATGAGTCGCTGAGCGCTCTTTATTTCCTATTGCTAGCAGCAATTAAAAAATCTCAGTCAGAAGGGGCGCTTAAATGAAATTATTTAATGTTGATCCAACCGAAGTTGAAGTGCTCACTGTTTTTGCTATCAATTGTTTCATGTGTGCGAACACTCATTATGTTCAAAGAGAAAGAACAGTGGGGGATGCAATTAATAGCGCAGCTAAAGACGGTTGGCACGGTTATGAAATTGACAGTGAAACTTGCTCTGCTGCGTGCCCTACATGTATTCAAGAAGTGAAAGAAAATGAAGCGGAAAATTTTACAGAAACGGTTGAGTTAAAACTACGAGTTAGTCCAAGTGCAACTAGCATGACCATTTTGGAAAAAGAAGTGAGGGGAGACATTAGGTCATGCGAGTTATTTCCTACAGCGGGTCCAGTCTGTGATACCAAAAAAGATTTTGTTTTAACCCCGCTAGAGGAATTTAGACACTACACGGCTATCAGCAAAATGAAGGCTGTTAACTTGTATTTTATTCGTGAATTCGCTTTAGAGCAGTTAGAAATATCCAAAGATGCTGCACTTGTTTCATTTTGGAATGGCAATCGGGACAGTATTCCATTTATGAAGGCTGATGCTTTTGAATGGGCTCAACTTGCTAGAGGCCTTGCTCGTGAAATTAAAAAGAAGGGTGGTTTATGAGCAAAGCAAACAAAGCCGCCTTTGAACATATCTTGAGCCATTATCGCGGCAATAAACAATCCCTTGTTGGTGAAATCAAGATACTGATTGATAACGATAGCGTGATCGACAATGCGCGCCTAGTGAATATTGCTAAATATTGCGGTGCACTTGATTGTTTGTATTGGCAAGCGCTGGGTAACGACCTTACCAATTTAGCCAAAGGGATCCGTCGAACACTCACTAAAGCTCATGCGTTTCATGGCATCGAGGGGTTGTGATGGATTTCGAGCAACTCGAACGCCAAGCCGGGATTAATCTCTCGGCTATTTTTTTGACTGTTTCCGATAAAGCAGATCTTAATTGGTCGAAAAGGCAGCTTGACGGGTTACCGGATGAGGTGGCCCGCAGCTTATTTAAGGAGTATTTACATAAGTGGCGCGCGGACAAACCTCGCGCTAAACGCAATGCCAACATCTGGCTGCGTAAACGGGTAATCGCGGTTAATGACATGCTGCACACATTCCCAATACCCATTTGGCATTTACAAACCGATGTACGCCGTGCAGCCATAGCCCACGAATGGGCTAATCGATGTTCGACATTACTGCATAACGCCACCGAATACGGCAGTACACAAATTGACGCATTAGAGCTCGTTAATCGGGTCAAGCAGCCTGCCGACATGTGGAGCTTTAGCCCACCAATGCCCAGTGTTAAGCATTACCAAAAGCGTAAGGAGAAAGGGGAGTTTGATAACGACCCACGGATGTATAACGCCATTGCAGGTGCCATTGCCCGATTAACTGATGAGTCGTGGTGGCTGCGAAAACTGGATAAAACATTTCGTCAATATCAAGAACACGCCGCCATAGTCACAGGTAAGGTACGCGCTGGCGTGTCTGCTTATGTTTCCTATCAATGTTTAAAGGCCTACCAACAGCGTAAACAGGCCGCAGCGGCATGGTTAAATCAAATGCTCGTGGTTAACGAAGCACAAGGGCTAGAGCTTAGCCTTGCAGAAGCCGTGGCTGCATCGGTGGCTAACCCTGAAAATCGCCGCGCCGAACTCATGGTGCGTATGCGTGGATTTGAAGAACTTGCCATCGACACGGGTTACGTTGCCGAGTTCTATACCATCACCTCACCGAGTCGCTACCACTCATGGAAAAAGAGTAAACAAGGGCCGTGTTATTCAAATAAAAAATATGACGGCGCCAACCCAAAACAAACTCAAGCGTATTTGTGCCAACAATGGGCCAAGGCTCGCAGTAAATTAGCGCGTAATAATGTCGACCTGTTTGGTTTTCGGGTGGTAGAGCCGCATCACGATGGCACCCCACATTGGCATATGGTGCTGTTTATGCGCCCCGAACAATTAGCGCTAGGGCGTGGCATTATTCGCGATTATGCGCTTGAGCATGATTTAGATGATTTTGGTAAAGCTCCCCACGATATTGAAAACGACTATCAACGCTATCGTGCTCGTTTTGATTTTAAAACTATCGATCCAGAGCAGGGCAGCGCTACGGGTTATCTGACCAAATACATCGCTAAAAACATTGATGGTGCCTACGTCAACAGTGACTTTGAGGCGGAGTCATCGGGTAAGCATGGCGCAGATGGTGTGACCGCATGGGCTAGCACATGGAATATCAGACAGTTTCAGCAAATTGGTGGGCCCTCGGTCACAGTATGGCGTGAGCTGCGCAGACTACGAGAAGAAGTTGAAGGCGATGAAATATTAGAGCGAGCTCGTAGCGCGGCAGACTCAAGTAACTGGCAACGCTTTATTGAAGTGATGGGTGGGGCGAGTTGTAAACGTGCCGATCGCACCATTCAGCTAGCCAAAGTGGTGAATGAAGCCGCCAATCTCTATGGCGAAGATGTCACCAAAATCATGGGGGTGATGTCGCGTGAAAACCACACACCAATCAACACCCGTCTCGAGGGGTGGGAAATTAGAGCGCCGCGCGATGACAGCAGCGAACCAGATGCGTTTGATTTGGCTCTTGACTCTTCTTTTGATCTTGCTTCTAAAAGTGGCGACAGCCGCGCACCTTGGAGTTCTGACAATAACTGTACGCAGGTGAAAAAACAGCCTCAAACCTTGAGTGATCACGACCGACAGTTAATGACCGAGGCTAAAAAGTTGGGACTCGAGCGCGACAGCATTAAACGTTTACGTGCAGGCGCAGTGATTGATAATGCGGTTAATGGTGTTAGCCAATATGTTCGTCTTCGAAATGGCATCTTAATTAGCAGCAAACAGCCACCAATGCCAGCGAACGCCAGCGCGCAAAGTGAGGGCGATTGGTGCGACAGCCATACCGACCAACTTATTGATGCGGCTAACCGAGATAATAATGCCGCGATAAATAAGCAATTGCGCAAAGAAGCTTGGTCGCTGCTCGATGCTAAAGGTGAACACGATGGGGATGTTGACCAATGGCTGCTGGATATGCCGCGTCAGCATCACCAACTTGCAATGGACCAGTTGCAACAAGTGATTGAATTGCAGCAATACGAGCACAGCTTTAATACGCCAATAACATCAGAGTCCGAGCGATGGCCTGAGCATGAACCAGAGGAAAATAACGAATATGAATTGTTCTAACCTTAACGCTAGCCACAATGACCAGATTCATTTGCAGGCATGTTTAGCCAGGTATCAACGCTGCAAACAAAAGTTGGATTTCTGCAATCGTGCACTTGTTCGTCAATGGCTAGATGCTCTGCCAGACGGTGAGCGTGAGCAGTGCCGAACCGTATTAAATAATCTAGTTGCAGTGCGCCGTAATAAAAGAGGTCAACATGAAAAATCGATCTAAAACCAAAGTTATCTTATTCCCTGGTCACGAAACTGTGTCCGGTATCGATGCCCTGATAAACATGACCCGTATAACCAGTGAGGCGAAAATTAATGCTTTAAAAGCTCACTTAGTGGATGGGTTACCCGCAAAACATGCTTATTGGCGTCATCACGTTGACCAGCAGCATTTTAGCGAGGCGCTAAGAAAATTAAATCGAGCGGCAGAACTGGCACTGAAATATAGTGAGGCACACAAATGAATAAAAAACATGGGTTAACTAGTGTTGAAAAACCATTAAATCTATCTAAAGCCAATTGTGGTTGGTATATCGCTCAGGCACTAAACGCAATGAGACCAATAGTGATGGATGACCATCATCATTTTGCAGGTTTCTCATTGTTAAAATCGACACTGGCGCAAGACGTTCGGTCCATGTTTGAGGGTTATGAGGTGGTAGAAGCAAGAGTTCATCTATTTGAACCGGAGGATTTCGTGGTTAATCACATTGATAACGCCTATGGGGATGCAACTGCTTATATTTGTCGACTAGACAGTTACGGCCCTTCACGGTTTTCAATCAATAATGAACCAGTCGAAGAAAAGCAGGGCCATTGGATGGCGATCCCAGCGGGGCTAGGACACGCTGTTAGCGTGGGGAATGAGCCTAGGGTTTCTATGGTTGTGTGGGCAAATAAATTACTGGATTGAATAAAAAAACGCTTACAACAAATGCTGTAAGTGCTAAACATTCAATTTGTTGGCTAGATATAGTACATATATGAATTCAATACATTTTTTTCTAATGAGGCCAACTCACTACGTATTTGTTTAACATATACGTCATCAAAATTGAGTTGGTCAAACTCATTCACACATGCCTGGTACTTTTTTAATTTGTCTGCAGGCGTCCCTAGGTTGCTTATTAAATCTTCCATAATGCGATTCCGTTACAGTGAATAATTATCATTTACTGATATAAGTAACAAATTATAGTCAATACAGCAGAACTGGGACGTTTTTTATGAAATTATTTAATATTTTATTTTTAATTATCTAGCTATCCCTTCTTAAACAGTTTGTTAAGTGTTTTTCAATGGTGTTTTATCTATAGAAGGTTGAGAGATCTCTTACAAGATGATGGGAGTAAAGGCTAGTTCACTAGCCTTACTTATCCGCTATCTAAACGATTGTCTGTCTTGGTAGTAATTTTTTGCGGCATCGATAGCCACTGAAATGAGCGCCATTAACAGCAGTCCAGATAAGGCAAATTTAAGATATGGGAAGGTGTCATAAATGAACATAGGGTTAAAATCAGTATAATGTCTGATCCCTTGCTCAATAGCTGAAAACAGGTTAATGATGATAGAGAGGCATAAAATACCTATGATGGACATTTCATTACTGGTGAATTGGTAATACTTACTGGAGTAATGCGCTATTTTACTGAGTATTCCCCACTCTCTGGCTGCAACCCAATTGGCGGTAGCCTGTCGGTAGATGACTAATAAAATAACAGTTAAGTCGAGCAGGCTTATTGCCACGTAATAGAATGCTCCCCAAGTTAAAATGACATCTAATATAACGATGTCTAATGTTTTAACTAATGTTAGTGTACCTATTAGCCATCTGATATTTGGGGAACGGGCACTAATCCCAAAAGCGACCAACATGATCGCCCACGAAATTACATTAAACGAGAATTGAAATTGTTCCATTATCATTGTCGCTATTATTGGCTACGGTTAATGGGCTATCGTCATTATTCACTGAATTGTGGAGCGATTCTTGGGCCATGATATTTGGCTTAGGCCTTGCAATGCCACCGCCGACAGAAAGTTGGGGTAAATTTGAATCTACAACATTTTCTTTTGACTGACTAGGTTTGTCATTAATAGACAATGAGTTACTTGTCATCTGTGTGTTTACATATGTTGGAATATTTGCCGGGATCTGCATAATCCTTTTCCTTATCTTTTTTGAATATCGTTTTTGTTAATAGATTGTTGGAGTTGAACCCTGTCATCATACATAAGTGTAAGAACTGAGACAATTTAGGTTCTGTAATTCCATCTTCCCAATTGTATATTGTTTGCCTTGAACACCCCAGTTTAGTGGCTAATTGGTTAACGCTAAGCTTTTGCGACAATCTGATAGTTCTAACTATGTCCTGTGTTGACTGCATAAACCCCTTCCGTGTGAGTTACAACTCGCTATATTTGTTACGAGTGTATGGTTATTGTTTTTAGTGAAGTCACATTTGTATCATTACATATACAATTAGTCTAATTTTTTTGACGTGCACCCTGATATGATCCGAGCGGGCCTTATTAACTGGAGGAATTGGGGATGTGTATCTATATTGAGCAGGTTGATTTTGTATTACGTTCACTAGATACGCGAAGTACTGCACTAGACCAAAACATCGCAGTGTCACTTATCGCAAATATTATAAAAGACGCAAAAAAAGACGAAGATATGAACGCCGCATTAGAGGCTGAGATTACTTCACGCTCAACAATGAACTGAGCTACATTAGGGCTAGCTCTTGTTGTAATTGCTGGCGCTGCTGCGGATCCATCGCTTTAGCCAGTTCAGACACAAGGGCGCTACATGTTAATGCACTGGGGCTTAACGTGTGACTGAAACTTAAATTAGTCACAAACGTATGGCCGCATTCAGGGTCAGTGCATGAACAATATAAATCGGCATGCCCCATCGTCAGCCGATTTGTTTTACCGATAATCGCTTTTGCGTTACACACATTACAATGAACTCGCATCACAATCTCCCAATCGATGAACGCTAATAGCTACAGTTTATAGTCAATAGTCAATATAGTAGAGTGTACGCCAATCCACTGTTTTTTTAAACAGTGTACTAATGAGCATATGTGAATTTGTTTCTGAAAGTTTAATCAGTTACCATGCAACTTTATGACTATGAATATATGTATTGAGGTATTTGTGAAAGGGAATTTTTGTAATGTTGGTAAGTTTACTCCTTCAGGTAGAGCTAAGGATGCAATAAAAGACATGAACAACGTTTTGGATATGTCCAGCATTCTTAGTAAAATTATAAGTATGGTGCCATTTTTTCAGATATTTGCCGGAAAAAATTCATTCTTGGGAGTTGCGACAGCCTCTGCTAGTTACAATGTTCGTACCTACGAGTGGCAAGCATTTGCAGATGCAGTTAATGGCATAGAATTAGTCAAAAAAGAAAGGTTATTTTTTATTGCCACTCAAGCTGAATTATATTCTGTCGGTGAAGAGCGAAAATTTTGGAGGTGTGTTTCGAATGCACTATAAAAAAGCAAAATTGTTGTTAGGTGCAATAGCGTTAATATCTTTTAATTCAGTAGGTGTATCTTGGCCCTATGATGAAAGTACGCTGTTAAATAACATGAATAATACATATTCAGCTCTAGAGTCTAAGACCGGGGCTTGTATGGAGTTAAGTAAGCGAGAATTAACGTCGATTAAAAGTGATTGGCTTTATGCTCAAGATAAATTAAAACAAAAAATCATTTTGTTAGTTGTATCGAGAATCGCCTCTGAACGCTGCGTTGAGGAAGAAAAAACAGCTTATACAATGGCATTAATGAATTATACGTCAGAGACTGAAGATAAAACTAATATAGATAAGTGGGTCGTACTAAATAAATCTTTCTACACACAAGAAACATTAAATTTATTATCAGATGTCGATCCTGAAAAAATAATATCCTTGTCAAAAAGTGCTGAGTTGAGCAAACCTTTTGACCCTAGAATTGCTTATGAGTTTATCACTCCTGAAAGCATTGATTGAATAAAACCTATGTAAGGCCTTATATTTATTTTTAAGGCTTTACATGGATTATTACTCACTCCAAATCAAACACTAATTTCAATCTGCCGCCAATTTCGGGATCTCGCGCTATAGCATCAACCATTTTGTTTATCAGCGGTTTAGTCTCGGCCTTAAAATACATCTCGCCATACTTGGTCGGGTCGCCAAATCCTGCGGCGTTCGTTGGGATCATACCGCCTAGGCCTGCGGGAAATCGATGCGCGTTAAATACATCTTGCGCGCTAACCGCTTTGACATTGCTGAATTCATCTTTTGATTCAAAGTTACCGACAGGGATTATTTGCAGACCTTTTTCTTTGCCGTTGGGGATATTGACAAACAGGCTTTTAAAGTTGCCCACGCCTTTAGAGTCTTGAATTTTCTGCTTAATCTCATTTTCAACTTTGGGGTCTAAATTGGGATCGGTGGCATACATGATAAAACCCATGTGGGCGCCGTTTAGAAAATATTTGCGGCGAAACAAAGTTGCGTCTTCGTTGAGTAGTGCAGCTTGCATACCGCCGATATAATCGGCCAAGCCGTACACTTGCTGCACCGGATCATACTGGCGCACCCAAACGATATCAGCTGCTTTATAGCGTTTAAGCTGGTCGTCACGTTCAAGCACCACAGCGCCGCCATCTGCTGCCACGCGGGTCCGGTAACTGGGCAGTGGAAACAACCGCAAGGCACGGCCAAAGCCATCGCGAACTTTAAGCAGCGCCACATCACCAAACATGATTTGATTAGTAAATGCAGCTTCAACATGCTGCGCTGTCATGCAACCAGAGATAAAACGGCTAGCAGCCATGTTAACTCGGCTTTGTAATATGCCGCCATGCTGGGCGTTACGCCGAGGCAAGTTGGCCAACAATCCTCTGTCGATTGGCGGCTCCCAATAGCGATCATAGTCATTAAAATGCAGTGAGTCGTAATCCGTCAACCACATATTCGGCATCACGGCTTCAGGCATGCTAAACACCACAGTGCCATTGCTACTTGTGTGTTCTGTTTCGTCTATGGTTGCGTCGTTAGCGGCTGTTAGCTTTGCATCGCCCATGTTGATTTCCTTTTGTGTAAATGGTTGAGTGGTTCGTTGATGATGGCGTGGCTCAATGCCCAAAAACCGTCAGCATGGCCCACTTTGTCAGAGCGGTCGGCTTTGAATGTCATCATGTTGCCACTGCCAGTCATGCCGCGCTTTATTGCCATGAATGCGGCGGGTAAATCTTTCATGTCTTGATCGAGTTGCAAGCGGTTACCTTCGACAACATCTATCATTTTTAATACCAGGCGATTTTTGCTTTCATTACTGTAGTGAATGGCCGTGGCTTCACGAGGGTGTAAATCATGAATCGTGTCCCAAACACCTGCGCCTATGCCCGTGGTATCGACGCCTAAATAAGTGACGTTATAACGCGCAAAGGTTTTTTCAATCTCATTGACGTGATGTTGAAAATTCAGGCCGCGCCAATAATGTCGCTCAAGGCACCTAAACTTTTCTTTATCACCAATGGGTGGGGCCACGACGACTAAACATGCATTGTCACGAGTTCGAGATGGATCATAGCCCAGCCAAACTTCACGATTACCAAACGGCCTAGCATCAAGCGGCTTAAAGTCTTGCCATTTATTGGCATCAAACATCAACTTAGTGAGCACGTTAAATTTAAAGACCGAGGCGGTATCATCGACAAACACACACATATAGAGGTTGCTATAAACCTCCGGGCTATACTCCTCTTGCAGCTCTTTGGGATCGATAAGATTGCAGCCCATAGCAACAGCGGTTTCAACATCGATGATGTAACGCCACTGTTTATCGGCGCAAATTCTCCCGCCATCTTTCAACTCATTGTCAGATGGGAATTCAACAAACTGGCGAGAGCTGTTATCGCCTTTCCATTGATCGCCCGTCCAGAAAGGGTAAGCAGGGTGATTCTTGGCGCTAGGTGTAGAAAAATAGGTTTTGTTAAATCGGGTTTGTGTCGCACAGGCGGAAACAACCGCACTAACTTTAGTGAAATCCCTTATCCAAAAATATTCATCAACGTAAACATTGCCAGATCGAGACTGAGCAGAATTAGAGCTGGTTGCTAAAAAGAAAAGTTCGGCTCCATTACTTAATACGATGGGGTTACCGGTTAACTCTAACTCAAAAAATTGGCGGGCAATTTTTATAATGTATGAACGGAAAACCTCAGCCTGAGCGCGTGTAGCTGAAATGAATATTTGGTTTTCACCCGTTAGCACAGCATCTTCAAATGCTTCACCAGCACAGCCGTAGGTAAAACCCACTTGGCGCGACTTCAATACATTACGTGTTCGCGGCATCGCAGGGTCATTTTTTACCGCTCGCATCAACTTTTGATATTCAAATAGGCTATCAACCCAAATGTCGAAATCTTCAGCCGTGAGGTGTGATACATCGTTCTTGATTTTACGGCCAGGAGGTTTTTTATTGTTACCGGCTTTATCTGAACTGTTCGTTTTGCCTTTGCTCTGTGATTTACCTTGTGACGGAATTTGCTGTTCAGCATCCCCACGTTCGAGCACTGCGCGCTGCTTTTTGAGCTTTACATGCTGATTAATCAGCATGTCGAGTTCTTTTATCTGCATTCCCGACTTATCAGCAATATCAGTTAACAGCACAATACGGCGGGCGATGGCTTCGTCCACTTCTTCTTCGCGCAGCATATCGCGCCAGCTATATTTTTCAGCCCAAAAATAAATAATACGGTTGTTGGGTAAGCCGAGTTCGTCGCGGATCTCATCTGGCGTATGTCGACGTAAATACAGCCGTTTTGCAGCTTCTCGAATTTCGGGAGAGTAGGCCATTAAGCTCGCTAATCATGAATAACGTGGGTCAATGGCATCAGTGTATTCATTTGTGCATTGCGTAGAACGCACTTAAATTCGGCTCAATTCTGATTAAGCCTCTATCCGAATTGACGATAACTTTGCTCAGTGCTAACCGCAATTCAACTCGCTATGCTGACCGTCAAATGAATCAATAATGTGGCAAGTGGTCAATTCAATGAGCAAACAAACAGGATGGGTAATCGCGGCGACAGAAGGTGCGACAGTTGATGGTCGCACCATCACTAAGGCGTGGATTGATGACATGGCCGCACAGTATTCTGTTGATGAATACACCGCACTCATCTGGCCTGAACATTTCCGCTCATCATGGGCCCCGTTTGACGGTAAAAACTGGGGGGTGATTGATGAAGTCAAAGCCGCAAAGTTTAACGGAAAAGTACGTTTATTTGTCAAGCTAACCGCTAACGACTACTTACTTGATGCTAACAAAGACGGTCAAAAGCTGTTTATGTCAATTGAGCCTGACATTGATTACAAAGGCTCAGGCCGCTGTTATTTACGTGGTCTAGCTGTAACCGATACCCCCGCATCGACAGGTACCACCCGCCTTAAATTTTCTGTTGGCAATGATGCAACAGAACACGAATACAGTCAGCTTGAAACCTTAGAGTTGAATGATTTTATTCAAGGTGACACTGAGCAGCAAAATGAAAAATCTCTTTATAGCCTGTTTGCCGGATGGTTAAGAAATCAGTCTCCTAATCTGGCACCCGAAACATCTGAGGATGATCCAATGAACAAAGAACAATATGACGGCTTGATAGGTCAGTTTTCAACGCTTGGCACTCGGCTAGACAGTCTTGAAGGTCAGGTTAGCCAGTTCAGTAAGCAAACAACAGAGATAACACCACCTAAAGACGATGAAGAAACGTCACCTGCAGGCGTTGTGACTTCTGATCAGTTTTCTGTATTAGGTGAGCAGTTAACGGGCTTTTCCACCAAATTGGATAAACTCGCCACTGACTTTGCCGCGCTAAAGCTAGAGGTGCCAGGGCAAGAGCCAAATCCGGGAGGGCTGAATGAGCCTGAGAGCTGCACGGTATAAGTGCCCACAGTTCTGAATTGAACCGTCTGAACTGAACATTCATCACAGCGAGAAAGAAACATGAATTTAACCCCATTAGCTAAGGCTCACGTAAAAGAGTACTGCGCTGACATAGCAAAAAACTATCAAGTTGACGATGTACACCATCAGTTCAGTGTCACTGAGCCGATGGAACTCAAACTACGTGCTGCCATGCTCGAAGCCGTCGATTTTCTAAAACTGATTACTAATCTACCCGTTGACCAAATCCAAGGCCAAGTGGTTAAAGTGGGCAGTACATTAATTGCCACGGGCCGAAAAGAAAACGGCCGTTTTACCAGTGGCCAAGATGTTGATGGCAATACTTATCAGCTAACCGAAACTGACTCTTGCGCAGCGGTAACATGGGCGACCTTGGCTGTTTGGGCTAATGCTGGAACAGCAAAACAATTTATGAAGTTGATGAGCCAAAACGCCACAATGCGCTTTGCACTGGATAAGCTGCGGGTGGGTTTTAACGGTACATCAGTGGCAAAGACAACCGATCCAGAGGCTAGCCCATTGGGTGAAGATGTTAACAAAGGCTGGCACCAGCTTGTTAAGGAACAAGCCCCAGAGCAAATAATTACCGATCCTATTTATTTTAACCCTGATGCTGATGTCAATGCTCTGAAAGATAATGAGTATAAGACTCTTGATGCCATCGTAACCGAGCTTAAAAATACCCATATTCACGTTACATTACGCAGTGATCCTCGCTTAGTGGTCTTGATTGGTAGCGATTTAACCGCCACAGCTCAAGCCAGAATGGCCAATATGGCAGATACGCCGACAGAGCGTGTCGCAGTGCAGAAAATGGATAAAACCATCGGTGGGTTAAAGGCTTACACTCCGCCACATTTCCCTGCTAAACGTATTACCTTGTGCTTACTTAATCATCTGCATATATACACCCAAAAAGGTACTAGCCATCGTAAGTCTGAAAATGTAGAAGACCGTAAGCAGCATGAAGATAAGTATCTCCGCTGGGAAGGTTATGGCGTCGAAGAATTAGAAGGCTATGCCGCTGTCGATGAAGACGCAATGCACATTGGCGCAGCTCCTGCTCTTGTTTCTGAAGAATAAGCGCTAATAAATAGTGCCGAGAAAACTCGGCTCTATTAATCATAAACAAAAATAAATATGGGAGTGAATGATGGGTGCAATAGCGGATTATCGTAATCGAAAAATAAGCCAAGTTAATGTAAATAAGAGTGCTGACATCCCATGTATGGAAGCGCCAACGGATGTTGGCCCCGCGATGAGCATTCTTGCGACCTTATTTGGTGTCAACGTTGAATGTGCCATCGATACGGCGCAGGCATTTATCGATAGCGGAGCCCGTGTTATTGGCATCGATCCAGCGCTTAAAGGCTCAGAAAAAACGGTTATTTCAGAGGTATCAAACGGTGTGATTGATGTCATAGCCGAATGTGATATTGATGAATTAACGCATGCTGCCAGCCTTGCCAGTGACTCAGCAACCGATATAGCCGATGCGAGCTATGAGGTATCAAACAGTGCCGCCGATATTGCCGATGCAACGGCTGAGATATCTGCTGCTGCAGATGAAATAAAAGAGGTGATCAGTGAGGTAAAAAAGTCGCCGGAGGTGCCTTTATCCTCGCCATCAAAGAGCGAAATGAAGCCCGAAAAAAGCTTGAACAAGTAAGACTGTCTGGCTCGGCATGTTACGCACCGAGTTTGCATTTGCAGTTAAGTGAACTTGATGGCGACCTTAAACAGTTAAAAGCGTTTGCCAGACGACAAGACAAGATAGCCCATAAACGTGATGTGTTGCTGCCCAAATGGCAACCCATAGTTGATAAATATTTGGCCGATGTAGGCTCAAAGGAGATAGAACCCAGTGATCACCCTATTTTTGCTCGTTCTATTATTTGGCTATTTGATGTCGGCGACTTTGGACGAGCGATTGAGCTTGGCTTTAAGGCCATTGAGCTGGGCCAAGCGATGGCTGCAGGTATTCGCCGCCAGTGGCCGAGTTTTATTGCCGATACCGTTTTTGAATGGTGCGAAATACAAGCAGAGCAGGGCCACAGCGTCGAGCCTTATTTCAGCCAAGTTTTTAGCCAGGTTGCACAGCATTGGCAACTGGCTGAGCCCATTACCGCTAAGTTCTATAAGTTTAAAGGTCTTAACCTACTGCGCAGCACGAACGGCGAGGTTAAGGCGACCCAAGTGGGCGACATCAGCACCTTGCAACAAGCGGATGCCTTGCTAGAAAAAGCCGCCAGTTTGCACAAAGGCGTCGGCGTTAAAACCGTCAGAAATAAAATAGAAATGAGAATACGTGCGTTAGAAGCTTACGGCTCACAAGAGCCAAGCTAGCGTAGGGAACGACTCCCAACCCCTCCAGTGCACTGGCTGAGTGTTTAACGGGCGACCGCTAAAAACCACTGTGACGCCAACTGCACTGAACCTAATTAATGAGAGAGCTATGAGCGGATTTGGTTTTGATGCAGGTGAACAGACAAGCATTGCTATCGACACAGATAGCGGTTGGCCTGAGCTATCAACGGGTGAGTTTCGTACTCATCGCCGCATTCCAGAAACCTTTGAAGAGCAAGCTCTTGCTGATTCACTCAATCGCAGCAGCGCCGAGATCCAGCTGCAATTAACTGAGTACATTGCCGCAACAGGCAAGAATGTCCCGTTTGCACTTGGTATTGGTTTGACCCCTCACTTTAGCGACAAACAGATAAGTATTTATCGCGGCGCGGTATATGCCCGCAGTCATGCGGATTTGTTGGGGTATTTTTCTGCAGTAGACCAAAAGGAAGCGGGCAATAACAAGGCGCAAGACTCAGAACAACAAGACACGATTTTATCTCAAAGTAGCCGTGGCATTCGCTTATTACTCGGCTTAGGCCGTGTTGGAGTGGATTCACTATGAGGAACGAACCCCAGACAAAAACACAGTTGCAGCAATTAACTGAGTTCCTACTCGCCAGTTTACAGCCAGTGATTAAAGCCAACAATATCGATGCGTGGCAAGAGCGCGGCACACTAATATTAAGCGGAGAAGACAAGGGAAGCGATGGCTATCAAGTGGCCAAGTGGAAGCACAGTGCCGTTATAGCGCTTGAAGATTTTCCGCACAGAAAAATAAATCCTTATAACCTATTGGCGATGGTTGCTGCCTATATGTTGGATAGCAATTGGCCGCGTGATATTTACGGTTTAGCGGATCCTGACATTGATATCGATGTGGTGAGTAAAGACAATTCTACGGTATTAATAGAAGTGCAGCTGATGGATGACATCGATCTGATCCCTGATAACAAGGGCCCGATTCAATTTAATGATGGCCGCTATCGGGTATCGCTAGTGCCTATCAATATTGCGGAAAGCATAGATATTGCTGTCAACATAGGCGGTGAATCATGAGTCTGATTATTACCCCTAATTCACACAATGCCCTGACAGTAAAGCAGCAACTTGCCATGCTGGCACTGCCTGCCAATAAACGGATTAAATTATTAAAGCAATTAGGTCGTAGTCAGCGAGCGAAAGCGCGGCAGCGGATACGTGAACAAAAGACCGTCTACGGTCAAAAGTTTGCTCAGCGTAGTGATGGTAAAAAAAGCAAATTATTAAAACGCTTGGGTAAAACCTTAGAACCCTATGTCAAAAATGCTAATCGGCTCGAACTTAAACACAAGGCCAGCTTTACCGGACGTATTGCCGCATTACAGCAAGAAGGTGGTGCTGAACAGATGAGCAAGCAGCGCATGGCTCGTATTCACGGCAAGCCGGATTATAACGCGCTGTGTTCTCGCGCCCAAGCTCGTGCATTAGCCACTGAAGGTTATCAAATTAAACGTAAAAAAGGCCGTACTTATCGTAAAGCAAGTATTAGCGAAATCATGGCCAATGTGTCACAAGGCCAAGCCTCGCTGATTTTGCAGCAGCTGAGAAATAAACCTAAAAAACAACGCTGGAACATTCCGGTACCTGCTCGCCCATTTTTGGGTGACACCCCTGCCAATGTGCAGGCCGAATTAGCCACATTGCTCAGTCAAACGAGATAAATCAATCAAGAGGATAGCCCTATGTCATTAGGTGAAGTAACCGTAAACAATCAAAACCAAGGACAGGGTGAGGTGCAGGCCATCGAGCGGCACTTTCTGTTTGTTGGTTTAGCGGGCAATGAGGCCGAAGAAAGTCAGCTGTATTCGGTTAACGCGCAAAGTGATTTAGAAGGCATGTTCGCAGGCAGTGTACTACGAGAACAAATTATTGCCGCTCAGCTGAACGCGGGACAAAACTGGACGGCGGCGGTGTATCCACTGTCAGACAGTGAAACTATTGCTAGCGCGATTGCTCATGCGAACGAGGTGCAAAGTTTTGAGACTGTGGTGGTGTGTGATGTGCAAACAAGCGCTCAAGCTATCAGTGGCATTGCAGATGTTGTGCTTGGTTTGCAAGGCTCACATGGCCGTTGGTGCTCGGCCATTGTCGCCTTGCTAGGTATTGATAATAGCAGTGAAACATGGTCGGCCTATGAAGCCAAGATGGTAAATATTGTAGCCGATTTAGCCCTGCCGTTAGTGATACCCGTGCCACAACTTAATGGCAATAACGCGGGCGTACTGGCGGGACGTTTATGTAATCGCAGTGTCAGTATTGCCGACTCGCCTATGCGTGTTGCAACAGGCGCGGTTAACGGTTTGGGCGTGATGCCCAAGGACTCAAATGATGCGCCGTTGTCACTAGCCACGCTTAACACCTTAGCTAAAGCGCGTTTGAGTGTGCCGCAGTGGTATCCAGACATGGCGGGGGTTTACTGGGGAGACGGCTCAACTCTCGAAGCCCAAGGCGGCGATTATCAAGTGATTGAAAACCTGCGTGTGGTACATAAAGCCAGTCGTGAAGTGCGGGTACGCGCTATCAGACGGGTGGCTGACCGTATTTTTAACTCAACCCCCGCCAGTATTGAGTTAAACAAAAGCTATTTTATGCAGCCACTGCGGGCCATGAGCAAAAGCATCACAGTCGCCGGAGTGCCGTTCCCCGGTGATATTACCCCGCCGCGTGATGGCGATATTGCCATTGCGTGGATGAGTAAAACCAAAGTCACCATAGCCATGATGGTGCGGCCCTACAACAGCCCCAAATCCATTACCGTCAACATCATGTTAGATCTTAGCGTTCAGTAACGCTGAGACTAACGAAAAGTACTAGGAGCTAACATGCGTTTATCCGGAATGAATTTTAGAACCCACATGGGTGACACTCAAATACAGGTTGATAGTGCCTCGGTGACCATTACCGATAACAGCGGCGTGTCACAAACAGCCGGAGTGCCAGACGGCGCGGTCGATGGTGATGTGGCCGCAAGCGGTGAGCTAACGGTTAATGCGGCTAATTTTGCGCTAATTAGCCAGCAAGCAAAATCAGCCGGTGCATGGCGCGCAATGGAAACGTTCGACATTCAGTTTTATGCGAAAACCGCACAGGATGAAATGAAAGTCGAGTGTTTCGGTTGCCGTATTAAATTGAGCGACTTGCTCGATATCGACAGCAAGGGCGGCAGCGCCAGCTTGTTTAAAATTCCGTTTGATGTGACTAGCCCTGATTTTGTCCATATCGATGGCGTGCCGTATTTACGCCCTGAAGAAATTGAAAACATAGTTCAGTCATAGCACTGAAAAAATAGCACAGAGAATAATAATGGATGATGCAGATTTAGCAGTAAAACACCAAGAACAAGCAGAAGCAAGAGCACGGGCTCAGCGCCTTATTGCTAAGCCTGTAAAACCCAGCGCAAGTCACTGTATTGAATGTGATGAGGCCATTGCTCAAGCACGGCGGCTTGCCGTTTTAGGTGTCGAGCTGTGCATTGAGTGCCAAGAGCTTACAGAGAAAAGGGCAAATAGATGACAAAAGTTCACTTTGGCTTTATTTCAGGTTTAGAAGGTGGCCCACGCTTAACGGGCTATGTGCCGGACTCTCAGTATTCAAATTCTGGGATCACCATTGCCACGGGTTTTGATTTGGGCCAGCGCAGCGTTCAAGACTTGCAGCGTTTATTGCCTCATGCATTGGTCGCTAAATTAAATTTGTATTGTGGGCTAAAGCGGCAGGCGGCGTTATCTGTGTTAGCTCAAAAACCATTAGTGATTAATGAGGATGAAGCCTGTGCCATTGACCTGTGCGTCAAGAGTCAGCTACTTGAACAGCTCACTGAGCGCTATAACCGAGTATCTACTTTACCGTTTAATCAGTTGCCTGAGCACTGCCAAACCGTCATCGCATCGGTGGCGTTTCAGTATGGCGATTTAGCCAGTCGATGCCCTAATTTTTGGGCGCTCGCAATAGCGCAAAACTGGCCCGCCATGGATGCGGAGTTGTGTAATTTTGGTGATAGATACCCGACACGGCGCAAGCGTGAGGCTAATTATTTACGGCTGAGGAGTTAACCATGGGCTGGTTTTCACGCCTATTAGGCGGCGCTAATCCTATTGAGGCCATCGGCAAAGCGGGGGATGCGTTATTTACATCGGATGAAGAACGCCAGCAGCTAAGCAATGATCTGGCAGAGATAAAGCAAAAACCCATGCTAATGCAGGCGCTGGCTAACACTATGGCCGCGCAACATAGATCGGTATTTGTGGCGGGCGCGCGACCCTTTTTAATGTGGGTGTGTGGCTTGGGCTTTTTATTTGCCTTTGTGATTAACCCCATATTGCAATGGTTATTACCAGAACTGGGCACCCCTGAATTGCCACTCGATGTCATGATGGAATTGACTTTAGCCATGTTAGGCCTAGCAGGGTTACGCACCGTTGAAAAAATCAAAGGAGTGGCTAAATGAATCAAGTGGCAGATTGGATGATGGTCGTTATGACATTTATCAGTTTAGTGCTGGGCGTGTTAGTACCGCTATTTTTCAGCCTGACTAATGCCCATAAAAATACGGCTAAAGAGCTGAGCGAACATAAAACCCATGTGGCAGAAAACTATGCCACTAAAGATGACGTAAAAGAGCTGGGCGACCGCATGGAACGCCAGTTAAAAGACGGCATCACCGACATTAAAGAATTAATTAACAACAGGAATGCAGCATGAAGAAGCCCATTACTCTCACCATCGGTACTACAGAATTTAACTTTAACATGACAGCCAATGACCACTCGGATTATATCGATATCATCGGCCGTGGTGGTTCGTTAACGTCGGCGTCAAATAACTTTGTGATCCGCACCATCGATAAAGAGCAAAAAGAAGAGTTTAAAAAATTGCTTGCAGAGTCACCAGGCGCGGAGGTGCAAATAGCGGGGACATTAAAAGGTGAGTTCGCGCCAATTCTGGACATTGCCGTAAAAAAATAACCGCGCTGGTTGAGTCGATTGATAACAACCAGTTTGAGCAGATGTTGACCATTAGACGGCACCTGTTACCCCATGAAGATGACAGTGAGCAGTCGATAGCCCGCGCACTGTGGCTACACAAGAACAATATACAAAACCTTGAAATAGTCACCGCCAACGGGGTGAATAGGGCGTTTTCAGGTAAGTCTAATTAGTAAAGGAGAGTGAACTGTTATGAGCTTACCAAGACCTTTGATGTTCACCGTTGGGTTAGTTGACCAAATTACTAAACCCATCGCTAGAATATCGCAACAGTTCAATGGGCTGGCGTCGAACTATCAAGCAGGCACCATGCAGATGGCCACTGGCGTGGGCGGCATGGCGGCGGCAGGTTATGCGCTGCAAAGTGCCTTAATGCCAGCGATTGAAATGGACCGAGTATTGGGTGAGGTTAAATCGCTGGATGTACGAGATTCAGCCCTTAAGCAATTAGCTAATACTTCTTATGAATACGCGCTTAAATATGGCAAGTCGTCCACCGAATTTGTGAGCTCAAGTTATGACATTCAGTCGGCTATTGCCGGGCTGAGTGATGCCGATTTATCTCAGTTTACACTGGCCTCAAACGTGCTTGCTACAGCAACCAAAGCCGATGCTGGCACCATTACTAATTACATGGGCACCATGTATGGCATCTTTAAAAGCAATGCTAATGCTATGGGTAAAAGTGATTGGGTGAACCAAGTCACAGGCATGACGGCCACCGCGGTGCAAGCGTTTAAAACCACTGGTGCAGAAATGTCGGGTGCATTTACAGCTATCGGCGCAGAGGCACAAAGCGCAGGCGTTGGGATGCATGAGCAAATGGCCATTTTGGGCACGCTGCAAGCGACTATGTCGGGCAGTGAGTCAGGTACTAAGTACAAGGCGTTCTTAGCCGGAGTGGGTAAAGCACAGAAAGCATTGAACCTGCAATTTACCAATGCCCAAGGCAGTTTGCTGCCTATGGTCGACATACTGACCAAAATTAAAGGAAAGTACGGCGAAACCTTAGAGGTGGCAGAAAGTGACGCACTGGCTAAAGCCTTTGGCTCATCTGAAGCGGTATCAACGGTTAAATTACTGATGGGCGATATCGACAGTTTGTCAGGTTCAATAAATGCCCTTGGTCAGGTTAAAGGCATGGGCAAGGCTGAACAGATGGCAGCAGCTATGACCGACCAAAGCGAGCGTTTAAGCCAATCTTGGTTTGTTATTCGTGCCGCGTTTGGCTCTGCCGTGTTGCCCGCGTTTAATGAGTTTGTCGGCTGGGTAGCCGATATGGGTAAAGAGGTGTTGTGGTTTACCCAAACATTCCCCAATTTAACCCGCGTGTTGGGTTATGGTGCCATCGCGATTTTAGGCCTCGTTGCCGCTGGAGGGCTGCTTACTATGACGTGTGGCTTGTTAAAGATGAGCTATGCTGGATTGAAAATAATGCTTTCTGGATTGAAAGTCGTTGGTAATGGGCTGCTATGGGTGAAAAAAGCTCTAACGCTTTCATCTTTGGCTGGAGCTGCTGCCACAGTGATAGAAACGACCATGAGTTGGGGAATGGTGGCAGCAACTAAAGCGGCCACCGCTGCCATGTGGATTGCGAATACTGCTTCTAAGGCGTGGGCTTTAACAACGGGCGTACTTTCTGGTGTTTTTCAAGTGCTACGAACGGTCATTTGGACGGTGACAGCGGCTATGTTAGCGAATCCTATGGTATTGGTAATCGGTGCCGCAATTGTGGCTGTTAGCGCACTGGTGTATTACTGGGACGATTTAGTCGCCACCATGTCAAACTGTGAGTGGGTGCAAGGTTTAGTGAGTGTATTTAGCAATGCATGGGAATCACTAAAGGGCATGTTTATTGATTACCTGAATTGGTATATCGACAAATTGAATTATATACCTGGTGTAGAAATAGACTTGATCCCGAGCATGGGTGAAGTTGACTCTGCCGCATTGCAGTCAACCCTACCTGACGCACTTAAGAACCACAACCAACAGGCTATCCCGTCATGGATGCAGCAAACCGCCGCCAATGATATTGCGCCGCCTGTGCCTATGGTTGGCCCGTGGATGAACAGCCCGTTAGAGGCAGTATCAACCCCGTCAATGCAGCAAACCTTAGATGTATCGTCAATTAACGCTAAACCTGTGGCAAACGAGTCTATTAGTAATGTGATAAGCCCGCGCATTAATCAGCAAGCAGCAATGAGCGCACAGGCCAATAGAGTGGCCAACCAATCAAGCAGTAAGAGCCAGAGCTTTGGTGATGTGATCATTAAAAACCCACCTAAAAACTTCAGTTTGGCTGAAATTGCCGACCAACAGGAGCTAATGACCGGATGAGTACCTTAAATAAATACAGCGATTTGCTTATTGTCGACGGCGGTTTGTCGCTTGATGTCGGCGCACAGCCAAATTTAACCAATACCCGCGCCAGTATTGCGCAAGATGTTAAACATCTACTGATGGAATCGGGCCTTGTAACTAAATTGCTGGCCCAGCGTAGCGTCACCATGCGCAATGACGTGTACACCGAAATGGAATTACTGATTGAAACGGACGTTCGCTTAGTACCAGGTTCTATTAGTTTAGATACTCAATCGCCATCGCTGATTGCGATCACCGCCACGACCTATGAATTTGGTCAACTGGCAGTTAACGTAAGTAATACAGAGGTACGCTATGCCACGCCCACAGGTTGATTTTGAAAAAGTATTAGCGGCCCAAGGGGTACCGCTGACCGCTGATGCGGTAACCGCGCTGATTGAGTCGGATGTGGTGGCTGCAAATTCGATTATTTCGAATAACAGCGCCATGAGTCCGTTTTGGAAACTGTTCGCCGCCTGTGTGGTAACGCCTGTTTTATGGCTGATTAAAACTCTACTGGCCAAACATGTATTACCCGCCATGTTTACTGCCACCGCTACCGAACTCTATTTAGAGCTAAAAGCGTGGGATGTGGGGTTAGAGCGTAAATCTGCGGTAAAGACCCAAGGTAATATCAGTTTTACTAAAACAGACATCAATGCCGAGGTGGTGATTAAAGCTGGCACTAAAGTGCTGAGCGATAACAGTCTTGGCGCTGTTTATACGCTGTTAGTGCTGGCTGATACGATAATCCCAGCAAGCACGAAAACCGCCACTATTTTGTGTGAAGCTATCAGCGCGGGGGCGGGGCATAATTTAGCCTCAGGTTATTACCATGTGTTGCCAACTCAAAACGATGGGATTGCGTCTGTTAGTAATGTGGGCGATTGGATAACTCGTGCAGGCGCTGACAGTGAAAGCGATGAACAGTTGGCGCTGCGCATTCGTGATCAATTTGCCAGTGTGGGCAATTATCATATTGATGCTGTGTATCGCGGAGCCATCGCCACGTTTGCGGGTATTAGCAGTGATTTACTTTATTTTGAGCATAACGCACCACGGGGTCCGGGTACTGCTAATTGTCATGTGATGATGGATGTGGGAGAAACGCCTCAGGCCATGATTGATGACATTAATAACTACATTAATGTGCTGGGTTTTCACGGCCACGGTGATGATGTGCGGGTGCTGGCCATGGCGACGAATCCGATAGCGCTAACGCTGGATATTTGGCATAAACATAATCTATCTGTGCACGATATTGCTGATTTGTTAGTTGGCATTGAGTCACGTATTCGCGCAGCATTTCGTTACTCTGACAATCACGAGTTAATCACTCGCACCCAACCCCAAAGCGAATTTATATTCTCACTGCTGAGCAGTGAACTGCATGCCCAATTGCCGCAACTAAAAAGCATTCGGTGGGGTAATGATGACCTCATTAGTGGCCTTGAATTGCCCCGTATCAATAGCTTAGTTATTACCAATAAGGGGGCGTTTTGATGAATCATAAAGCAATCGACACTAGCCCTAAATTGCCGAAACTGGCGCCACCGTGGTGGATGGATGGGGTAACCCTGCCGTCGACGCCTGAGCCACAAGAGCCCGCCATGTTAAGCGCTGGCATGCAGTCCTTTTGGCAGCGGGTGCGAGGCTGGTTTATTTGGCCGCTAGCCCAAAAAGACCCATTAACCTGCTCATTAGAAATGCTCAATTTATTGGCGTGGGAGCGCAATATTAGCCGGGTGAAAGACGAACCAGAATGGCTCTATCGCAAACGGGTGAATTTTGCGTTTATTAATGCCCGTGATGCAGGGAGTTCACAGGGGTTTATTAATATTATGAGTCGCTTGGGTGTACCTGTGTTAGCGATTGATGAGCGTAAAAGCGGCTTGGATTGGGACGTGATATCTATTGAGTTGGATGACGCGCGAGTGTTAAACGCTGCATTGCTAGGCTCAATCATTCAAGATTATGGACGCACCTGTCGCCGCTATGAATATGTGTCAAATAAGGCCGCATCGGTACAGCTCGCGGTGAGCGAGTGCAATAACGATTATCAAACATTAACAGCGAGAGCTCACTAATGGCACGACTGACTAACACTGGCCTTAATCTGATATCGAGCGCCGTGGGTAATGGCGTTGAACTTGAGATATCCAAATTTGTCTTTGCTAATATCCCAGAGCTTGACCATACAGCGCCTGAATCTGCTGATGAGCCTATGCCAGCACTTGAACATGTAGTATTTGAGGAGGCGCCAACCCGCACAGGTATCATTGATGAAAACCGTGTCACCTACAGTTTAATAATGCCCAATTGCTGCGGTGATTTTAGTTTTAACTGGATTGGCTTGGTGCACACCCATGCAACGCTGGGCGACCAACTCGTTATGTTTGGCTATGTGCCATTAACCCAAAAAACTAAAACCAGAGGGCGGGTTTCGGGCAACGTGCTAACTCGTAATATGGTGGTTGAGTATCTGGGCATTGCGAACGCCACTCCTATTGAAGTATCAGCTGAAAGCTGGATGTTTGATTTTGGTGACGAGCTGACGCTGATTAATCAGCGGATTGATGCGATTGACTCTAGAGTATCGGTGTTAGTTGAAGAGAAAAAACTGGTTGTACTAAATGCTGATAACACGTGCAAGCCAGCTTGTCGTCATCGATTTATGACTCATAGTGAGCAGAGATTACCAATTGCAGATGACGGTAATTTAATGTCATTTGTTGTTGATTGGGCTTTAAATTTAGCCGCTGGGGACTGTCGATTAATCGCACCTATGGGGGAAAAAATTCAAATGCACGATGGTTATCATGATGATGTGTTAATTAGATCTACAGGTGTTGAATTTAGCTTATATCGAATAAATGGAGCATGGAGATTATGAGTACTGGGGTTTTACAAAGTGGAAGTCAAAAAAGAGTATTAAGAGGTAAGTATAATGGCGCTCCTGGTGTTGTTAAAATACCGCCAGTAGATGTAAATAAATCGCATGTAAACATCACCTCTGTTGCATGGACCTCAAGTGCGGGGTCAACAGCGAGCCCAAAAGTGACGGTAGGGTCGGCAGGTTCTGTGACGGTATATTTACGTGATAGCACAACCTTAGAAATTAATAATAAGGTGGCGTATCAGGGAGGTAATTCTTCGTCAACAAAATATGAAAACGTCCCAGTGTTTTGGGAAATTATAGAAGGGTAAGCCCATGAGCCAAATTGCGCTGGATGGCGAATTAATTCGCCTTAAATCATGCAAGTTAACCTTGACCATGCAACTTGCTGAGCAGGACATGTCGGGGCAAACATCCAATACGGCCAGTAGCGAACAAGGCGATAAGGCCAAGGAAATAAAAGTGACCGGCTTAATTCCGTTTACCGATAAATCCATGCTAACCCGCCTGTTTGAATTAGCATTAAGGCGCGATGATAGCGGCAATCGAAAAGTGAGCCGCATTGGATCTGATTTAGCGCGGGCGGTGAAGATTCGCCAGGTGAAATTTTGTGGTCAAATAAACGCGCCGGAACATGGATCACTGATGGCGTGGAATGTGAGTTTTCAGTTACGGGAACATGTCAGCGTGTCTGAAGTGGCCGAGGCTCGCCAAGCAAAAAATGCTGTCAAAGTGGCTCAAAATACAGAGCAAACGGCCAGCGTGATCCCCTCTGCGGCAATAACCGATGCACCGCCAGAAATCGCCATGTCATCAGCTGAACGTTTTTTACATTACATCGATAACTCATTAGGTGATGGCGATGCGGTTACATAAACGCTTAACTGTAGGCACCCAAACGCTAGAAATTGCGGATTACCGTTTAGTGTTAGAGTTATCATCAGCTGGCCGTGGGATCTTTAACGTTAAAGGCGATGTTAAGCGGGGCCAAATTGTGGCCTTTGACATAGGTTACAACAATAAGCTGCAGCGTTATTTCAGTGGCTACGTGACTAAAGTTACCCCAAGTGAAAAGGGTATGAATCGCATTGTGGTGCGGGAGTTATCCAGCATACTCGCCGAACATTTGCCGATTAATATTCGCCATGCTACCTGCAGGCAAGTCATCACCCAGTTAGCCACTGATTGCGGCTTAAGTTTTGTGCTACCCAATAACGCAGATTACCTTGATACACCCGTCCCGAACTTTACCAGCCAAGGCACGGGTTACCAGTTATTAGCCAGTATTGGCAATATATTTACCATTGCGGATTGTGTTTGGTACCAGCAACCGGACGGGCAAATTTATGTTGGCAGTTACCAAGACAGCCGCTGGCCATCAAGGCCAATAGACATAGACCATGGTTTAAGCAGCAATCAATTTGGTAATAGTTGGCAATTAATGGCCATGCCTGCAATGCGCCCTGGTGCGTTGGTGAATGGTCACTGCATCAAACAAGTCGAGCTTGAAAATGATGCCATGACATTAACGTGGACCGCCAGCAAAGCCGACGAACGCACCGAAAAGCGCAAAATAACCAATGTGTTTCCTGAGCTGGCTGGCGGCTATCATCTGCCAAGATGGGCTAAAGTTGTGAAACTGCCTGAACTGCCCACTATTGACGGTGAAAGGCACAGCGATGCATTTTATCCTCGCTATGGTGTTGATGTGCAGCTATTCGATGAAAACGGCAGTGATACCGAATTACTGTTACAAGCTGTGCCACTGCCATTATCTGGTGCAGGCAATCATGCAGGACAATTAGCGCCGCCCGCCATAGGGTCCATTGTAGAAATGGGCTTTGCTTATGGCAGACCCGATAAACCTTTTATTCGTTGTGTACTGCCCTTTGGCTGGGATTTACCCGCCATCAAACAAGGTGAGACTCGCACTCAAGTACGTGATGGCGTGTATCAACATATCGATGATAAGGGCAACTTCGAGAACAAAACCGATGAGTCACTAACCGACATCATAGGTACGTTAGCCAAGCTAACGTGTGAAACCAGAACGGTAGCCGCCAGAGCAGAGCAGTCCTATTGCAGCCCTAAAACATGGCTAGGCAGTGAAGGGGAGAACGTGCTGAAACTATTGTCAGAACTCATGGCCACCGTCAGTTCACTCGCCTCAACCTGTGCCAGCCACAACCACGGCAACAGCCCGCCACCAAATCAAGCGGGCAACTTCAGCAGCCAGTCATCACAAGCCAGCGCCCAAAAAGCCCGCCTCGACCCCATCACCAAGTAAACCAGCCCCACACCACGCCCTGAACACTCAGGGCTTTTTAATACCCAGAATAAAACCTCGAGGTAAAAGAAGGGTATTAACCCACGTAATTCATCACGCGGAATCTTTGCGCCACGGAATCCGCACTCTTCCTCCCCCTCCTGCGCGCTCTTTATCGTCATTTTTTTGCAGTTTTCTAATACTGCAGTTCATATCGCTAGCCCGCCCAGCAGTAGGGGTCTTTCGAAGATCGAAGATCTGAAAAGATCGCGGTTTATTTCAGTGTTTTTCAGTTTTAGCGGTATGAAAGGTTAGGGCCGTGAATGGCGAAACCCGCATAGGCTCTGGAATGTATCTCGATTTCGTGAGGTTTTTGTTGAAAAGGTGTTTTTCGATATAAACATTAAATCATTTAGAATCATATTGTTAAGTTAAGCGTAAACTGAAATTGGTTAGTAGTAATTAAAGCTTACAACAACTAAATATTAGTGAAAACCAACTTATTATCTTTAAGCTTGAGCACGTTTGAAGATCATCTAAATATGCATTACAGTTGGGCGGAGGTTATTTTTCCTGATTTTATATTTGATAAGTCTTTGAACACTTTTTTTAGTTGTTTTTTAGTTTCTTTTTCTTCGAAACTATCACGTCTAATAGCCCATTTAAGTACTAACCAATTAAAACTTTCAAAGAAGGAAACGTTAACTTTTTGTTTTGCATTTATGTAGCTCCTTAACATTAAGCCAATGTATAAAACTGTAGATTTATGGCTGTTATAAAGGTAAATTTCATCATAAATGTCATGCTTCATAGCGTTTGCAGCTTCTTCCCAAGAGTTTAAAGTGTATCTAATGGCTTTAGCTTCTGAAGTCAATGCATGCTCATCTTTAGCATAGTCTTCAAGAGGAAAGTCATGTCTTTTTTTAATTGCCTTAACCATAATATCAACATTATTAGCGTATTCTATGCTATTTAATAGAGATTGCTGGAAGTGTAATGAATTACTCTCTCTTGCTGTTCGTCTGATGTAAAAAATGTTTACTGCTGCGGCAGAAAGTGCAATTACTGCGGATAATATGATTGCACCAGCGGAGTAGTAATCAGAGTGAGCGTAAGAAATGCATGATAGGCCAAGTAAAAGCAGAAAAAGAAAATATACGATGATATAAAATGTGTAATTTTTTCTTCTATGCATCTTTATTTAATCCTTTAAATCTAAAGCAATAAAAAAGAGCTTCTCAGCTCTTTAACGTATTAATTAGGTTTTAATGGTTAGCTTAATAGACCCCAGTCTTCTTCTCTGTATGTTGCCATGCTTCACCTTCCTTTTATAATATATGCAAATTTCATTCTTCTAAGACGTTGAATCTGAAATTCTGCTTAATGCTACGAGTATCCATAACAAATCTATCAAGTAGATAAGCAGAATATAGATGATAAACTGCGTAGGTTCAACAATAATTTACCAATTTTCAGAAAAACAGCTAATAGCTTTTGATTAGTATCTGCGCGAACGACAGTAGACAGTGTAACTTGTGACCATCCGTGGACAAAAACTTAAAGCTGTGTGGGCAATTTGTGGACATTTAGATGTGTCAAAGGGTTAGCCTTTCGGCTAACCCTTTGTTTTAATTGGTGGAGGCGGCGGGGCTCGAACCCGCGTCCAAAAAGCCTACATCCAAGGCGCTACATGCTTAGTCTCTCTTTTGGTTAACCAAGTACACTCCGAAAGACAGGATTGCAATTGGCGAGTTCAGTACTATTTCGCGGTTCACCCCTGAACGTGGTTCCCTCGCTATCAAATGTAAGATGACCATCTAAGAACCAAACCCATTTGAAAAGTTTCGGCAAGATGGCTAGCTAGCCTAAGCTGCTAGAGAGTAGTTAGAGTCGTTTGCAACTATAACGGTGCGGCTTTTTACGAGGCCAACCGCCCCTCGGCATGCTCCCAGGGTTTCGAGAATCTTGTCGAATCCAAAATCGCCCCCAAGTACGACATCATTGTAACGCGTTGCTCACGGTTTACCAAGCTTGTTTTACAACGCGGACTATCGTTTGTTCGTTATCTAAGCGTTTTACGTGTATGACACGTTTTTAATAGCTTGTTTTAATGTTACTTAATACAGTGATGGATGAATATCGAACCACTATTCACCACGGGCTGCTTTTTTCATCGTGCGAGATTTTTCAACTTGCCACTCTCGCTCTTTGGTGTCTTCACGTTTATCGTGTTCTTTCTTACCTTTGCCTAGACCGATTTCTATTTTTACCCAAGCCCCTTTTTGCCAATACATTGAAATGGGTACAATGGTGTAACCTTGGCGATCTACCAGACCTTGGAGTTTATCGAGTTCACGACGTTTCAATAGCAGTTTACGTGATCGCATCGGATCACAGACCACATGGGTTGAAGCGGTATTCAATGGGGCTATAGTGCATCCAAAGAGGTAGGCTTCGCCGGCTCTCATAAAGACATAGCTTTCAGACAAGTTGACCTTGCCCATACGAATAGACTTGACTTCCCATCCCATTAAGGACAGACCTGCTTCCATCTTTTCTTCGAACTTATAATCGAAGGTCGCGCGTTTATTACGTGCGATAGATGCGGAGGAGTTTTTTGATTTTTTTGCATTTTTATTAGCCATAGGCTGGCTATTATACTCACCGACAAAGTTTTTGGAATTGCTGTGATCGATTAATTTTTACTTTATGTAAAATATTGATGCTTTTGATTGTTTTTTATGCAAAAAATATTTTTTTTACGCTGTGTTCTAGGATCCTCAGGAGAGAAAATATGCGTTTTGCTTTGAGCGTGTTAAAATCTGGCCATAGCGATAACTTCAGTTATCTTTTTTAGGTTAGTGTTTTAGCTTTTTGTGTTAACTTTTTATTTTAGGCAATAGAGAGAGTCGAATGCCCCAGATATCCCGCAGTGTGTTAGTGCGCTTTAGTGCCATGCAGATGTATGAAATAGTGAATGATGTTGGATCTTACCAGGATTTTTTACCCGGTTGTGTCGGGGGAAAAGTATTAGCATTTGATGGGCAGACCATGCTCGCATCCGTTGATGTTGCTAAAGCTGGCATTAGTAAGACGTTTACCACAAGAAATCAAATTGTGCCTGGTAAGAGTATTCAGTTGGCGCTTGAAAATGGCCCTTTCAAATATTTAGTCGGAGAATGGCGTTTTACTGAGTTAACCTCAGATGCATGTAAAATTGATTTCGAATTAAATTTCGAATTTTCCAGTAGTTTGGTTGATATGGCGTTTGGAAACATATTTAAAGAGTTAATGACCTCAATGGTCACGGCATTCACTGGTAGAGCAAAAGTTATTTATAGTGAATAATGTTGTTCGCTTTAAAGAGATGTGATCATGAACATAGCGCAAGAACATTTTTTGGTTGAGGTGATTTATGCCTTACCGACTCAACAAAAACGTATTAAAGTCAATGTTGCACCTGGGACGACTTGCATCGAAGCGGTCAAACAAAGTGACATGATGCATTTTTTTCCTGATATCGATCTTAACACGGTTAAATTGGGTATTTTTAGTCGTCAGGTTAAACATGATGAAGTGTTACTTGCGGGTCAAAGAGTTGAAATATATCGGCCTTTAATTGCTGATCCTAAAGATGTTCGTCGCAAACGAGCAGAAAAAGCCAAAGATGAAGGGCGGGTTAATAAGATCACTGGGGCTAAGCTGTAATGCTTGATTCCAATAAAAAGGGCTAACGCATATGCGTTAGCCCTTTTTATTGGATATCATTTAGCGGGCACTAAAACTTCTTACTGGCCTGCGATTCAGCATTGTCATCGACGACAGGTGTTGCATCAGGACGCTGCTCTGGAATGAGTGGAGTTAATGGATCTGTGTCATCGATTTGCGGTGAATCGGGCAATTGACTCTGAGACAGAGGCGTGTTGAAGTCCTCCGCTAAGTCATAATCGCCGACTATGTTCGCAAGCTGATCCTTGTCAAAATGAATGATCAATTCTTTATGGGTGATGCTGGCATCGCGACCACTTTTATAATGGTACACATAATACCAAGTATCATCAGCAAAGCTGTCACGTAGCACAGGACGGCCAAGAATATATTCAACTTGCTCTTTGGTCATCTCAATACGTAGTTTCTCTACTTGTTGAGTTTCTATGTAGTTACCTTGAGGAATGTCAGGTTTATAGATTAACCAGTCAAATACGCTACAAGCGCTCAACGATATTGAGAGCGCAGCAGCGCCCAAAAGGGTAAAACTTTGCTTTTTAATTGTCATCGAATATGCTATTTCCTAAAAATCTGTGGATCATCATACCCAAGCACTCCCTATTCTGACAAGGGTTATCCTTGCGCTAATCCATGAAAAGTAATTTGCTGGTGCCGCCGACTGCTTGTCATGCACACCTTAATGCTATTGAATAACAGGGCATGCTAGCTGATGAGACACCATCTGGTGGATTTTGTTCCTTAAAAATATTCTCTGTAGGCACAGTAGCTATTTTTAATCGGTTTGATGTCAAGTTGACCTAGATTAAGCGGGTTAAATGGCTAAGTTGATTTTAGATTAAGGTAATTTAATAAAGTTAGCGTTTACTTTTAATAACCGCTTGCAAAACACCATAAAAATCATGAAAATGTGCACGTCAATAGCTTGTTAGTTGATAGACCTGCGAATAATAATTAAAATTGAGGTGTAGTGACAGCGATGCTATTAGGGAAGAATCATGCTCAAGGGAGCTTAGTCTGTGTCGGCACAGGGTTAAATTTGGCTGGACAGATCAGCGTATTGAGTCAAAGTTACATCGAAAATGCCGATCTGGTGTTTTCATTAATGAGCGACGGTTTTGCTCTTAGCTGGCTAAAAAGCTTAAATCCAGATGTACGCACTTTACAGCCTTATTATGCCCAGGGTGATGAGATAAAGAATCGCCGTGATACCTATGAGCAGATGGTGCAAGCCATATTGGCAGAGGTGCGCTTAGGTAAAAAAGTGGTCTGCGCTCTGTATGGTCATCCTGGTGTATTTGCTTGTGTGTCCCATTATGCTATCGATGCTGCCAAAGCCGAAGGTTACTCGGCTAAGATGGAACCGGGGATCTCTGCCGAGGCGTGTTTATGGGCCGATTTAGGCATAGATCCAGGCCAGTCGGGTCATCAAAGCTTCGAAGCCAGCCAGTTCATGTTTTATCATCACACCCCTGATCCCACCACGCATCTGCTACTTTGGCAGATTGCCATTGCGGGCGAGCATACCTTAACCCAATTTCATAGCTGCTCAGATCGTTTACAAATTTTAGTTGAGCTATTACAGCAATGGTACCCATTAACTCATGAAGTTATCATCTATGAGGCGCCGACCTTACCGATCGAGACTGCCAGAATTGAGCGTTTAGCGTTAAATGAATTACCGTTTTCGCGGTTAACACAGGTAAGTACCTTACTCATTCCGCCTGCCAAAAAACTGGAATTAAATCATGCCGTATTGGCCAAACTTGGCATCACCGAGTCAGATCTTGGTTAACTCAGGAAATAATTAAGAAAATTAAGTCAGCAAAGTTAAGTCATGTCAACCAACATAACAAGAAGAGATTTATGTCAACATTAAATGATTTTTTACAAAAACTGAGCTCAGATGCAGATTTTATGGCGGCTTTTCAGCAAGACCCAGAAACTGTGATGGAAGAGGCGGAATTAACAGATCAAGAAAAAGAAGCGATACGTTCAGGGGATAAGGATAAATTGACGGCAATGACAGGGGATACTCGTATTTATAAAAAAAATGTTAAGGAATTCGTATAACAAATTTCTAATACGTAAAATTGGATTTTAATTGAGTTTATTTTGTGGCTAAAAAAACAGGCAAAGGATTCAAATGATAGTTAAAAATGGATGGCTAGCTGATAGTTGTAATCCCAAGTGTCATAAGAGTGTTAAAAACATTGTTCAAAGCCTTTTTGCAATAAAAACTTCAATATTGGTTTTAGCCATGTATGTTTTTTTTATGTGCGGATATGTTTCTGCTCAAAATATTGAACTGAGCGAATTAGATGAGCAGCTGAGTTTATTAGAGTCTAAACGGACTAAGTCTTTGCAATTTGTCGCTGACTCGTTAAAAGAGATAAAACCCTTAGTCAATAAAATGAGTTTAGAGCAAAAATATCGTTATACACTGATGTTAGCTCATTCAAAAATAATGTTAGGTCAACAAAATGAAGCATTTTCATTACTCAAACAGCAGATTTCAAGTCCCTTTTCAGAAGAACTGATGCATTATAAAGCACGCTTATTAGTGTTACTGGCTAATGGTTATTCCCATTATAATTATTTTTCAGATTCCCTTAAAATTTTGCATCAATTACTGCCGTTACTCAGTGAAATTGATGATATCGTAATTGAGCTGAATGCATATCGTATCGCCATTGAGTTATTTTTAGAAATGAACATGGACAATGAAGCATTGAAATATGCCAATCTTTTACATACCAAATTCGATGAAATAAAATCACCTAGAGATCAATGCTTTGCAATGCATATTTATGCTGACAGCATCGACGGGGTTTATGGCTTAGAAGCTGATAAATGGTCAGAAATTGAAAACTTGTTTAAGGATGCTTTTGAAATGTGTCAATTGAGCAATGAAAACATGATGATGGCAATAACAATATTAGCGCAGTCTAATATATCGATTAAACGTAAACAGTTTACCAAGGCAAGAGAACAGGCGCAATACGGTTTAAGCTTAGCATCATTGGTGCCTTATCAATATAGCATGGCTGAAGCACATGTATTATTAGCACAAGTGGCGATTGGTGAGGGCACACCTCAATTAGGTGTTAAAGAGTTTAATCAGGCGCTGGATATCGCTTTAAGTTTGAATTTCAGTAAATTACTCAGTGAAATTTACCAGCCGTTAGCCAAGTTACATGAAGACTTAGGTCACACAGATAAAGCATTAATGTACTTAAAGCTGTATCAAAAACATTACACGAAAGTTTTGGGGGAGACACAAAATAATATCATTGCCTATGAGACCACTAAGTTTGATTATATTGAGAAAGAGCGCCAAATCCATTATTTGAATAAAGACCGTGAGCTTTATAGTGCCAAAGCAGAATTGACTGAATCACAACGCAATAATGAGCGAATGCTGTTTCTGTTTATTTGTGGTGGCTTAATTGTGCTGACGGTGTTCGCCATTAGCATGACACTGCAAAAAAGTAAGTATAAAAAATTAGTCCAATTTGATGTGTTAACTGAGGTATATAATCGCGGTACCGGTCAAAACATGGCAGAAAATCAGTTTGTCAAAGGTGCAGCGAATGGTGCTGACTTTAGTGTTCTCTTGTTCGATCTTGATTATTTCAAACTGATTAATGATCAATATGGTCACGCTGTTGGTGACTGGGTGTTAAAAAAGGTGTGCGAGACGGTGGGGAAAAAATGCCGCAGTGGTGATATCTTTACCCGCTTTGGTGGCGATGAATTTGTGATTTTTATGCCCAATACCATTGAGGAAAAAGCATCAGTCATGGCTGAACAGTTCAGGGAGCAAATTATAGCCATTGATACCCGTCATTCAGGCCATACTTTCACCGTTAATGCCAGTTTTGGCATTTCAAGTAATACTGCAGAAGATTTAAGTTTAGATCCTTTATTAAACAGGGCTGATATGGCCATGTACAGCTCAAAAAACCTCGGACGAAATAGAGTATCTGTGTATCGCTCCGATATGCAGGGGTTTAAACAGCAGCATACCTGATTGTATATTCACGGATAAATTATTGTGTGAAAGCTAGATGCTAAGCCAGCTATACTGTATGGTTTTATAATAGGCAAGGGATTGAAATGGTAGTTAAAAATGGACGGTTAATTGGTTTTTATGAGTTTTTAAACAGGATGAGTAAAAGTACTTTAACGGTCAAAACATTCACATGTATTTTAATGACCTATGCAGTTTTGTTTTGTGGATATGTCTCAGCCGAAAATGTCAAGTTGAGCGAACTGGATCAGCAGTTGACTTTGTTAGAATCAAAACGTACTCAGTCGCTAGCGTTTGTCGCCGATTCTTTGCAAGAAATAAAACCTCTAGTTAACCAAATGAGTGCTGAGCAAACATATCGTTATACACTGCTGCAAGCGCATTCATATTCGATGTTAGGTCAATCAAGTGAAGCGATTTCATTGCTCAAACAGCAGATCACCAGCTCCTTCTCTGAAAGATTATTATATTATAAGGTTCGTTCTGTATCTCTTTTAGCTAATATTTATTCTTATTATAATTATTTTGAAGATGCACTCAAAACTTTGCATCTACTATTGCCATTACTGAATGAAATTAATGATATTGATACCGAGGTAATGGGATATGGAGTTGTCATTGATTTATTTGGCCAATTAAATATGCCGGATGAATCCTTAAAATATGCCAAGATTATGTATCAAAATTTTAATAAAATTAGATCTCCAAGAAGAAAGTGTTTTGTAGCATTTAAATATGCGATTAGCATCGATGGTGTCTATGACTTAGACGTTGATAAATGGTTAGAGGTAGAAGCTTTATATCAAGATGCTTTTGATATTTGCAAAAAAAATGATGAAAAAATAGGCATGGTCGGAGCGCTTACTGGACGAGTAAATATATTGCTTAAGCGTAAAGAATACGATAAGGCTAAAAAGTTAACAAAATATGCATTAGGTTTAGCATCAGCAATCCCTTATCAATATAGCATATCAAAATCTCATTTATTACTCGCTCAAATAGCCATGGGTGAGGGGAATGCTGTATTAAGTATTGAAGAGTTTAATCAGTCTTTAGATTTTGCTTTAAGTCTTAATGACAGCAAATTATTCACTGAAATCTATCAGCCTTTAGCTGAGCTACATGAAAGCTTAGGTAATACGGATAAGGCGTTAAAGTACCTAAAGCTGTATCAAATCCATTACACTAAAATTTTAGGTGAAAGCCAAAATCATATCATTGCATTTGAAACCACCAAACTCGATTATATCGAGAAAGAACGCCAGATCCGTTATTTGAATAAAGACCGTGAGCTTTATAGTGCCAAAGCTGAATTGACTGAATCACAACGCAATAATGAGCGAATGCTGTTTCTGTTTATTTGTGGTGGCTTAATTGTACTGACGGTGTTTGCCATTAGTATGACGCTGCAAAAAGGTAAGTATAAAAAATTAGTCCAATTTGACGTGTTAACTGGGGTATATAATCGCGGTACTGGTCAAAACATGGCAGAAAATCAGTTTGTCAAAGGGGCAGCGAATGGTGCTGATTTTAGTGTTCTCTTGTTCGATCTTGATTATTTCAAACTGATTAATGACCAGTATGGCCATGGCGTGGGTGACTGGGTGTTAAAAAAGGTGTGCGAGACGGTGGGGAAAAAATGCCGCAGTGGTGATATCTTTACCCGCTTTGGTGGCGATGAATTTGTGATTTTTATGCCCAATACCAGTGAGGAAAAAGCATCAGTCATGGCTGAACAGTTCAGGGAGCAAATTTTAGCCATTGATACCCGTCATTCAGGCCATACTTTCACCGTTAATGCCAGTTTTGGCATTTCAAGTAATACTGCAGAAGATTTAAGTTTAGATCCTTTATTAAACAGGGCTGATATGGCCATGTACAGCTCAAAAAACCTTGGAAGAAATAGAGTATCGGTTTATGACTCCGATATGCAGGGGTTTAAACAGCAGCATACCTGATTGGATATCTGACTCGATACTCGCGGATAAATTATTGTGTGAAAGCTAGATGCTAAGCCAGCTATACTGTATGGTTTTATAATAGGCAAGGGATTGAAATGGTAGTTAAAAATGGACGGTTAATTGGTTTTTATGAGTTTTTAAACAGGATGAGTAAAAGTACTTTAACGGTAAAAGCATTCACATGTATTTTAACTACCTATGCAGTTTTGTTTTGTGGATATGTTTCAGCCCAAAATGTCAAGTTGAGTGAACTGGATCAACAGCTGACTTTATTAGAGTCAAAGCGGACCCAGTCACCACCGTTTGTTGCTGAGTCTTTGAAGGAGGTTAGTCCTTTAATCAAAGACATGAGTGTAGAGCAAAAGTATCGTTTTAGGTTACTTCAAGCTCATTCTTATGCGATGTCAGATAACCTTGAGGCGGGAATAAAGCTGCTTGTTGGGGAGGTATCTAAGCCATTTGTTTTAGATTTGGCAAAGTATCGAACGAGAATGATGTCTTTATTAGCCAATATTTATGCAGCAGATAATAATTATGTAGAGGCAATACAGACGCTGCAACACTTGTTCCCTTTATTAAGCGATGCGAATGATATTATCAGTGAAGTTCATGGTTACACCTTAGCTGTGGAGTTATTTGGCGAGTTAGGGATGCCTAATGAAGCCTTAATATACGCCAATATTATTTATAAACAATTCGATCAAATAAAGTCACCTCGATATCAATGTTTTACAGCACTTGATTATGCGGCCAGCATTGAGGGCGTGTACGGGGAAGTTGTTGAAAAATGGTCAGAAATAGATGCTTTATATCAAGATGCATTTGAATTTTGCACATTAGCGAATGAGGGTTTGATGATAGCCGAAATCGCGCTAGGTCAAGCACGTATGTTGATTAAGCGCAAGCAGTATGTAGAGGCTTGGGAGTTGACTCAACATGGATTAGCCTTATCGTCATCGATCCCTTATCGGCCTAATATTGCAAAGGCACATCTATTATTAGCTAAAATTGCTCTGTATCAACAACAACCTCAAAGCCAACTTGAGCACCTTGATAAGGCGTTAGCACTTTCTTTAACGATTGAGAATAGTCGATTACTCAGTGAAGTTTACCAATCTTTAGCCAAATTGCATGAAGCGTTAGGTCACACCGATAAAGCGTTAGCTTATCTAAAAGGGTATCAAACTCATCACACGAAAATTTTAGGGGAAACTCAGCGTCAAATCATTGCTCTTGAAGTATCAACACTTGGCAACCTCGCTAAGGTTCGGCAAATAGATGAACTTAACAAAGAACTCAATGCGGTTAAGGCTGAGTTAACGGCAGCTGAGTATGATCATCAACGCTTGATGTTAATGATGAGCTGCTTAGTGACGTTGATTTTATTTACGACTTGTATGGTTTTACTGAAACGTAGCAATGGAGCTGATAGGCAGGTATTTAAAGGATTAAAATCGTGAATTTAAATGGACAGTTAACACATATTTTCAATTTGAAATGTAATGCAATTTTTAATGGTATCATGCAACGTATTGCTACAGTAAAGGCATTAACATGGTTTTTTACCATCTATGTTGCTTTGTCGTGTGGGTATGTTTCTGCACACACTTTTGAACTGAGTGAATTAGATGAACAGCTCAGTTTATTAGAGTCAAAACGCACTCAATCTCTGCAATTTGTCTCTGATTCCTTAAAGGAGCTTAAGCCATTAGCTAACAAGATGAGTGCAGAGCAAAAATACCGCTATACATTGTTGCTAGCTCACTCGAAAATTATGTTAGGTCAGCAAAATGAAGCATTCTTGTTACTTAAACAGCAAGTTATAAGTCCCTTTCCTACAGAGTTAATGCACTATAAAGCGCGTTCTTTATCCTTATTGTCTAATGGTTATGCCCATTACAATCATTTTGCAGATGCTCTTAATATTCTGCATCAATTACTGACGTTACTCAGTGAGATTGATGATATTGAAAGTGAGATGGAAGTCTATCGTATCGCAATTGAGATTTTTGCGGAAATGAACATGGGCACTGAAGCATTAAAGTATGCCAACCTATTGTATAAAAAACTCGATCGATTAAGCTCACCGAGGGATCAATGTTTTGCGATGTATATTTATGCTGACAGCATTGATAATGTTTATGGATTAGATACTGGTAAGTGGGAGGAAATCAAAGGTTTATATCAAAAGTCCTTTGATATTTGTCAGCTAACTAAAGAGAACATGATGATGGGGGCAGCTGTGTTAGCGCAATCAAAAATATGGATTAAACGTAAACAGTTTGTCAAGGCCAAAGAGTTAGCACAATACGGCTTAAGCTTAGCATCATTGGTGCCTTATCAATATAGTATGGCGGAAGCCCATATTATATTAGCGCAAGTGGCGATGGGTGAGAGGGAGCTGCAATTAGGTGTTGAAGAGCTTAACAAAGCATTGGATATCGCTTTAACATTAAATGTCAGCACATTACTCAGTAAAGTCTACCAGCCCTTAGCTCAGTTATATGAAGCATTAGGTGACACAGATAAAGCCTTAGCTTATCTAAAATTATATCAAACTCACCACTCTACAATTTTAGGGGAAACTCAAGGTAAAATCATTGCTTTTGAAGTGGCTAAACTCAGTATTTTGGTTGATGAACACCAAATAGAAGCATTACATAAAGATCTTGATGTCGTTAAGGTTGAGTTAACGAAATCACAAGATGATCATCAGCGTTTGATGCTACTGTTTATGATCAGCAGCTTAGTGGCGCTAATTTTGTTCGTAGGCTATATATTACTCAAACGTCAACCAAAATGTAAGCTAGCTTAATCCAGTCATATCATTAAAATAGTGGGAAGTATGGCTGACTTCTAGTCTTATCTAGTGAGTTTTGCCATCTAGCGGGCATTCTTTATTCAATCATAATGTTTAATTTTTTAGTTCAAGTCATTAGTCTAAATGTTGATTTGATGTTATCTAAATAAAAAGGGAATTTACAGTGCCAGTGTGTCGTTTTATTGTTTTTGCTGTGGTGCTTGCTTGTTACTTTTCCGTTGTCAGTGCTTCTGAGTTTGAAGTAGAAATCGCTCAAATAGAAGATGCTATTACATCATCAGGCACTGAGAATGTACAGCGGATAGAAGAATTATATCAATTGAGGACTAAGTTAACAAAAAGTGAATATGCTAGGGTGCTTATTCTTGATAGTGTGACTAAAATCTTAGCCGGTCGATACGATATAGCATTAAAGCGATTAAATGTTGCTGAAACCTTGCCTGTTTCAGAAATCCAATTAGCACAAATATATACCTATAAAGTTGCTTCATATTTATCAATCAAGCAATATTCAGCAGCATTGGGTATTCTGACTTTGTACCTCAGTCTTGTTGAAAATACTGATAATATAGAAAAGAAAGCGGCTGCTTATGTCAGAGTTGCTGATTTTTATTTAGAATTAGAGGCGTTTGATGAGGTGACTCGTTACGCCAATATGGCGATTCGTACTAAAGGCTTAAGTTCAACAAATAGGTGTTATTCTCTACTTTCATTGGCGATGGCAGAGTTAAATCTCAACAATTATATTAGTGCTAAAAAGAGGTACTTGAAAGCCGTCGATTTCTGTGATGCTAACGCGGTTCCGATGGGGTCTGCTTTTGGCTTAAAAGGCATAGGAGAAATTAATCTTAAAACAGGCGATTTTGATAATGCGTTAATATTTCTTTTGAAGTCTTTGAAAGGTTATCAGTTCTTTGATTATAAAATGGAAATAAATAGTGTTAATGCGCTGCTTTCAGAAACCTATTTAGCATTATCTCAATATGAATTAGCGGCAGAGTTTGCACAAGGTGTGATTAATCTTCCTTCAAACCCTAGTAATTTAAAGCCTAAAAAAATTGCTACTCAGGTCATGGCGAGTCTTTTATATCAAAAAGGTAAATATCAACAAGCTTTTGATTATCTCACATCCTATCAAGTCTTGAGTATCGACATACTTGATGATACGAAAGCTAAGGCTAATGCTTATCAAATGGCAAAATTTGAAAGTGGGGAAAAAACTCGCGAAATCAACTTACTCAATAAAGAGCGTGAACTTTATAGCGCCAAAGAAGCATTAACTGAATCACAGCGTAACCATGAACGTATGTTATTTCTGTTTATTTGTGGTGGGTTAATTGTGCTCACAATGTTCGCGATCAGCATGACATTGCAAAGAAGTAAGTATAAAAAATTAGTCCAATTTGATGTATTAACAGGGATATATAATCGTGCTACTGCTCAAAATATGGCAGAAGATCTGTTTATCAAAGGCACGGCCAATGGTGCTCATTTTAGCGTGATTTTATTTGATCTGGATTATTTTAAACACATTAATGATCAATATGGTCATGCTGTGGGCGACTGGGTATTAAAGAAGGTGTGTGAGACAGTAGCTAAAAAATGCCGCAATGGCGATATTTTTACCCGCTTTGGTGGTGAAGAATTTGTTATTTTCTTGCCCAATACGAATGAAAGTAAAGCATTAAAGGTCGCCGAGCAATGTAGAGAGCTGATCACTACCATTGATAGTCGTTATTCGGGACACCTCTTTACTGTTCATGCCAGCTTTGGTGTTTCGAGCAATACAGTTGAGGATTTGAGTGTAGATCCCATGTTAAACAGAGCCGATATGGCCATGTACAGCTCAAAAGAGCATGGACGAAATCGAGTCTCGGTTTATCATCCTGATATGCAGGTATTTAAGAGCAATAGTTAGCCAGAATAGCTGAGTCGATGTTCGTGAGTCTATGACGGTGCGATAGCTGCGTATCATTTATTTTTATTGTTTTTTAGTGCCAGTTGATGGGATCTAATTTAAAGAAATGGGTGAGTTCAATGTAAAGCGCTCGATGAGATTGGTAGACTTCATCTGGACGTTCGAAAAAAACTTCTGTGATAACCGCAAAGAACTCCGCTGGGTTGGTGGCTCCATAATAGCTAAAAATTGAAGGAGTATTGTGTTGCGCTTGAGTTTGGAGCAGTTCAAATTCTCGTGTTAGCACGGTAGACCAGCGGGTGTAATCACCTATTGAATGTAAAATAGGTGCACCATTAGCATGACCTGCCTCTTGATCGAGTTGATGAGCAAACTCATGAATGACCACGTTATTGCCATTTTTAGGTGCGGCTGCGTCAGCTTGAGTCGTTTGCCATGAGAGGACAACTTTACCTGTTTCCCATGATTCACCAGATAAGACTCTGTGCTGTTCTCCTATTACGCCACCCACTTTTTGCTCTTGATTTTTAACGATAAAAATAGAAGGGTAAACTAAAATCTGTTTTAGTTTAGGATAAAAGTCTGTATTACGATTAAGCAAAAGAAGGCAAGCTTGTGCTGCGATAGTCACTTTTATCTCATCATTAATGATGATCCCATCACAGCCGATAAATTCTTTTTCATTAATAAAAATCTGTATGAGCCCTTTAAGTTGTAACTGAAGATCTGCCGGTAAAGAGCGAAAGTAAGGCATACCGTGTTTGAGAATAGCTCGCCATTGTGCAGGGAAAGGGCTTGATGTGATTTTTTTTCGTTGTTTTGTCACTCTCCATGAGCGTGAAGCAATCCAAGTGATAGATGAGACTGCTAATATCGACACGATAATAATTGCTAGCATAGAAACTCAGTATTTCTAGGTGATGTATATCAATGAGATGTGGGTGGGTTATCGCAATTCAAGTCTGAGCAGAATGATTGTAAGGTGATTTTTTAACTTTGACATTGAATGAATAGGGTGATTTGATCTTAATGTGGTTTTTTTATATGGTGTATATCTCATTTATTTTGTCCTTTAATCTGAATTTTTGATCATAACAATATGTCCAACGAACCAACTAATATCCTCACTATCCATAGGAAAAGTTTAAAATGAAAAGAATAATAATGTTAACCTTTACTGGCTTATTGAGTCTGTCTTCTCTCTCTTTTGCGAAACAAGCAGAGTTTGATGCGGCAATTGAGCCTGTTCAAATGGATCCCGCAGTGCTGACCGCTGCAGACTACAAGCCAGGTAAATTGCAACATATCGTTCTATTTCGGTATGACGAGCAAGTGACGCAAGCCAAAAGAAATGAAGTCGTACATGCTTTTTTGGCGCTGCAACAAGCGTGTGTACGTGATGGGAAACCCTATATTATCTCTATAGAGACGGGAGTCCAAAACAGTCACGAAGGTGTAGCTCATGGCTTTGAGGATGCCTTTATTGTGACCCTCAAATCTGAAGGAGATCGTAATTATTATGTGGGTCAGCCATTTATTAATGAGCCAGAGTATTACGATGCCGCTCATCAAAATTTTAAAGACTTTGTAGGGCCATTACTGCATAAACCAATTGCAACAACAGGCGTGTTAGTTTTTGATTTTAAAGTTAAAAAATAAAAGGCTGCTAGTATGGATGAACAAGTTTTATTAGATGCCATTAATCAGAAGATGCCATTTGGCAAGTATGCAGGGCGTCAGCTACTTGAGCTGCCTGAGCCTTATTTGGTTTGGTTTCATTCTAAAGGGTTTCCTGCGGGGAAATTAGGTGAGCAACTCGCCTTAATGTATGAGATTAAACTCAATGGATTAGAAGACATGTTGCAGCCCTTGCTGAAGAAAATGAAGAAGTATTGAGTGCCAACATCATGACGGTTTTGTGTAACGTTTCTATCGTGTGTTGCCACGAGCATATTGGTTTTACTTGAGAATGGACGCTATTTTCGAATCTGTTGATAGATGATTCTTATTAGCATGATGTTATATTTATCGTTAATTTACATTCAGGTTGTTTATGCCATTAAATTTAGTGATTCTGCCGTACAATAAGCATTATGCTACTGCTGTGAGTCATATTGTTCATGAGTCTATTCATCATATCAATAATTCTCTGTACTCCCATGAGGATAAATGTGCCTGGTCGAGTGCTCCCCGGTCATCATATTATTGGAATAAGCGTTTAAGTCTCAGTCGTGCATGGATTATCGTGGACCTAAATTGTGATGTTAATGGGCGGCCGAGATGCGGTGGTTTTATTAATGTCGAAACCCATTTCTATACTCAAGGCTATATAGATAGTTTGTATGTTCACCCAGATTATCAAGGTAAAGGTGTGGCATATAAACTGTATGAAGTCTTAGAACGTTGGGTGGGTAAGCAGGGGTATTGTGCTTTATCTGTGGATGCATCTCATGGATCTAAATCCTTGTTCCTTTCATGCGGGTTTAAGCTGCGTCATAGAAGCTATCAAGAAAAGCTCGGTCGTGTTATTAGCGGATTTTTGATGGATAAAAAGCTGTCGAAGTCATTAGACAGCTGGTGATTATCTGCTTTTCTCATTCAGTATGCATTATCTGAAAGCCTTTATTTGATACATTTTTAGCCGCTAAATCCTATGTTGATACTGAGCACTCGGTTAAATGACTGGTGTAATTAACATGTGGAGTAAGTGCTTGTGCAAGAGACGTATTGTCACGTTGCATATAACGAATAAAAGCGAGCGGGATCGTCAGGCCATCAATATTCTCCTGAGACTTAGCTTGCAGTAAAGGTGAGTAACCTTCCTTGCCTGATACTGTATAGGCTGAAGAAACACCAAAGTAATAAGCCTGTTTATCGACAGTGAGCCAAGAGTTACCATCTTGCGCTAACACCTCTAGAGAGAGGATTCTTTTTCCTAATGCTTGTCTGCCATCGTAGCAATACTTTAATCCATAAGTGTAGGGGAAACTGCCAGTACCAGTGCCTATCACGCTGTTATTAGTGGCCGAGTTGATGGCTGATTCTATCGCTTGAAATAGGTGAACCCCTTGGATTTCATAGTGTACTAAAGGCAACTCAAACGGAAGCATACGTCCGACAACATAGGCAAGGCTGACTTCCCCCTTGTTGAGCGATTGTCTGACGCCACCTGCATTGTGAAGTGCAAAGTCTACGTGAGTGAGCAGATCTTTAGCTTCATGATAGATACTTTTGCAAACCCAAGGTGCGATTTCACTGCCGTGGGGAAGTGCTTTACTGGGTAAGCGGGTATGAATGAGATTTCTTGGCACAAAGCCCAAAATGTGCTGTTCCATTGCTGTGATCGTCGGTCGATATTGAGTATTAATAATGTCAGTGATTAATTCATCAGCATTATCCCAAGCGATCCCTGGATGCTGCTTGAGCTTTGTGCGAATATTATGGTATTCACTGGGTGAGACACTGTGTGCTGATTCGACAATAAATGATTTATCCAGCATAAAATAGTTATGCCCGTTTAAAGTCGTTACTTGCCCTGATTGATTAAATTCAATATCAGCGAGACCAATGGTTTCTGCGTGTTTACCTGCATGCAAGATAGGCGTGTTATTCACGTTAACGGGGTAAGGTGTGCAACTGAGTCCAAACTCTTCAAAATTACCTTGTAGTGTGTGAGTGTGTCCACCGACAATCAAACTTATTCCCTCGACTTGTTGGGCTAACACTTTATCTTGTTCAAAGCCTAAATGGCTGAGCACTATAATGTGATGTATTCCGCGAGACATTAAGTGTTGGACCGTTTTACGGGTGGTTTCGATAGCATTGATAAAATGAGTATCGGGATCCGGGCGTGCGATCTGAGCCATTTGGTCTAATGTTATTCCAAAAATCGCGAGCTGCTTGTCTTGCAGTGGTGTCATGATAACTTTCGCTATTTCCATTTCATGATCGTATTCATACAGGTTTTTGTGGCCTTTAAGTGCACTGTCTTTAGTGCTGTCTTCCTGGCTAAGATCCATATTCCCTGCCAATAAAGGGAACTCAATACTTTCAAGAAAAGCGTGAATAGGCTCACTGCCAGCATCGACCTCATGATTGCCTATGACCATCGCATCAGGTTTTAATAGGTTGAGCAGGTGTGCATTCGCTGCTCCTTTAAATTGATTAAAATAGAGGGATCCTTGAAAACTATCACCACCATGAAGAAATAGAAATGCCTGCTCGACTGCAATAGCCTGATTTCTGGCTTTATTTACTTGATAATTAATTCTGGCATACCCACCGCTGTGACTATAAATATCATAGATTTTTTTCTCTTCTTGATAGTGGAAGTGGACACGACTACTTTCGAAATGAGAGTGGGTATCGTTAATATGAGCAAGTTTTAGGGTATAGCGAGTTAACATCTAGACGCTCTCTTTGGGCTAACGATGGAGGATTATACATTGTGAATTAGTGACAAAAAAGAGCAACACATGTTGCCCTTTTTATTATGATAGTGCTTGAACTCGGTCACCTCCCGGCAGGCTGAATCCTACCTTTTGAGGTCGTTTGGGTATAGGAGTCGAACTCGCCGTCATCAGAGAATCTTATCCCCTTATCGGTCATGCGCTTTTTCCATAATTTACGCGCAAGTTGCTGCATATCTGTCACTGGATCGTTACTATCAACAATTTCTAATCCTAGCAGTGATTCAATAATATCTTCTAATGAGACGATACCTTCGCCTGTTCCGTACTCGTTGACAACCATGGCTATTTTAGTATTTCGCTTGGTTAATAATTGGAATAATGGCAGTATCTTAGCCGTTTCAGGAACGGCAACTAAATTTCGTTTTAACTCACCAATAGTTGCTTGAGGGGTTATCCGTTCAGCCAGTAAAACTTCGTTGCGGCTGATGTAACCAATAACGTCATCAGGATCTTCATTAAAGATCGGAATGCGAGAAAATGGTGAGGTTTTGTGCTGGAGAGCAAAGGCTTCTTGTGTCATGGAGCTGGGTAAGCTGAACATAACGGTTCTCGGCGTCATGATTGCTGTGACTGGCATCTCTTTGACAGAAAGCATTTGCGTTAAAATTTTAGACTCTTGTTCATCGAGCTCACCGGATTCTCTGCCCATTTTAGCCATCGCGCTCATTTCTTGGCGAATATATTGACCTTCATCATCTTTACCAAGGCATTTCGTCACCTGATGTGACATCCAGACTAAAGGTAACATCAATTTTTCCATCCATAAGAGTACGATAGAAACAGAGGGGGCTAATGTTCGCCAATAGTTAGCACCAATTGTCTTAGGGATGATCTCTGATAAAAATAGGATTAAGAAGGTTAATACGGCTGAGAAAGCACCGAGCATATCATCACCGAATACTTTAGCTGCTTGTGCGCCAGCGACTGCAGCGCCTATTGTATGGGCGATAGTATTTAAGGTCAAAATAGAAACCAGCGGGGATTCGATGTTGTCTTTTTGTTTTTCCAGGCGAGCAGCAGCATGTGGATTTGTTTTTACCAAATTTGCCACATAACTTGGAGTAACTGAGAGTAAAACGGCTTCGAATACGCTACACAGGAAAGAAATACCAATTGCAACGCTAATTATAACAATGAGGGTGATCATTTAGGGAATTATATTTACAGACCAATATTAGTCCAATTAAATTGTACCATTAAAATTATCCTGTTGCCTCTGTTAAGTCGTAGTAAACTGGTGTTATGGGGCATAGTTGCATTGGGAGCTTAGTCGCTAAAAGTGAGGGTGAGCATCGCGGGTAGCTAAAATAGCGTTCTATCTGTATAATTCGCGCCCCTGTTACGTGTATTGTTAGGTGTTGAGGTTAGTCAAAATGAGTCAAAAGAAGATCAATTTATTGGATCTTGACCGTAAGGGTTTAAGAGCATTGTTTACCGAAATGGGTGAACAGCCGTTTCGTGCCGATCAATTGATGAAATGGATTTATCATTTTGGCGTGAGTGATTTCGATGCCATGAATAATATCAACAAAAATTTACGTGTAAAACTTAAGGCGCGTTGTGAAATTGTTGCGTCGGAAATTTCAAGTTTTCAGAAATCTGAAGATGGTACGATTAAATTTGCTATTAATGTTGGGCAAGGACAGGAAGTTGAGACTGTTTATATTCCTGAAGATGATAGAGCAACCTTATGTGTGTCTTCGCAGGTCGGTTGTGCATTGGAATGTACTTTCTGTTCAACAGCTCAGCAAGGATTTAATCGTAATTTGACCGTGTCTGAGATTATCGGTCAAGTGTGGCGAGTCGCAGACTTTATTGGTTTTGTTAAAGATAAGGGTGAGAGACCCATCACTAACGTCGTCATGATGGGGATGGGTGAGCCGCTGCTTAACCTTAAAAATGTGATCCCAGCCTTGGAGATCATGTTAGATGATTTTGGTTTTAGTCTTTCTAAGCGCCGAGTGACGGTTTCTACTTCGGGTGTTGTGCCTGCTTTAGATAAGTTAGGTGATGCAATAGATGTGGCGTTGGCGGTGAGTATTCATGCATCAAATGATAAGTTACGTGACGTGTTGGTGCCCGTTAATAAAAAATATCCTCTAGAAGATTTTTTAGCGGGTATTCGTCGTTATATTGCTAAGTCTAATGCCAATCGTGGACGTGTTACTGTTGAGTATGTGATGTTAGATCATATTAATGATAGTACTGAACAAGCCCATGAATTAGCTATATTAATGAAAGATACGCCTTGTAAAATTAATTTAATCCCCTTTAACCCATACCCTGGTTCGCCTTATGGACGTTCTTCTAATTCACGTATCGATCGTTTTTCAAAAGTCCTGATGGAATATGGCTTAACAGTGATTGTTCGTAAGACTCGTGGAGATGATATTGATGCCGCTTGCGGGCAATTAGCAGGTGATGTTAGAGATAGAACTCAGCGTTTAGCGAAAAAACGCATGCAAGATAATCAAATATCGGTCACAATAAACTAACTCATTGTAATTTTTTGATAGATAGGCTTATCAATGAAGTATAAACTGCCCCAATATGTGATGCTCATCGTACTCTTATCGAGTACCTTGGGGGGGTGTGTGTCAGAAAGTACCTATAGTGGCACAGATATTCCAGTGATAGAGAAAGAATTTAATAATATATTAGCGGCACAAAAGCGGGCGGAGTTAGGGTTAACCTATTTGCAACAAGGTAACAGTCAACAGGCTAAATATAATTTAGATAAAGCGGTTGAGTTCGCTCCTAATATCCAAGATGTGCACATTTCTATGGCGTATTATTACCAAACTGTTGGTGAACTTGATAATGCCGAAACGGCTTATCGTAAGGCGATTAACCTTAGCGATGCCAACGGAGATGGTTTGAATAATTTTGGTGTTTTTCTGTGCCAACAAGCAAGATTTAAAGAGTCTGAGAAGCTATTTCTTAGGGCTATCGATATGCCAAACTACACTCGTTCTGGTGACAGTTATGAAAACTTAGGTGTATGCAGTCGTAAAGCTGGGGAAATAGACAAAGCGCGGGATTACTTTAATACTGCACTTAAATATAATCCTAGGAGCAAAATCACGTTACTTGAGTTAACCGAGCTCGAAATCGGCAACAATAATTACCTTGATGCTCGGGTTCAATTAGCGCGTTACCATAGCGTGATCACTCAATCGGCAGAGAGTTTAACTTTAGGTGTCACGATTGAGTTAGGTTTACACGATGAAAAAGCTGCCAGAAAGTTTGGCATATTACTTTTAGCTAAGTTTCCCTCATCTGATGAGGCTAAGCGATATCGAGCTAGCATGTACTGATGATAAATAAAAAAGTTGATATGCTCAAGGACGTAGCAGACAGTAATGAAACCCTAAGCACATCCGAACAAGTCACGATCGGATCCCTGTTGAAATCCGCCCGTAAGAAGCAAGGGGCGAGTGTTGGCGATATTGCCGGAGAGTTGCATTTGCGACCGTGTATCGTTGAAAATATAGAAGCGGATAATTTCGCTGATATCGCTTCTGCCATCTATGTAAAAGGATATGTAAAAAATTATGCTCGTATTGTTCAAGCTGACTTAGAAAAGATAAAAGCCTGCTTAGACATACAACTTCCTAAGGCGTGTGCACCTGAAATGCAAAGTTTTTCTCGTAAAACTACACGCCAAGCTCGTGATGGACGCTTGATGTTTGTGACATACCTTATTGCTTTAATTCTGTTAGCATTATTGATTTTATGGTGGGTACAAAAATCTGATACACAAGCCAGTGTGGATTTTTCTCAACCAACGATGGAAGAAATTGCTGATTCTGCATCCGAGTCTTTTTCTACCAGAGCATTACCCGATCCTAATGAGGAGCGAGATTCCGGTATCGAGGACACGGATCGAATAACAGAACCTGCGAATGTTGCTGCAACGAGTGAGCCTGTTGTGCCTGAGAAAAATGTAAAACCCGCGACTCAGCAGCAAGCGGTTATTTCTGAGCAGCAATATTCACTATTAAGTTTAAGCTTAGCTGCCGATTGCTGGATTAACGTCAAAGATGCTAATGGCAACGTATTGATTAATGATTTGAAGAAAGCAGGAAGTCAGCTTGAGGTTGAAGGACGTGAGCCTTTTAATCTTACCTTAGGAGCCCCCCAAGTGGTCACAATCAAGCTTAATAATGAAAGTATCAGCTTGGCCGATTATCCCACAGGACGGGTTGCACGATTAACTTTACCATTTTAATCGATACTGAAAGCTTATAATAGACAATGGTGCTTTAGGGCCACATTGTTATAGACATGTAGAGTAAACAAGATGTACAACGAAAATCCAATCAAAAGACGTGCTTCTACCCGTATCTATGTGGGTAATGTCCCTATTGGAGATGGTGCGCCAATTGCGGTGCAGTCGATGACAAATACCTTAACCACAGATGTCGATGCAACCGTGGCACAAATTCGAGCATTAGAGAAAGTCGGTGCGGATATTGTCCGTGTTTCTGTGCCGACAATGGATGCTGCTGAAGCCTTTAAACTGATTAAACAACAGACCAAGATCCCGTTAATTGCAGATATTCATTTTGATTATCGAATCGCACTGAAAGTGGCTGAATACGGTGTGGACTGTTTGCGTATTAATCCGGGTAATATTGGCAATGAATCGCGTATCAAAAGTGTTGTCGATTGCGCCCGTGATAAGAATATACCTATTCGAATTGGTATTAATGGTGGCTCGCTAGAAAAAGATTTAATGGACAAGTACAAAGAGCCAACGCCTGAGGCATTACTTGAGTCGGCCATGCGCCATGTCGATATTCTTGATAGGTTGAATTTTGACCAGTTTAAGGTAAGTGTCAAAGCCTCCGATGTTTTTCTTGCAGTTGAAGCCTATCGTTTACTGGCTAAGCAAATAGTACAGCCTTTACATTTAGGGATCACCGAAGCGGGTGGGTTACGTGCAGGTTCAGTTAAATCGGCTGTTGGTTTAGGCATGTTATTGGCTGAAGGCATTGGCGATACTCTGCGCATTTCATTAGCCGCAGATCCTGTTGAAGAAATTAAAGTTGGCTTCGACATTTTAAAGTCGCTGCGTATTCGTTCCCGTGGGATCAACTTTATCGCTTGTCCGTCTTGTTCTCGCCAAGAGTTTGATGTAATAAGTACGGTTAATGAACTTGAACGTCGCCTCGAAGATATGGTTACCCCAATGGATGTGTCTATTATTGGTTGTGTGGTCAATGGCCCGGGCGAAGCACTTGTCTCTGATATTGGCTTAACTGGCGGTCATCGCAAGAGTGGCTATTTTGATGATGGTGTGAGACAAAAAGAGCGTTTTGATAACGATAACATTGTTGATTCACTCGAAGCCAAAATCAGAGCAAAAGCCGCCATATTTAACGCACGCATTCCTGTACAAGACTTAAGTAAATAGTGATAAGTAAGCCATTGAACTTCGACAGAGGTTCAGTATGTAACAATGAGTCTTGGTAACAATTTTAGTTTAGTAATGATGCGGTCGAGTATATAAGATATACTCGACCGCATTGTTAATTTTATGGTCAAATCGGACGAGTCTATATCGTGGCAAAACAGATCCAAGCTATTCGTGGGATGAATGACATTCTGCCTACTCAAAGCCCTCTATGGCAAAAATTAGAAAGTGCATTAAGAGAGACTGTTGCCGCATATGGGTACAGTGAAATCCGCACTCCTATTGTTGAAAACACGAATCTTTTTAAACGTTCAATCGGTGAAGTTACTGATATTGTTGAAAAAGAAATGTACACTTTTGCTGATCGTAATGATGATAGTCTAACACTGCGTCCAGAAGGCACTGCATCGACAGTACGTGCGGGTAATGAGCATGGCTTACTGTATAATCAAGAACAGCGTCTTTGGTATATGGGGCCCATGTTTAGGCATGAACGCCCACAAAAAGGTCGATATCGTCAATTTAACCAGTTTGGCGTGGAAGTGTATGGGATAGGCTCTGCAGATGTTGATGCTGAAGTCTTGATGATATCAGCACGTCTTTGGCAAAAGTTGGGGATCAGTGAACATGTTACCCTTGAACTTAATACACTCGGTGATCCCGCTGAGCGTGCAACTTACCGTCAAGCACTTATTGAGTTTTTAGAGCAGTTTAAAGAGCAGCTTGATGAAGAAAGCCAACGCCGGATGTACACCAATCCACTACGTGTTTTAGACACTAAAAATCCAGAGGTGCAGGCGTTACTAGTCGATGCGCCTGAATTGATTGATTTCCTTGGTGAGGAGTCTCGAGCCCATTTTTCACATTTATGTGAACTCTTAGACGCAGTTGGTATCCAATACGTCATAAACCCTCGCTTAGTGCGCGGTTTAGATTATTATAATCGAACTGTTTTTGAATGGGTTACGTCAAGTTTGGGGTCACAAGGTACCGTACTTGCCGGTGGGCGTTATGATGGATTAGTGGAACAATTAGGGGGTAAAAATACGCCAGCTGTTGGTTTTGCTATGGGATTAGAGCGTATTGTATTGATGCTTGAGGCACTAGAATTAACCCATGATATTCCAATTGCAGTGGATGTTTATGTTACTGCGATGGGAGATTCAAGTAAAATTGAAGCAATAAAAATTGCTCAATCTTTAAGAAGCCAGTTGCCTAACCTTAGGGTTATGAGTCATTGTGGTGGTGGTAATTTTAAGAAACAGATGAAACGCGCAGATAAAAGTGGTGCAAGAATTGCGCTTGTTATTGGTGAAGATGAACTTGCCAATAATCAAGTTGCTGTTAAGTATCTTCGTGAAACAAAAGAACAAGAATTAGTTGCACATGATGAATTAGCAGCTTATATCGCCAAGCAGATTTAAGAGGAAGATTGCGTGGAAATTTATAGTACAGAAGAACAACAAGTTGACGCTATTAAGCAGTTCTGGAAAGACTATGGAACATCAATTGTTGTCGGGGCGGTAGTCGGTTTAGGCGGTTTATTTGGTTGGAATTATTATTCTGATCATCAAATTGCTCAGGCTGAATCTGCTTCAGAAGCATTTCAAAGTATCAGTGATCCTCAGATGAGTGAAGCGGAGATGCTATCAGCATCTGAGACATTTGCAAAAGATCATAACCAAGAAGGTTATCAGTCACTATTATCATTAATGCTGGCTAAATCGGCGGTTGAAGCGGGTGATCTTGAAAAAGCTGAAACGACATTAAAGAGTGTCATCGCATCTGCTGCTGACACTAGCTTAGTGATGGTCGCGACGATTCGCTTGGCTCGAGTTCAAGCAGAGCAAGGTCAAATTGCCACAGCGATCACCACCTTAGAACAAGTATCTGATCCTGCTTTTACAGCACAAAAAGATGAGCTTAAAGGCGACTTCTTGGTTCGTAAAGGAGATACAGAACAAGCTAAAGTGGCTTATCAAACAGCGGTTGATAACGGTGGGGTCACGACAAGTCCTGCGCTACAGATGAAGTTAGATAATTTGAATAAGGCATAAGGAAACTGCCCATGAAGTCTTGGTGCAAAACATTGCTCGTTTGTGGATTGAGTTTAGGTCTGTTATCAGCCTGTTCATCCAGTGATGTAGAAGAAGAGCCCGTTAGCCCTTTGCCTGACATTGAGGCTAGCATATTTCCCACTATTAGCTGGAGTGCTTCTGTCGGTCAGGGAGTGGGAGCTTATTATTCACGATTACGCCCCGCAGTTAGATACGGAAAACTCTATGTTGCTGATCGTTATGGCGATGTGACAGCATTTGATGAAGTAACGGGTGACATTGTTTGGGAAAGAGATTTTAGCGCAATATTTAAGGACAATATCTTAGCCAAAAATAAAGGTGCGAAACTAGCAGCAGGTGTGACAGCCGCCCGGAATACCATTTTTATTGGTGGTGAAAGTGGTTTGTTGGGTGCACTTGATGCCGAAACTGGCGATACACGCTGGTCTGTTATGGCTGGAGGCGAGCTATTATCAGCACCGACAGTAGCAGAAGACATGGTTGTTGTTAATACCAGCTCTGGTACCCTAGAAGCTTATAATGTCGATGATGGTAAAAAACAGTGGTCTTATGAATCAAAGCTACCTAGTTTGACTTTACGTGGAACAGGCTCTGCCAATTATGAGGCAGGTGGTTTTTTTGTGGGGACTGCCGATGGTAAAATTGCGGTTGTGATTAAAAACAATGGCCAGGCTGCTTGGGAACAAGCCATTTATACTCCTAAGGGGGGGAATGAGTTTACCCGGATGGCTGATGCCGATATGATGCCGCTCATTATAGGGGATAATCTCTATGCGGTAAATTTTAATGGCAACTTAGTGTCGATGGAAGTGAGAACTGGGCGTATTGTTTGGGCACGTAAGTATTCAAGTTTTCATGAATTAACCAACTCAGGAGTGAATCTTTTTCTTGTTGACGATCATAGTCGCATCTACGCTGTAGATAAACGTAATGGTTTAGAGAATTGGAGCAATACTGAATTAAACAACCGTGATTTAACCTCTCCAATGGTATTTAAAGATTACGTTGTAGTAGGTGACTTCGAAGGTTATCTTCATTTCATCAACAAAAGTGATGGTAAAATAGTAGGCCGTGTCGAAATAGACAGTTCAGGTTTATTTAGCCAACCTTTGGTTGTGGGTGATAACATATACGTTCAAACACGAAATGGTAAGATTGCTAGAATAACGCTTCCATAAGTTATTGTTTAGTCAATAATAAGCCCCTGGAAGCGAGTTCTGGGGGCTTTTTGTTTACTAGGTTGATGTATTTTTCGTTAATATTTTAAAAATTGTAGATTAGAGGCATAAAAATGATTCCAGTAGTGGCCCTTGTTGGTCGTCCTAATGTCGGTAAGTCGACCTTATTTAACCGCCTAACACGTACGCGTGATGCCTTGGTGGCCGACTATCCTGGGCTAACTCGGGATCGTAAATATGGTCGTGCTCACCTGTCAGGTTATGAATTTATTGTGGTTGATACTGGCGGGATAGATGGCACTGAAGAAGGCATTGAAACGCATATGGCTGAGCAGTCGATGGCTGCCATTGAAGAAGCCGATGTGGTGTTATTTTTAACAGATGCAAGAGCGGGTTTAACAGCTGCTGATCAATCGATTTCAGAGCATCTTAGACGTCGTGAAAAAACCACCTTTGTGGTTGCTAATAAGGTTGATGGGGTCGATGCTGATTCTGTATGTGCCGAATTCTGGGCATTAGGTCTAGGTGAGGTCTATCAGATGGCTGCCGCTCAAGGGCGCGGTGTGACCAATATGATTGAATATGCCTTAGCACCTTATGCAGAAGCGATGGGCTTGACTCGTGACGAGGATGCTGATGAGAATGCTGAGGAGAAGGAGTACACCGAAGAAGAAGCGGAAGCTGAGCAAACGCGCTTGCAGGATCTCCCAATCAAACTTGCTATTATCGGTAAACCTAATGTCGGTAAGTCAACACTAACTAACCGTATTTTAGGTGAAGAGCGTGTTGTTGTTTATGACTCGCCCGGTACGACGAGGGACAGTATTTATATTCCTATGGAACGTGACGGCCGTGAGTATATACTTATTGACACTGCCGGTATTCGTCGCCGCAGTAAAGTTAATGAAACCGTAGAAAAGTTTTCGGTTATTAAAACATTGAAAGCGGTAGAAGATTGTAATGTCGTGTTACTTATCGTCGATGCCCGTGAAGGGATCGCTGAACAAGATTTAGGCTTGTTAGGGTTTGCACTGAATGCAGGCCGTGCGTTGGTCATTGCGGTCAATAAGTGGGATGGGATCGATCAAGGTATTAAAGAGAGAGTAAAAAGCGAGCTGGATCGCCGCTTAGGTTTTATCGACTTTGCTCGTATCCACTTTATTTCAGCGCTTCATGGGACTGGGGTCGGCCATCTTTTTGAGTCCGTTCAAGAGGCTTATGAAAGTGCGACACGTCGTGTGAGTACATCTATGTTGACCCGTATTATGCAGATGGCACAAGACGATCATCAACCACCTATGGTCAATGGCCGTCGTGTAAAGCTTAAGTATGCACATGCGGGTGGTTACAATCCACCTATTGTGGTTGTTCATGGTAATCAGGTTAAGAAATTACCTGATTCTTACAAACGCTTTATGATGAACTATTATCGTCGTTCATTAAAAGTCATGGGTACACCTATTCAGATACGTTTTCAAGACGGTGAAAATCCGTTTGAAGGGATGAATACCAAAAAGTTAACCGTCAGTCAAGAACGTCGTCGTAAGCGTATGATGACACACATTAAAGATAAAAAATAAGCTTAAGTTCTTAGTGTCTTAAATTGTGTTGATTAAAAGCCAGCTAATTTCATTAAGTTGGCTTTTTTATTATGTGTATGTTGACTTTCATCATGATCAATCATTTCGATAGGATAAAGTCTAAATGCGAATGAGGCGTCAAGTTCAGCTAATTTCTTGATGGAAAGTGCTGATAATGTTTCGGTAAATGCAGGCTCTTCAATAGAAGTGTTATACACTAAGTTGAAACATTTATGATATGCCATATTCCACTGTACTTTTGCTTCACCTGATAAACTCATTATCAATTCGTTGTAATGAGCTATACACTCATCTGGCTTACATGATAACGAGAAACGGATATTGGTTGACCAATCTTTGTGTATGGTATCTGGTGGATACATTTCTGCCAGTTCATTCGATTGATTAAAAACGTCAACGAGTGTCTGAAATGAGGAAAGTGATCTAATTTCAAGATCTAGTTTTATAGGGTGTGTTTTCATTTTCATTGTCATTGTCATTGTCATTTTTTGAAGCTTAGTTGTCAAAGCTAGCTGATTTTAATAGGTAATAAAAAATGTCAATACAGACATATTTTATTAATGGCTCAGCCCAACTTGTCAACGAGTTAACAGTTAGATTAATTGATCATTGATTATATCAATAAATTAAATGGAGCTCAATAATCATACAGCTTTATAACTTAACCAATGCTGAACGGCTTTATTTTTGCGTTTAGTAAATTTAATCGTAAATGTTTGGACAGCTCTTCCTGTATCTTTTACCTGTAATTATTATCGTTACTTAGTCGTCATGAATAAATTTACCTGTATTTCTATAAGAAGTAGAATTGTGGTGTTCAAATGTATTTAAGTTGCTGTTTTTAATGAGATATTAAAGTTTGGATTATTGCCAGAAACAGAGCATATATTCTTCTGTTGAGTCAAAAAAATACAACCAGGAAGAGAGCGACAACATATTGGATGTAAATAGAAATATAGTTTCATAGCTCATTATATTTGATACTGAGTGCTCCGGCAGGCCAGAACTTACTCAGCAGAAGCAATTCGAGTAAAAGAGTGAATTGATAAGCAACCACAAAGAATACGTTATGCAAGCGCGTTAATTACTACTGTATTAATGACATTCTGAGCTTTAGTGACATGAGGAGTCTTGATAGTGTCATGAACGTTTAAGATTATGGTGTTATCAAAAAATACCTGTATTACGTTAGTGCAATCATCAAGGGAATAACTATTGTCTCAATCACTGTCTTATTCAGTTATCCTATGGAACTATGAAACAAGCATATTGAAGTGGCTTGGGTATATTCCTTAAAAGAGTGAGATGTTAGATGAAAAAAAATGAATTAGGTTTACTGTTACTTATCATCATATTAGCGGGTTGCGGTGAAAAAACTACCACTATCACTGATATGCATAAAGAGACACCTCCACCACCTCAAATCATCAAGGCTGGTGATGGCCAAGTTGTACTGCGATTAATGCACAGTTTTCGTGGTAGTGATGATCCTTGTAAGACGGTGGGTGAAACCGCAGCGACGGCAAATTATTTAGATCACACAAGTTGGCTGGTTGCTTGTCCAATCGATGATGCCGGCATTGAAGACATTCAGAGTAATATGCAAGGGCAGATATTGGAAACTCTTGAAGGTTATGTTCTTTTGAATGTGCCTAAAAATTAATATTGTGGGTTGATGTTGATATACCCAATAAATGAGTTGACTTGGGTATATCGGTTAGTCAATGTTTAAAAAATTTGTTGGCATTATATATCACCTCAACATACCTAACAGTTATTGTGGTTGGTCTACACGCATTGAGCGTGGCGGAGAGTAGGGATCACTGAATTTAGCGATTTAGTTATAAGATAAGTTCTCCTAATCTGACAAAGTGGCGCTGTTGTTTGTAAGAGGCTTTGATGTAAACGCGCTTGTCGTATCAAAATTGGGCTAGTGAATAACCTGAATTTTTACTACTGTTGGCAAGTACATTATTAGTTGTTTTTTCTTAACTTTTTCAGAGTGATAGCTTATTTTTAATGAGCACAAAAATAGATTGATATCAACCTATTCTAGTTTACTTAATAATCTTCTCACTTCATCACGGGCACTATCAATGGCGGTGACAAGATTGATCGCGCTTGCTTCTGACTTGCTCAGTGTTTGCCAGTTTTTTTGCCACTCAAATTTTAGTTTCTTTGCTGATAGCGAGACTTCTGGTTCAGTTATTATGCTTAAATCTGCAATAAGATTGACCTTTACCCAGCCTTTTCTTGGGTTGCCTTCAATGACATCTTGGTCGTAATGGGCTGCATAAATAATCCCTTCAAGCTCTGACAGTTGCAATAAAAGTTCAAAACTTGCAGAGCGCATGTTGTTGTTATATTCAGTGATCTCCATGCGCCAAACGTTATAACTAAAGCCGACTAAGGCAAACAGCATACTAAAGACTGCGGTGATCTGAAAAATGGAGATAGACGGAGTTTTTTTTATGTTGATTGTCATATGAGTGCCTTTACTGATGATATTCCATAGACTTATATTTAATCTAGTGACTCATTACTTAACACTGTAAAGTCAATTATTAGAGTATATTTAGGGAATAGACAGTAAAAATTGAATAATAAATTCATCTTTTTCGGTCTACTTTTAATCATAAAGGGTAAAAATTTCCTTTCAAGCCACCAGTAAGCATTCAATAGGGAGCTGAGAATGAAATGGGTAAACAGTTTATTGTTATGGTGTTTGCTGAGTGTCACGCTGCAGGCAGCAGAAGTGCTAAACATGGCGCCAGACTTTACCTTAGCCGAGCCACTGGGCAAGATTCACACGCTAGCTGAGTATAAGGGTAAGCCATTAATATTACATTTCTGGGCCACATGGTGCCCTTACTGTAAGAAGCTTCAACCTGGGCTGGAGAGTATCGCTAACACGTATAAAAATACCGATCTGCAACTTGTTGGGATTAGTTTTAATGAAAACGAGGGAGCAATGCCAGGGCAAACGCTTAAAAAGCGCGGGATACATTTTCCAACGTTAGTTAAAGGGGAGAGTGTTGCAAAGGACTATGGCGTTCCGGGTACGCCTACCACGGTATTTATTAATCGAGCAGGAGAAATCATGTGGGTGACAAATATATCAGATCCACACGATCCGAGTTTGAATGCTGCTGCCGAGTTTATTCTTAAAAAATAAGGAGCTGTGGGGAGATTTTATCTTTTATTCAGTGAGATGACTCTACTTAAGAAAAATACTTGTTAGTGTGGTCAACTCAGTGACCGGCGTTGGTGTGTCGCCAGCTACAGAGTTTTTATTGTGGGGGGACTGTTAAAAGGTCATCTCTGGAACCTGCTCAGGGACGATGAGTTTGCCTGCCGTTTTACTGACTATTTCTTCAACAGACACACCCGGAGCACGTTCAAGTAGGTGGAAAGCACCATTGTTAATTTCCATAAAAGCCAGGTCTGTTAACACACGTTTGATACAACCAAAACCAGTGAGAGGTAATTCACATTTAGGCAGCAGTTTAGATCGCCCCTTTTTGTCAGCGTGCATCATAGTGACTATGATGTTGTCAGCGCCAGCGACTAAGTCCATTGCGCCTCCCATGCCTTTAATCAGTTTCCCTGGGATCATCCAAGAGGCGATGGATCCTTGCTCATCGACTTCAAACGCCCCTAACACGGTTAAATCCACATGACCACCACGGATCATGGCAAAACTCTCAGCGGATGAAAAGAATGATGCACCATCAACAGCAGTAACAGTTTGTTTTCCTGCGTTAATCAAATCGGCATCTATGGTATCTTCGGTTGGAAACTCCCCCATCCCTAAGAGACCATTTTCAGATTGCAGCATCACTTCTATCCCTTTGGGAATGTAGTTTGCCACTAAGGTGGGAATACCAATGCCTAAATTGACGTAATAGCCATCTTTAAGTTCTTGGGCTACACGTTGTGCGAGTTGTTCTCTTGATAATGCCATGATGTCTCCCTTCTTAAACTGATGCTTTTACGGTACGTTGTTCGATACGCTTTTCAAACGTTCCCTTGATGACTCGGTTGACATAGATCCCCGGCGTGTGAATATGATCTGGATCGAGCTCTCCGGGCTGAACAATATGTTCAGCTTCTACTACGGTGATTTTCCCTGCGGTTGCCATCATAGGATTAAAGTTGGCGGCGGTTTTACGGAAGACCAAATTACCCATGGTATCAGCTTTCCAAGCTCTAATCAGTGAGAAGTCGGCAGTTAAGGCAGGCTCTAGCACATAATGGCGACCCCCTATTTCTCGCGTTTCTTTACCGTCGGCGATAGGGGTTCCGTACCCTGTTGCGGTAAAGAAAGCGGGGATCCCTGCGCCACCGGCACGAATTTTTTCTGCAAGCGTACCTTGAGGGGTTAAAATGACGTTTAAGTCACCAGAGAGCATTTGCTGCTCAAAAGTGGCATTTTCACCCACATAAGACGCGATCATGGTATCGATTTGACGTGTTTTAAGCAGCAGTCCAAGCCCAAAATCATCGACTCCAGCATTATTTGAAATGGCGGTTAATCCGGTTACAGCCGATTTTACCATCTGGGCGATCAATCCTTCGGGAATACCACAAAGGCCAAATCCACCGACCATTACGGTCATATTATTACTGAGGCCTACTAGGGCTTCTTGATAAGTTTCAACAACTTTATTGAGTCCAGCCATGATTATTATCTCCTTTGTACAAGGTGCTATGGTGTGATTGCTAGGGCGACTTTTGAGCCGCTAGTTCTGCCCAATGCTTGGCTTATTTTGTTACCTGCTTGAGCCAGTAAAGGTAAATCAATGCCAGTTTCTATCCCCAATCCATGCAGCATATAGACGAGGTCTTCAGTGGCTAAGTTTCCTGATGCTCCTTTGGCATAAGGGCAGCCACCTAATCCTGCAACGGATGAATCTATCACGCTAACCCCCGTTTCTAAACACGCCAATATATTGGCCAAAGCTTGCCCATAGGTGTCATGAAAGTGCAAAGCAAGTTTATCCACGGGCACTTTGTCAGCAACGGCCTCTAGCATTTTACGGGAATGTGTGGGTGTGCCAACGCCAATAGTGTCACCGAGCGAAATTTCATAGCAACCCATCTTGTAAAGAATTTCAGACACTCGAGCGACTTCACTTGTCGAAATATCACCTTCATAAGGACAACCTAATACGCAGGATACGTATCCTCGAACGGGGATGTTCGCTGTGATAGCTCGCTCTATTACAGGGGCAAAGCGTTCGATTGACTCATCAATTGAGCAGTTGATATTACGCTGACTGAAAGTTTCAGATGCTGCGCCGAAGATGGCGACTTCATCCGCCCCAGCGTCAAGTGCGAGTTCCAGCCCCTTTAAATTAGGTGTTAGGGCGCTGTAGGTGACCCCCGTTTGGCGGAATATATTGCGCAGAACATCTCCAGAATCCGCCATCTGTGGTACCCATTTCGGGGACACAAAGCTAGCAGCTTCTATTCGTTTAATGCCTGCTTTGGCTAAGTCTTCAATTAAGATGATTTTATTCTGGCATGTCACTGGTTGTTCATTTTGCAGTCCGTCACGGGCACCAACTTCAAAAATACTCACCTGTTTAGGGTACATTTAGATCTGCTCCTCTTCAGTTTCAGAAGGCTCCACGTCAACCAATAAGACGCCATCGTTCACCAGTTCGCCAACATCAAAGTAAAAGGCATTCACTGTGCCATCGTAAGGTGACTGTATCGTATACTCCATCTTCATGGCTTCCATCACCATTAAGCCTTGACCTGCAGTCACTTTATCACCAATTTTAGCCAGATGAGTAACGACAGTGCCATTCATTGGGGCTTTAAGTTTGTCGGCCAGAGATTCGAGTTCTTCTGTTAGCTCTGTTTGAATCGCACGAAAATGGTAGCTTCTTGAATTGATAAACAAGGTGAAATCATCATCGACTTGGCTTACCTGAACCCTGAATTTATGAGCTTCACTTTTATGGATGTCAGCTTGATTTGTTTTGCCTGACTGTTTACTGAGTGATATTTCAGCATGGAGCACTTCACCGTCTAACTCTCCACTGAGTACATAGAGGTTGTCATTGATGTGCAGTTGAAAAATAGATTTTACACCGATTGACGTTTCAATGAGCGCTAATTGTTGTAATTCATGCCTATCATCAAGCAGTGCTACTTGATGTTGACTGGCACTATTGAGCCTAAAACCACTGACAGATCCCCAAGGAGAATAGGGGTCATGGCTGTTTATCGCACAGACTTCGGCGGCGGCTTTTCGGACACAAATCTGATATAGAGAGGCGAGTGCTAATGCGGTTTGTTCATCTTTAGCAAGATCACCACTGAGTCCTCGGCCAATCAAAGCATCACCATAACGGTCGATAAAATCGGTACTGAATTTTGCATCGCGAAAGGCTTGGTGTTGAGCAATATTGGCCAGAAATTCAATATTGTGTTTAAGGCCGCTGATTTGATAGGACTCTAATGAATGAACCAAACGTTGTAGCGCTCTGGGTCGAGATTCATCCCAAACAATTAATTTAGAGATCATGGGATCATAAAAGTTACTGATCTCATCATTTTCTCGAATGCCGGAATCGATACGCACATGGCCACTTTGTTCTGGCTCACGCAGAAAATTGAGCTTACCACTGGCGGGAAGAAACGCATTTTGTGGATCTTCAGCGTAGATGCGTACTTCAAATGAATGGCCGTGTACTCGTACTTCATCTTGAGTTAGGGGCAGCTGGTGGCCACTAGCGACCATTAATTGCCATTTTACCAAATCTTGTCCGGTAACCATTTCTGTCACCGGATGTTCTACTTGAAGACGAGTATTCATTTCCATAAAGTAGAAGCTATTGTCGGTATCGAGTAGGAATTCGATAGTGCCTGCGCCTTGGTAATTGATAGCGTTTGCCGCCGCGACTGCCGCTGCTCCCATTTTGGCTCTTAGCTCGTCACTCAATCCAGGTGCTGGCGCCTCTTCGACCACTTTTTGGTGGCGTCGTTGAATGGAGCAATCACGATCGGCCAAGTAAATACAGTGACCGTAATTATCAGCAAAGACTTGCACTTCAATGTGACGAGGCTGACGTAGGTAACGTTCCATCAATAATTTATCGTTACCGAAAGAGCTGATGGCTTCACGTCGAGCAGAATGAATCGCGTCAAGTACTTCGGTTTCACTTTCAACAATGCGCATCCCTTTTCCGCCTCCTCCAAAGGCGGCTTTAATCAGTAATGGGAAGCCCATTTTTTTTGCTTCGTTAACGAGAAAATCATCACGTTGATTATCACCATGATAACCAGGAACCAAAGGGACATGAGCGGTACCCATGATTTCTTTTGCCGCGCTTTTACTGCCCATGGCATCGATAGCATCAGCTGTTGGGCCAACAAAAGCGATACCTTCTTGTTCACACAGACGAGCAAATTCAGCATTTTCTGACAGGAAGCCGTAACCGGGATGAATGGCTTGAGCGCCAGCTTTTTTGGCGATAGCAACAATGAGTTCGCTTTTAAGGTAAGAGTCTGTTGGTGCACTGCCGCCGAGATAGAAAGACTCGTCTGCCATGGCAACATGGCGGGCATCGATGTCCGCATCTGAATACAATGCGACGGTTCTGATCCCCATGCTCTTTGCTGTTTTAATAATACGGCAGGCAATTTCGCCTCGGTTAGCAATTAACAATTTTTTAATCAGAAAGGTTTTACTCAAGGCTTTATTTTTTAATGATTGGGAGGCCATGTTATTCGTTTCCTTGCGCCGTATCAGTGTTGATTTTCCAGTCGGGAGTGCGTTTTTCTAAGAAAGCATTTAAACCTTCTTGGCCTTCGGCTGACATGCGAATGCGGGCGATGCGCTCGCTGGTATCATTCAATGTATGTTGATCTATCACCCCGTTTTCAAGGCTAGAGAGTAAGCTTTTTACCCAAGTCATGCCTTGAGGGCTGTTGGCGAGTAAGGCTGCGATAATCGGCGTTGCTTGGGCATCGAGATCCTCACTAATGTCATGGATCACATTAAGAGACAAGGCTTGTTGAGCGTTAAACTTCTCAGCGGTTAACATATAACGACGTGCCATTCGCTGGCCCATAGTCCGAGTGACATAAGGACTAATGATTGCCGGAATAAGGCCCAGTTTGACTTCACTGAGACAGAAACTAGCACGGGAATTCGCAATGGCGATATCACAGCAGCAAATAAGCCCTAATGCACCGCCGTAGGCAGCACCTTGTACTAAAGCCATGGTCGGTTTAGGGAACTTATCCAGCATTGACATCAGCTTGGCTAGCTTATTAGCATCGGCAAGGTTTTGCTCGAAATCCATTTTAGCTTGATCACGCATCCAATTAAGATCGGCGCCAGCACTGAAGTTTTTACCATTTGCTTTAAGGACCAGTACGTTGCAATCATCATTTTCGGCAAAATAAACCAGCGACTGGCTCATCTCGCTTATCATTACCTCATCGAAGGCATTGTGTTTATCCACTCGATCTAGGATCAGTTCGCCCACACCATTTTTTAATGTGCAGCTAACAAAATGTAGTCTGTTCGAAAATTCATTGGTCATGGCCAGGTTATCCATTATCTATTAGCCCGATACTCTCTAGTGTGTTGCCAAGGGCTAGCCCTTACATGCGAAATACGCCGAATTTGGTCTCTTCTATTGGTGCATTGAGTGCTGCTGAAAGCGCTAAACCCACCACATCACGAGTCTGGCTAGGGTCAATAATACCGTCATCCCACAGACGAGCGCTGGCATGATAAGGGTGACCTTCTTTGTCATATTGCTCGACGATTGGCGCACGGAATTGTTGTTCTTCTTCATCAGACCAATCGACGCCTTTACGCGCGAGTCCATCACGACGGACAGTGGCTAATACCCTAGCGGCTTGCTCTCCGCCCATGACAGAAATACGAGCATTTGGCCACATCCACATCATGGTTGGTTCGAATGCTCGGCCGCACATGCCGTAGTTACCAGCACCGTAGCTGCCACCAATAATGACTGTAAATTTAGGTACATTGGCACACGACACAGCGGTGACCATTTTGGCCCCGTGTTTCGCTATCCCTTCGTGTTCATATTTCTTGCCTACCATAAAGCCGGTGATATTTTGCAAGAAGAGCAGGGGGATTTTTCGTTGACAACACAGTTCAATAAAATGCGCGCCTTTTTGGGCAGATTCAGAGAAAAGGATGCCATTGTTGGCAATGATACCGATAGGGTAGCCATGAATTCTGGCAAAGCCGCAGACTAAAGTGGCACCATAGCCAGCCTTAAACTCATCGAAGTCCGAGTCATCGACAATGCGTGCGATGACTTCTTTTACATCATAAGGTTTTTTAAGATCGGTTCCCACAATGCCGTAAAGCTCATTAATATCAAAAAGAGGGGGTTTGGCAGGACTGAGTTGAGACTCAATGGTTTTTTGATGATTGATTCGGGTCACCGCTTTACGGGCAAGTTCGAGTGCATGCTCATCACTTTGGGCCATATGATCAGCCACACCTGATATTTTTGTGTGCACTTCAGCGCCCCCAAGCTCTTCGGCGGTGACCTCTTCACCTGTTGCAGCTTTAACCAGCGGTGGGCCAGCAAGGAAAATAGTGCCTTGCTCTTTAACAATAATGGACTCATCAGCCATGGCGGGGACATATGCGCCCCCTGCAGTGCAAAGTCCCATCACCACAGCAATTTGTGGAATACCTTTGGCTGACATGTGTGCTTGATTATAAAAGATACGGCCAAAATGATCTCTATCAGGAAAAACTTCATCTTGGCGGGGAAGGTTTGCTCCCCCCGAATCAACCAGATATATGCAAGGAAGATGACAACGACTGGCAATGTCTTGTGCTCGAAGGTGTTTTTTCACGGTCACAGGATAATAAGTTCCGCCTTTGACCGTGGCATCGTTGGCAATGATCATGCATTCGACGCCGCTCACGCGCCCTATGCCGGCAATGATACCTGCAGCTGGAACCACATCTTCGTAGAGTTCGTAGGCGGCAAATTGTGACAGTTCAAGAAAAGGAGAACCTGGATCTAACAATTTTTCAACCCGATGGCGAGGCAGGAGTTTTCCTCGAGAAAGATGGCGCTCTCGAGCAATCTCGCCGCCGCCTTGCTCAATGGCATTAATTTTACATTTGAGATCATGCACAAGGTTGCTCATGTCGTCATATTTAGTCTTAAATTCGTCACTACGAGTGTTAATACGACTGCTAAGTTGAGTCACGATTTGGATCCTTTTGAAGCTAAAAACAGATGGAGTAGGAGCACAGAGCAGGACACTAAATTAGTCGTATCTTGTCTGGGTTAACTTACTTAGATTCGTTAAACAGCTCACGACCAATCAGCATGCGGCGAATTTCAGAGGTACCCGCTCCAATTTCATAGAGCTTAGCATCACGTAAAAGTCGACCCGTTGCATATTCATTGACGTAACCGTTTCCGCCTAATAATTGAATCGCATCAAGGGCCATTTTGGTGGCCAGTTCTGCTGAGTAAAGAATGGCCCCAGCGGCATCTTTTCGTGTTGCTTCACCGCGATCACAAGATTTAGCCACATTGTAAACGTAAGATTTTGCCGCATTCATACCGGTATACATATCGGCAAGTTTTCCTTGAACGAGTTGGAATTCACCAATGGATTTACCAAATTGTTCACGCTCATGGATGTAAGGCATAACAATATCCATGCACGCGGTCATGATCCCTAGTGGGCCGCCAGAAAGCACCACTCGCTCGTAATCTAAGCCGCTCATTAAGACTTTTATGCCATTATTTAGTCCGCCAAGTATGTTTTCTTCAGGGACTTCACAATCTTTAAAAACCAGCTCACAGGTATTTGAGCCGCGCATTCCCAACTTGTCGAGTTTTTGTGCGGTACTAAACCCCTTTGAATCACGTTCTACGATAAAGGCGGTGATACCATGAGGCCCTTTATCGAGGTCTGTTTTGGCATAAATAACGTAAGTATGTGCGTCAGGGCCGTTTGTTATCCACATTTTGTTGCCGTTAAGGATATAACGGTCACCCTTTTTTTGAGCCGTGAGTTTCATCGAAACCACATCGGAACCCGCATTGGGTTCACTCATGGCCAAGGCGCCTATGTGTTCACCGCTAACCAACTTAGGCAGATATTTGGCTTTTTGTTCGTTATTACCGTTACGGTTAATTTGGTTTACACATAAATTAGAATGAGCACCGTAACTTAATCCGATAGAAGCAGAGGCACGTGAAATTTCCTCCATGGCCACAACATGCGCTAAATACCCCATGTTAGCACCGCCATATTCTTCAGCAACCGTCACGCCTAACAGCCCCATGTCGCCCAGTACTGGCCAAAGTTCATTGGGGAAAGCATTGTCAATATCGGTTTTTGCAGCGATGGGTGCTATTTCATTGGCAGCGAAGCTTTGTACTGCATCACGCAGCATATCGACATCTTCGCTCAGGCCGAAATTGAGAGATGAGTAAAGTTGAGTCATGGCTTGTGTCCTATCCGTTTAAGTAAAGTACTGATTGCTTATCATGATGTTATTTAATGTCGGTATGCATCTGTTAAGGTGTTGTTTTACTCGCTACTGTGTTCAAGTGCTGCTCGGCATTGCTGTTCGGCCGAATTGAGTTCCATTAACACGACTTTGATGTCATCCATCTGCTGCTGTAGAGATGTTTTTTTATCTTCAATGAGCTCAAGCATCCTATGGAGCTGGGATATGCTGTTTTTGTCTGCATCATAGAGTTCGAATAAACGGCGGGTTTCGGCGAGTGAAAAACCTAAGCGTTTACCACGTAAAATAAGCTTTAGGCGTACTTTATCTTTAAGATGATAGACCCTAGTTTGACCACGGCGTTTAGGTTTTAGTAGGCCTTGATCTTCATAAAAGCGAATACTGCGAGTTGTAATATCAAACTCTTTAGACAGGTCGCTAATTGAGTACGTTGCGAGTGTGATCTGTTTATCACTCATTAAAAAACACCATAAAATTCAACTTTTGCTAAAGATATATGAAGTTTACGTAAAGGTAAAGTAAGTAAGTGAGGTGAGAGTTCATTTTATTCGTGTTTGACAGGCATTGATGGCAAGATTTTCTTCCAGTGATGATGACCAAATTGATACTTTTTATTATTAATATCAAGGTCAAATGTGAAATCCTTATTGTATTAATAATGTGACCAAATTGAGTTTGTAGTGTTACTTTAAGCTGGTTTGTTCAACTTTATGTTTTTAGGGAGAGAAAATGAAGAGTGAGAATTACGCATTACATCAGCAGATACATGCCGATTCTATATCACAACCCGAACAATTTTGGACTGAAGCGGCGCAAGGTTTAGTCTGGAATAAACCTTGGGATCGAGTACTGGATGATAGCAATGCGCCACTATATTCCTGGTTTGTTGGCGGTGAGCTCAATACTTGTTATAACGCTGTCGATCGTCACGTTGAAGGGGGAAGAGGAGAGCGGATTGCTATTGAATATGTTAGCCCTGTTACAGAGACGGCATACGCCATTACCTATCGAGAGCTACTCGCTCAAGTGAGCAAGCTGGCGGGGTACATGGATACTATTGGGGTGAAAAAAGGCGACCGAGTGATCATTTATATGCCTATGGTACCGGAAACGGCTTATGCGATGTTAGCGTGTGCACGCATTGGTGCTATTCATTCGGTAGTCTTCGGCGGTTTTTCAGGTCATGAGCTGGCCAACCGAATTGATGATGCCAAACCTAAGCTTATCCTATCAGCATCTTGCGGTATTGAACCCTCTGGCATTGTGGCTTATAAACCTTTGTTGGATGAAGCACTCTCTCAATCACGTCATAAGGTGGAGCGATGTATTATTCTTAACCGCAGCCAATATCATGCCGAGTTAACACAAGGGCGTGATATCGATTGGAAAAGTGCGGTTGCTGATGCTCCTAGTATTGCATGTCAGAGCATGCCAGCCACAGATCCTCTCTATATTCTTTATACTTCAGGGACGACAGGTCAGCCTAAAGGTGTGGTTCGTGATAATGGCGGTCACGCTGTTGCGCTTGCTTGGTCTATGCGGCATATTTATGGCATTAACGCTGATGATGTCTTCTGGGCAGCCTCAGATGTTGGCTGGGTTGTGGGGCATTCTTATATCGTCTATGGGCCGCTGTTAGTTGGGGCCACAACACTGATGTTTGAAGGTAAACCTGTTGGCACACCTGATCCTGGAATATTTTGGCGAACCATTGCTAAATATCAGGTTAAGAGTTTCTTTACTGCCCCCACTGCGATACGTGCCATTAAGCGAGAGGATCCAGAGGGTGACTTTATCAAAAATATCGATCTATCTCGTTTTCAGACTTTATTTTTAGCGGGAGAGCGTTGTGATCCTGATACCTTGCATTGGGCTGAGAAGCGACTCGATAGGCCTGTTATTGATCATTGGTGGCAGACTGAAACAGGTTGGCCTATTGCGGCTAATTTAATGGGAACGGCTCCTGTTGATGTGAAGGCTGGATCTCCAGCGCTACCAGTGCCAGGTTATCAAGTCGAGGTCGTTGATGAAATGGGGAGTAAGCTTGATGCTAACGTTTCTGGTCATGTCGTCATTAAACTGCCTTTACCGCCAGGAACATTGACGACACTATGGCAAAATGAACAAAGGTATGTTGATAGCTATTTATCTATGTATCCAGGCTATTACCTTTCGGGTGACGCGGGTTATAAGGATGAGGAGGGCTACCTTTACATTATGAGCCGCATTGATGACATCATCAACGTGGCAGGACATCGACTCTGTACCGGACGTTTTGAGGAGGTATTATGTCAGCATGACGCAGTTGCAGAAGTTGCCGTGATAGGCGTTGATGATAAGCTTAAAGGCCAAGTTCCTCTGGGTTTAGTGGTGTTGAAAAAAGGGGTCTGTCTGAGTCATGACTCTCTTTACTTAGAGTTGATAAGCTTAGTTCGGGAGCACATTGGGCCAGTGGCTTCATTTAGATTGGTCAGTGTGGTTCAAAAGTTGCCTAAAACCCGTTCGGGTAAAATCTTACGAGGTACGATGCGAAAAATTGCTGATAATCAAACCTATAAAGTGCCAGCCACCCTAGAAGACCCCCAGACGTTGGAGTTAGTGCGTAATGCCTTAACACGTATGGGTTATGCTGATGCATTACTGCTCAATCATTAATTTATTTGGGGCTCTTAAAGATGAGCTTAGATAGAAAGTGAGGTCGGGGGCGTTCTTTGGTAAACAAATTCACGCGCCCCTAGTAATTAACTTACCAAAGTCTGTATAATCCAACACAAATAATACCTTTTTCTATGCTCCTATGTAGGGCACTCTAGTATAAAGAGAAGGTTAATATCACTTCACTCTTGTTGAGTTAAGTGTGTTTATTTACCAATAATAGATAAGGTCTACCATCTTCTGTTACCTGCGGAAAACATATCAATGGAAAACCACACCAAATTATATGATGTCGGGGTTGTAGGCCTCGGTGTTATGGGGAAAAATCTGGCTTTAAATATTGCCGATAATCACTATCGTGTTGCCGCTTTTGACTTGGATAGTGAGAAGGTTAAAGGTGTTGTGTTACAAGAGCAAACCGAGCGAGTAGCGAGCAAGCATTCTCATATTCCACAGCGTATTATTGGCTGTAATAATCTTTCTGAAATGTTATCTAGTCTCGATAAACCTCGGGTTATAGTATTATCAGTTCCGGCAGGTGCACCAGTAGATGGTGTTTGTCGTGCCTTAATTGAAGCGGGCATTGAGCAGGATGATATTGTTATTGATACAGGTAACAGTCTATGGACTGATACCGTTGAGCGTGAAGCGCGTTATGCAGAGCTGTTTACTTTCTTTAGCTCTGCCGTGTCAGGTGGTGAGATGGGCGCGCGTTTTGGGCCTTCGTTGATGCCAAGTGGTGACAGTAAAGCATGGGAGAGAATTAAACCTATTTGGGAAGCAATAGCGGCCAAAGCGGATCCTGAGACGGGCTTGCCTATCGAGCGTCAAGAGCCGGGAAACCCCGTCATTGAAGGTGAGCCTTGCACGACGTATATCGGTCCTGCGGGCGCAGGGCATTATGTTAAAATGGTGCATAATGGTATTGAGTATGCTGATATGCAGCTTATTTGTGAAGCCTATCATTTATTAAGTGATGGTTTTGCTATGTCGGCGAATGACATTGCTGATTTGTTTGAACGCTGGAATCGAGGCAGCCTTAATAGCTACTTGATGGAGATCAGCGCAAAGGTGCTTAAGCAAGCCGATCCTATATCAGGTAAGCCATTGGTTGAGATGATTCTGGATAAAGCAGGGCAAAAAGGCACGGGTCTTTGGACTGCTGTTAGCAGTTTGCAGATAGGGTGCTCAGCCCCGACGATTGCTGAGGCGGTTTATGCGCGCGCAGTGAGCACTCAAAAAAATCAAAGGCGAAAGCTAAGCCAATTGCTGAGCGGTCCGGTGCCAGTCACGCCATCAATAGAGGAACGTGATCAGTTTATTGAGCAGTTGGAAAGCGCGCTTTATTGTGCCAAAGTCGCCAGTTATGCTCAAGGTTTTCAGTTAATGGCGATGACGGCGAAAGAGCGAAACTGGGCATTGGATTTTGCACAGATAGCAAAAATTTGGCGTGCGGGTTGTATTATACGAGCTACATTCTTGCAATCGATCACCCAAGCCTATCAAGCTGCTGCCATTTCAGGTGGTGAATTAGACAATTTGTTGATGGCCGATACATTCAGTCAAGCATTATCATCAAAGCAGCTCGATTGGCGTAAAGCAGTATCCACGGCCGTTTTAAAAGGGATCCCAGCACCTTGCATCAGTTCAGCGCTAGCTTATTACGATAGCTATCGCTGTGAAGTCTTACCTGCCAATCTATTGCAAGGACAGCGAGATTTTTTTGGTGCACATACGTTTGAGCGTATTGATAAGCCCGCTGGTGACAAGTATCACTTGAACTGGAGTGATGAGAAAAGAGAGATACACAAGGTGTAATGACCTTGATTGCATCAGCTTAAAGCCGAACACCACGTTCGGCTTTTTTGTTTGCCCAGCGAAGCTGGCAAACCCAGCAGGTTGAAAGAAACCTGTATCACCCTGACTAAGGGGAAGATAATCCGAATGGCAAGGGCGTTGCTGGCTAACGGCAGGGTCTGAAGGAAGCCATAGGAAGTGAGGTGTACACAACTAACCGTAACCTGTTTCGGCACTATTGGTGGGTGAGCGTGCAAAATAGCGCGAAGCCCAATACTTAGTCAGACTAATAGTGTGTTTGAGGGTGGAATACCTTATAGGGAGCCAGTGCAGTAACTGGGGAAGCCTGGCATCAGTTCCAGTGATAAGGGCTGGAGGCATTATCCCAAGAGGTGACTCAAGGGAAATGTTGGTGTGAGGTGGCAGATGAATCCGTAGTAGTGAGTAAGGCTCGGCCTGTGAAGCCCAGTAATGGTGTGGAGGATAAAACCAAGCTGACCATCAGCATCAAGTCTGGTGGAGTATTAAGTTGCCAAAAGCGCTTAATATTGCGAAGGGAGGAAGCGTGCTTTAAGTCTGTAATGAGCAGATGTTTTTTTTCAGAGGTACACAAGTCGATTCGCTATCGAAGTCTTTTTGAACTGGTCACCTTAGGAGTAAGGCTCTGGCTTAAGAAACTGTACAAGGGAGTAGTTTTGTCACTGTTTAGTAGATTGCCATTGCGCTAGAACGCTAAGCAACAAAGTGAAATAGACCGACTTTGAGGAAGTCATATCCGTCCCCATACAGCACACATGTGAGGAATATGCGAGTTTATCACAGTTTATACGGGCAACTTCTGAGTAAAGAGAAGCTGTATAAAGGATTTAGAAGAGTGTGGAAAGCCAAAGGCGCGGCCGGCATAGACAGGCAGAGCCTAAGCGACTTCGCCTCAAATCTGAGTGATAACCTCGATCAACTTCTTCATGAACTCAGCACTAAGCAATATCAAGCTCAGCCAGTCAGGCGGGTTGAGATCCCCAAAGAGGATGGCGGCGTGAGATTGCTTGGTATTCCAACTATTAGGGATAGAGTCGTTCAACAACCCCTAAACGATCTACTTAGCCCCATCTTTGAAGAGCAATTTCACCCGTCAAGCTACGGCTATAGGCCAAGGCGAAGTTGTCACGATGCGATCAACAAAGCGACATTGTTTATGCGTCGGTACGAGCTTAAACATGTAGTGGATATGGACTTGTCAAAGTATTTCGATAAATTAGACCACGGGCTAATCTTATCAAGCATCGAAAAGCGAGTTAGTGATGGTAGCGTGCTAAAGCTGCTCGTTCAGTTTTTTGAAAAGTGGTGTGATGGTAGATGGGCACAAGCAAGCGACAGAAGTAGGGAGTCCGCAAGGTGGTGTAATAAGCCCACTGATAGCGAATATCTATCTGGATGCGTTTGATCAAGAGATGAAAAAAACGGGGTCACAGAATAGTGCGCTACGCAGACGATATCTTGATTTTATGTCGCAGCCGAGCAGGGGCAGAAAATGCACTCAAGCAGGCGAAGAAGATACTGGAAGTCGAGTTAAAGCTTGAGGTAAACTCGCGTAAAACCCACATAGCAGACAGCAATGAAGGTGTGAAGTTTTTAGGAGTGGAGATAGGTAGTCGATACACACGTATCGAGCCGAAGAAACTAGCAGGGTTTAAATCGAAGCTAAAACAGATGACAAAGCGCAATGGTGGTAAGCCATTAAGCGAAGTGATCAAAGCGGTGAATCCTATTTTAAGAGGGTTCAGTCAGTATTTTCGGATAGCGAATGCGAATAGGGAGTTCGAGAAAATAGCAAGCTGGCTAAGGCGTAGGTTGAGGAGCGTCCAACTGAAGCTGTGGAAAACGCCACAGCGACTTCACAGACGGTTGAAGCAGATGGGGTATAAGCCCCCGTTTAAATCAATCAAGATGAACAGTTGGCGTAACTCACTGATTCCGTTAGCAAACTATGCGCTGCCCAATAAATGGTTTGATAGCTCAGGGTTAGTGAATCTTGGACATGTAAAAACGGGATATGTGTTCAGCGCAAAGCTGAGTTAAGTATGCAGGAGCCGTATACGAGGTCCGTACGTACGGTTCTGTGAGAGGGATGAGGCGGTAACGCCTCACCCTACTCGATGTGTCAGTAAGTGATCGGACTCAAAGATACGTCACCAGTCAATAAAAAAGCTTCATGTTGGTCAAGCCACAGTGGATATTTTGTCATGGCTTTTGAAAAAAGTGGGCTATCAAGGTGGGCTTTTAGCCAGTGTTGCAATTTAGGATAGGGCGCTTGTAAGTACCATTGACGATCGACTTTGGAAAATTGGCGAATAAAAGGTAACAGTGCGTAGTCAGCCAAGCTTGGCTTATCGCCCATGATGAATTGATGTTGGGTTAATTGAGTTTCTAATCGTAAAATGAAATCTTCGCAGTGATTTCGGTCATCAATTTCTGAGTCTTTATGATAACGCTTTGCACTTTTATATTGCTCTAACAAAGGCTTAAATACCTTATCATTATGCTCTATAAGGTCGAGCATTGTTGGCAATATTGCAGACGATTGAGCATAAAGCAGTGCGTGAGGATCATCTTGCTCAAGCGCCCAAAGCATGATGTCGAGACTTTCATCAATGACTTGAATTTTATCATTGCCTTGAATAATTAAGACAGGAACCGTCCCCTTAGGTGAGACTTGCAACATGGCTTCGGGCTTGTCCTTTAAATTTATAGCCCGCAGCATCACGCTTTGATTGGCTAATAATAGCCCCATTCGTGCTCGCATGGCATAGGGACAATGTTGCAAAGAATATAAAATAGGCAAGGGCATGGTGAGTGTCTGTGATCAGTCTATTTAAGGTTACAACTGTGGTGTGTATAGCGCTTAAAATCAAGGGTTTTGGTTACTTGTCGGATAACAAGTTGCAAATCTATTTTAGTGTTGGGTTCATTTGGCTTATTGATAACCATAGACTCATTGGTGTTTATTGCTTGCAGCAGGTTAATACCTCACTTGTCGGATAACAAGTTTTAAATATCTTTTGGTTGGGTTCATTGGGCAGGTTGGGTGTTTGATTGGCTTATTGATGGCCAAAGTTTCAAATTTTATTAATCACCTGCCGTGGACCTATGTGTAGACATTTCTGCGAGACGCTGTGAAGCCATCCATGGCCGCTTTACGGTTTCATCCTTGAAACCGAAACTCGCAGCCGTATCTACACCTTTGTTAAAAGCAAAGCATTGTTTCTTCGATTGAGATTTTATGATTGCTAACGCGATTTTGGACAGTTATTAGTTAGAGCTGAGACTCTAATTAAACTGACATTGACTAGAAAAAGTACCTTGGTTTATTCGGAACCCCTAATTATTTCCAAGTATTTGTAGATGATTGCTCGATCTCAGTAATATACGACTAAGGCGAGGGGTGAAGTGCATCGCTACTGGCCTTACCTTTGCACCATTGACCACTGTGATGCTGTCTTTTGAAGGCACACATGGCATCCCAGCGACCACTAATACCACTGTATTGGCGGCGAAACTCTTTTGCTGAGGTGATCCAGGCATCGGATGATATACCAAGTTCATCAAGTAATTTAGGACGACTTGCGTCGATGAACCCTCTTTTGTCTGGCCTAATTGCTCTGCCAGTCCAATCGATAAGTTGTAAATAATCACAGAAATGAAATGGGATGCCTGATTGAGGTGCTAAATGAGCTGCACCATCAAATTTGGCAAGGGGGTTGAGTCGCTCACTCGGGATGAGTGTTGATTCATCATTATTTGGTTTATCAGGTGTATTTAGCGCGTTAATGCGCTCCTGAATCGACGTATAATCAGAAGCTTGCAGTGTGTCGGCTATTCCTGCTCTGATAGGGTTTAAATCAACATACATCATGCAGGCTAATAGTGCTTGCTCATCAAGTAGAGCTTGTGACTTAAAGCGCCCTTCCCAGAAAGCCCCCTTTACACTCATCTTCACGGTTGGACCTACGGGCAATCTCTTCGTTTAGGCAGCGCATAAACCAGGATATGCTAGATAAACGCTCGTGCCACTCAGTCAGTAAACCATCAAGAAGTATGCGCTCTCCTTCAATCAAAGCGTCACCATTCATGTATTTAGTGGCTACATCATGGCCCTTGGTAATCTGGCACCATCGGGTAATTATTTCACGGTGGCTCAAAGACTTGGCTTTATCCATGTCAATGTTAAGCACTAAATGGTAGTGATTGTTCATTACCGCATAGGCGCATATATCAATACAAAATATGTTCGAAAGCGCTTTGATTTTATCGACAATCCAGCCGCGACGATGCTCATAACTTTTCCCAGTGAGCTTATCTTCCCCACATAGGTAGGCCCTTCTTACACAACGATTTATTATGTGATAAAACGGCGTTGATTCTGCATCAATGAGGGTTCTTCTAGCTGACGTCATGATCGTTATCCTGAACAATACGTAGTTGAGGTAACGTAAAGGCTAGTAGAGGATATGCTAAAGCACAACAGATTTGGCTGTCCTGTCTTTAGCTGCTGTCTTTAGTATCACCATCCTTGGTGGTCAAGCCGCTAGCCCTATTAAGGATTAAAGAGTGCGAGCTGATGAACAAGAACATCATATGAGGCGTAGGCTAGAGGTGAGTTGGCACAAGATGACGAAACCACGTGATCTAATAAACAGTAACAGTTAACAACAAAAGTCATAGCCAGTCATTGTTAATCAGAGTTGAACTCAAGAAACGGAACAGATAACAATAAAGGTTGATACAGCAGAAAGGAACTGCTCATTAAGTGTCACTATACACTTAACCAAATTATGGTCTCCCCACAGGGACTCGAACCCCGATCGATCGCTTAGGAGGCGACTGCTCTATCCTGTTGAGCTATAAGGAGACGCGAGTGATTATACTGATTTTTTTATAGATGAAAAGGCTTTAAATTTAGTTGCTTAATTCTTATTCGAAAATAAGGCTGGTGTTGCCTCTTTAGGGAGTCAGCCAGTGCTCTTAATCAGTCATTGATCTGTGTATTACGTGCTTTCAATCATTGCCTGCCTGATATTACATCTTAATCGCGATATCGTTAACTTGCACATTATAGGACGCTTTTTGTCCGACAAGAATTGCAGTTGCTGTGTCTTGAGTGACTTGATCTATTTTGACTGTGGCGCGACTTTTACCGGCAACGGCGCGCATTTTATCAAAACGATCTGGCAGGTTTTCTTGTAAAATTAATTGAAACGAATCGCCTATGCGTATGCCATGACGGCGGCCTAGATTAAGAATCAGCCTGTCGCGGTGTTTAGCGACCACCTGACCAAGAATAGGGCGACAACTTAAGCTGTTGTCAATATCTTGTATGGCTTTAATGAGTACCTTGTCAATATTTTTTCCATAAGCTGAGTGCCAAAATCTGTTTTGATTTGACGGCACGGTTTCTTGGCGTTCGAACTCCCAAGGAGCTGATGAGATGTAATCTTGACTCCAGATCTGCTCACCACTGATCCCGTGGTACAGCGAGAGTCTGAGTTGGAAATGACGAATGGGTGCATGATTCCACAACCCCAGCATACTTTGGGTTGCGGGATCGGTTGAAATGTCGATAATTTCTGGTAGTAGTACGTATTGGCTGTCGGTGATCTCACTAAGCCAGCTAGGAAGTCGATAGCCTCTAATATCCACTAAGGCTTGTGCTATATCGAGTCGTTCATTGGCGTGTAGATGAGAAAAACTATTTTTTGATGTTTGTGTCAAGGCATCACCAAGCCGTATGGAGAGTGCTTTTTCAAAGAAACCGATATTACCATAGCGCAACTGAACTCTATTTTTGATTATTGCTTGGGGAACAAGTATTGCTGCTTTTAGTGCTTGACTGTCACATTGAGCTTGATGTGAGCTGGCACCAATCACATCAACTCTTATCATCACGGTTAATTTATCGGCTTCTATAAATTCATTAATTAATTCAATTTTAGTGGCTTGAGATTGTTGCTCGATAGCAAATTTGTCTTGGGTTAGTTGGCCATTGTTGACTGTTTGTGAGCTGGTAAAACTGGCCCCATTTTGCAGTGTGGCATAAGTGAGTGCTTGATGAATGGCATCTTCACGGGCTTTAGTCACATTACCATCGATGATATTGGATTCTCCTTTGACGACAACCCAAGCGGCCATTGATAAAGAAGGGAAGAGTATTGCTGTTGTGAGTAGAAACAAGGTTACATATTTCATCTTTAATCCATCTATTGTGGTCGATATTACTGGCTAGGCGTTCATCGACATAAAAATGACAGGTAAGCTCGCTGCCAAGTATTTTATAGGATAAAGCAAAAATCGTGCCTTTATCATTCAACGGCTCGCTATCGAGCCGTTGAATGATACCTTTACACTGAATTAAGTCAGTACAGCCATGTAAGATCAAGAGCTTGCGGATGTCAGGCTGACCGAGCTCGTTTAGGTGCATTTTGATGTAGTAATGGGGCTAATTTTTGGGCGAGCCAAGTATAATATCTATCATTCCCGTGCGCCCAATCTTGTTTATTATCGGGAAACACAATAGTAGAGGTGTAGTTTTCAGGATCAGCAATTTCCGTATCAAATGTGGTCGCGGCATTAAAAAAGGTGATCCCTAACTGGGTTAATACATACTCCATGGCATCAAAATAAGCATAAATTAAATGGGTGAACGAGCTCGACTCTTCAAAATATTGGCTAAAAGGTGGGTCGGATACCACAATGACTCTATGCCCATGTTCGTGAAGCTTTAACAGGATGGACATTTGTTCAATTAGGTCATCGTTAAAGTAATCGACAAAATCCTTGGTGGTGATTTTAGTTATACCTTCAGGGTAGGCTTGCTTTAGCCAAGTGCCTAGCCGAGATAAATTTCTATGTGTCTGCATAGCGAGGTTGGTTATTATCGTCGAGTTAGATGTTGTCCCGCTTTGCTCATGATTGTGTAAATTGCCCAATATGGCGGACCATAGTTTTCTTGATATTGCACTTTCTAAGGGGACAAAATATTCGGTATCGCAAATAGAAAATTTCTTGTTTGAGAATCCAGATCCATTCATCACCATGCCGCCACAATGTTGAATACTTATATTGTTAAATGCGTTGGATAGTTTACTCATATGACTGTCACCAAAGAGAGTTACATTGTATTTTGTTTGCGGTACTTGGATAGTGTTTAGTCTCTTTGTTGTTTCGAGTAGCTCTTCTTCGCATACCACTTCATTGTTGTCTGGACGGTTAACTTTAGCTTGCAAGAGGTTAATTTTCTGCTCTTGGCGTGGTTGAGCTAAAACCGTTTTATCAATGACACTGCGGAAGTGTTGCATCACATAGTTTATGGCTTGTGGGGTGACCGATCTTAAGTTGGTTTCAAATCTAAAATCTTGAGCGCAAGGGACTGTAATGATCTCGTAAGATGGAAAGTAAGAAAAACGAGGGTTATTATCACTTAAAAAACCTGCAACAGTTCGCAGTAATGATTTAGAGTGCTGATTTGCGACCATTATATGCTTGTCGGTCATAGTCGCAGTCAAAGGGACGGGAGACACGGTCAAAATGATGTGGATGTTAGGGTTTATAGCGTTAAGTTGACTGGCAATATCTTCAAGATCGCCACGGAGTTCTTCATAACTGAAGTTGTGAAATTGATAAATGGAGTCATCGAATAAGCCTGATATGACGCCGGGACAACTTGGGTAGTAGACATCATTGCTATCTTTCCAAGCTTCGGTTAAACCAAGTGTTAATATCAGTACATCAGTTTCAACGAGAGTGGTCCTCATTTCTGCTGCGGCTGCAATTCTAGCAGCAACTAAGTCAGTTTGTGAATCAAAGCCAGCTGGGTTAAAGCTGGGTCTTAACAAGTCATAGAATTTATTATTGTCGATGTAAATGGCACTATTTGTGTCGAATGGCTTTCGAGCATAATTAATATTAAGCCACTGTAGCAGGCATCTAGGAGTATATAAATTGCCAAAGGCAAAACTGGAGACTTGCTGCATTTCAAGCTTGCTTTGATTAAATCGGTATCCACCAGCATTAAGCCACTGTCCTACATGTTGAGCAAAGCAAGAACCAATGGATGAAATTCGGGGGTTGTTAATATTCAATGTAATTTGATGTAGTAGGGGGAAAATATCTTGACCCAGCGTAATACTAGCAACTGCTGTTCGCCAAAATGAGGCCTCACCTTTATCGTTATAGGGTGTAGAATATGTTCCTTGCATAATGTGTTATCTCCATATTTTAAAAAGTTAAATGGCAATAATGTACGGCATTTATCTGACGGATATTCTGTATTGTTTGCTTAGCTGGCAATTATCGTGCCTATTAAAGTAGGATAACTAAAATAACTAACCATACTGTTAGGCTTAAAATGGTCGATAAATGGCTGTCACTGAGGTATTTAGTTATTGGGGGGGCAAATAATCACTGAAATCTTGGCTTGATATTTGCAGCTAAAGTTTATTCTTGGTCATTATGTTGACAGAGTGGGAATTCCCCGCCTTATTGACGACTTATTGTTGATATGGGCATTGGGGACTCCGTCAAATGTTTTTGGTGTTTTATTTAGGACATAGCCATGCGTATCGCGTTTCTGTTGTCGTTTTATTTATTACTTTATGGGTGTGCTCAGAGTGAGAAACTGGATAAGGTCGCTTTTGCCGATGGCAATAGTTTGCCGTTAACGTCAGGCATCAATCATATATCTCAACAGATAGTGAATGAATTGGTGTTGCGAAATGATGCCTTACGGGCAAATCAACCTTTGCTAGTAGCAACGCCTGTGTTGTTAACAGATTTTAATCAGACCAGCGTATTAGGCTTGCAATTACAGCAAGGTTTTATAGCTGCGATGCACGATCATCAGTTTAATTTGGTTGATATTAATGTCGGAGACAACATTCGTGTGACACCCCAAGGAGATTTTTTATTGACCCGAAATTGGCAACAATTGCCGACCGATATTGCGGTTGAACACGTGTTAGTATCGACCATGAGCATGAATAATGGAGGCATGGTTGTGAATGCTAGAATTATTAATATTATCAATAATCGTGTGGTATCTGCTTCTCAAGCGAATGTTGAATTGGCGAATGTGCCAGGTTATTTAATGCCTTCACAAAAGTTGGTCTCTCAAGAGGGGTTATTGTATCGAGATAGCCAGATGGGAGCGAAAGAAGTTAGGGTGATGGGAGATTTGAAATGAATATATGGTTCATCGTCATAATGCTGATATTGTCAGCTTGTGCATCTGAAGATAGATACATAGAGTGGGAAATTCAACAGCCAGAGAGTTTTCCCAAGTTAACAGCTATAGGCTACGCAACATTAGCTTCTCAGCCTTCAAAAGATAAGTCACAACGGGTTTTGATGGCAATGAAAGCATCGAAAATAGCCGCCTATCGTGAGCTAGCTGAACAGGTTTATGGTCAAGAATTATCTGCTAGCAGTAAGGTTAATGAATGGATGTTGACTGATGATATGATTCAAGCTTCTGTAACGGGGATTATTAGAGGTGCTAAAGTGGTAAAAAGCTATCCTGCTGGTGAGCACTATGTTACAGAGTTAGAGCTTGATTTTTCTCAAGTTTGGGCTTTGTACCAACAAAATAACCCTATTCAAAAAATTAAGGATGTGACTTATTTTTAATAAAAATAAGTGTTGCTATGTGATTGATTGTTGAGTGGGTAAGACGTTTTTTCATGTCAGTATGTTAGGCCTGATTACCTATTGAGACTATCTTCTGTGGCGAGTTGATTCTCACCATCACCCTTACTGTATGTTTAGGCTTTTAGATCGTTGCCTAATGAAGGTATGGTTGATGTCTCGCCTTTGCCATTGTAGGTGAGACTCGATGCATTACGACTTACTTGTAAAGCCTGGGCAAAACGATTAACACTGGCGATACTCAGTTCTATTAGACTGGTATTTTCAATATTCAATTGCTGACATTCTGCAAGTTGTACTTTGGCTATTTGTACTTGTTTAGCTAGAGAAGGATCTGTTGATAGCTGAGATAAGTCTGCTTGAGTAGATAATAGGCTATCATTGGCTTTAAGGGCGTCAAGCGATTGAGCTTTACAGGAAGCGAGAGACAGTAATTTTTCAGCATCTTGTTCAATTAATGCATCTTTTTCGGCTGATATTGTGACTTTCAACTCTTGTAATAGCTGATGTTGTTTTTCAATGATACTGGCTAGCTGACTCATAATAATTAGTCGATATCCTTAAGTTCATTTTCAAAAATAGCAATGTTGCTGGCTAACTTTTCAGCATCAATCTTATAACGTCCTTCTGCAATAGCAAGCTTAATTTCAGCCACTTTTTCTTGATCAATCTCTGGTACAGTGCCCAATTGCGTTTGAATTTTTTGCAATTGTTGAGCTTGAGTCGTGATTGAAACAGAATCACTTTTTGATGATGCACTAGCCGATTCAGGGCTATTGCCTGTTTGATCCGTTTTTGGATCGGTTTTATTTGTTGAGACTTTGCTAATATTAGCAGCGGTATTTATTTGTTTAATATCAATAGCCATTGTGAGGCTCCAGAAGTAAAAAAAGAAGAACATATTCTCATATCGGCAATGATAGTGAGAGCTTTAGTTATTTTTTTCATTTTTACATTCTTACCTCAACTTCACCCACTCCGATGACAGTGGCATACAGGTTCTTATTCGAATGCATATTCTTAATACCAATCCTATCACCTAAATTACCATCTCGTAGCGCTTGTCCTACGGTTTTTATTATTAGATTCGAAGATCGTGCTGATATAGATACAGTATCTCCTTTACAGACGAAACACAAATTGTCACTAAAAATGGGGAGATTAGCAGGAATACGTCTTTTTACGCGAGTGCCAATGACTTGTTCGATGGTATCGAATTGCTGGCCTCTTAGGTTGCTTTGATCGACATATTGGATGGCAATATTTGTGCGAGTAAGTAAGTCACCAGAGCCTAACAGCTCTCTTGCCACAACAACGGGGTAGAGAATATCCACACGCACAGCGATAAATATCTGCCATGGGTAATCAAGTTGTGGGCTGTTACAACTTATTTTGACGGTATTGGTTCGCTTTATTGCTCGGTTTGTCGCGAGCGCTGCAATGATCGGTGGTAAGCAAGGGGGAAGGTTGAGACGTTTATCCAGCTTTTGAGGCGTGATGCTAACCTTGGCATTCCCTGTGATATTCATTTTTTTTTCAATAGCCTCTATGGCTAAGTTTGATATGGTCGATAGAGAGGGCACACTCGCTTTACTTGCTCCCAAGGCGTGTGTCGTAAAGAATATGGCTAATAAAATGATAATATTTTGTACTTTCATAATGAATAGACTAGCTTGATTCGCTAGATTACACCTATACTTTCGTCATGACCGTGATGTTACACTTCTCATATTAAGAGATAATTAGTCAGAAACTTGACTATTGCACGGTCTGGTTGTGAGATAGATCTATTCAAGCAATTAATATGCCTACTACGCATTTAAATGATGATATGTAGGTCGGCATGAAGAAAGACGACAAAGGCAAGCGTATTATGTCAAGTGTTCTTGAGTCAGTTAACAAACGAACCCAGCTAGTGGGTGCAAACCGATTAGAGCTTTTACTGTTTAAGCTTAACGGTAGTCAAAGGTTCGGGATCAACGTATTCAAAGTCAAGGAGGTTCTTCAATGCCCACCACTTACCATTCTGCCTAAATTAAATCCGTATGTTAAAGGTGTGGCACATATTCGTGGCTCGACCATTTCGGTGATTGATTTAAGTGCGGCAACGGGTGGCACTCCTGTTGAAAGTGTCGACGGCTGTTTTATTATTATTTCTGAGTACAACCGCAGTATTCAAGGTTTTGTGGTGAGTTCAGTTGAGCGAATTATCAATATGAACTGGGAAGCCATTATGCCACCTCCAGAAGGGGCGGGTGCAAACTCTTACCTTACGGCAGTGACGGAAATAGAGGGGGAGTTGGTTGAAATCCTCGATGTTGAAAAAATTCTTCATCAGATCTCACCGGTTAAAACAGAACTCAGCCAAGAGGTAACAGATTCGTTAACATTAGATAAAGATACGAATTACCATATCATGGTGATTGATGATTCTGCGGTGGCGAGAAAACAGATAATTCGTGCACTCCAATCACTGGGGTTAGAGATTGATACCGCGGTAGATGGTAAGGATGCACTTGATAAATTGACAGCGATGGCGGTCGACATGGATAATGTGTCGACAGAAATCCCATTAATTATTTCTGATATTGAGATGCCCGAAATGGATGGTTATACCTTAACGTCTGAAATTAGGGCTAATCCAAAATTAAAAGACATTAAAATAGTACTGCATACTTCTTTGAGCGGTGTGTTTAATCAGGCCATGGTAGAGAAAGTTGGGGCAAATGATTTTATTGCCAAATTCAATCCTGATGAACTTGCGGCAGCAGTAAATAAACATTTGAGTCTATAATGATATTTGTGCGGACAAGGGCACTATTATATTAAGCTTGTTTATTGTAGCTTGCTAACGTATAAGACTGCGGGGTATATGGTTACTGTTATAATGTAATAGTTTATTTTATTGATATTAGGATATCTAGGTGTCAAACAAATCACTTGCTGAAACTGAGTACACACAATTTAGGTTATTTCTGGAACAACACAGCGGTATTGTGCTGGGTGATAGTAAACAATATTTAGTGCGCAGTCGACTTGCTCCTTTGATGGGGCTTTATAACCTACCATCATTATCAGAAGTGGTTAAACATTCTATGAAGCCTGCTGAGCGACAATTACGGGCTTCAGTCATCGATGCCATGACCACAAATGAAACCTTGTGGTTTAGGGATAAATATCCGTTTGATTTGCTGTTCAATGATCTATTACCTCACTATAGCAAACTTGGAAACCCCCTTAAAATTTGGTCTGCCGCGTGTTCTTCCGGTCAAGAACCTTACTCACTTGCCATGACCATTTTAGAATATCAACAAAAGAAACCTGGTTCTTTATCCGGTAAAGCATCAATATTGGCGACAGATTTATCTCCTTCTATGCTAGAGCGATGCAAGGCAGCTGAGTACGATAACTTAGCTTTAGGACGTGGTTTATCTGATGAGCGTAAGCGTCAATTTTTTGCTGCGACTGCCGATGGCAGCATGGTCATTAATGATAACGTTAAACGCTTAGTGAATTTCAGAGCTCATAACTTACTTGAGAGTTATACCTTATTAGGTAAGTTTGATATTATTTTTTGTCGTAATGTCCTTATTTATTTTGCCCCTGAGGCAAAATCAAAAATATTACGGCAATTTGCTGCCGCTTTAAATCCGAAAGGGGTACTTTTTCTTGGCGCTTCAGAGTCGATTGCTGGATTAACTGATGAGTTTGACATGATCCGGTGTAATCCTGGGATCTATTATCAAAAGAAAACATAAGAATATGGCAGTATTTTTTCATTAGCGAAGGTGTTTACAGCTCAGCGATCCCTTGATTATTCAATATTAAATAAAATAGGCTTTATTTCTTAGCACTATTTCAGTCTTTATCTGCTTAAGTCAGTAAACTGGCTTATTTTTTGATTACTATCCTATTTAAAGAAAGATTATCCCCTCTCAATATTGTTTTTCTGGCATGACTATTGCTTTGTTATTAGCATTAAGCTTAGGAGGCAACTTTATGGCGATTAATTTTGATAAGGCATTAGGAGTTCACCAATATACACTTGGGATCCGTTCTCAACGTGCTGAAGTTATCTCCTCGAATATTGCCAATGCAGATACTCCTCATTATAAGGCGCGCGATGTTGATTTTGATAAAACATTACAAGCTGCAACAACACGTCAACGTGGTTTAAAAATGATGGGTAATGATAGCAAACATTTCGATTTAACCGCCCTTTCTGCGCAAAATTATGGATATAGAATTCCAAATCAACCGGATACAGGTGACGGTAATACGGTTGATATTCAACAAGAGCAATCCGAGTTTATGCAAAATGCATTAGAGTATCAGATGTCGCTGGGGTTTTTAGACAGCAAATTTTCCGGACTTAAGAAAGCATTAAAAGGTAGTTAATTATGAGCTTATTTAATATTTTTAATGTCTCAGGTTCTGGTATGTCTGCCCAATCGGTAAGATTGAATACCACAGCCAGTAATATTGCGAATGCAGATTCAGTTTCCAGCAGTATTGCTGAAACGTATCGTGCTCGCCATCCCATTTTTGAAGCCGAAATGGCCAAAGCAAATCATCAACAACAGTCATCACAATCTGTTGCGGTAAAAGGTATTGTTGAAAGTGATGCACCTTTATTAAAGGAATACTTACCCAATCACCCCATGGCAGATCCTGATGGTTTTATTTATAAGCCCAATGTGAATGTGATGGAGGAGATGGCAGATATGATCTCGGCTTCTCGTTCGTATCAGATGAATGTACAGGTCGCTGAAGCTGCCAAATCGATGCTTCAGCAAACTCTCAGAATTGGCAAATAGGAGGAGGTAAGTCGTGAGCCTCATTAACCCACTCAATAATACTCAACCCGTTGCTGGTGCGTCGCAACCTGTTGTGCCAGCACCGCAAACGACATCGACGGCTCAGGCAGCTAGAACTGAAAGTAGCGGGCAAACAACGACGACAGGTAATCCGTTTCTGGATGCCATTCGTCTTCCCGAAGATTCATTAATACCTGAGGCCAATAATCAAGAGTTGACCCAAGAAGATTTCTTTTCTCTTTTAAGTCAACAGCTATCGATGCAAGATCCATTTAAACCCGTTGATAACGATAAAATGATTGCACAGATGGCATCGTTTTCAACTGTTGATGGGATTAATAATCTTAATGATGAAATCATTAATCTTAATGCTGTTATGACCTCAAGCCAAGCGTTACAAGCATCAGGATTAGTCGGGCAAAAAGTATTAATTCCATCAGATACGGGTTTTATCACAGATATTTCGGATGTGGATCGTGAGTTAAGAGGGGTTGTTAGTACACCTGAAGCGATTAAGGAGATCACTGTGCGTATTGAAGATGAAAAAGGTCAGCTGATTAAGCGTTTTATTATTGATGGGAGTGAAGGTGGGAATGTTGATGTGAGTTGGGATGGGCTTGGTACCAATGGTGAGCCAGCTAGCAGCGGGATTTACTCTATAAAAGCGTCAGGGAGGATAGAGGGTAAAAGTGAAGAATTGGCCGTATCAGCCTATGCTCATGTCACCAGCGTGTCTTTAGGCAATGCCAGTACTGGTGCGATCCTCAATTTACGAGGCGTCGGTGGCATTAAAATTGGAGATGTATTAGCGGTCTCTGAAAGCTAATTAAATTATCTGGTGCCTTAACAAGGGGACTCGATATTAGGTAAAGCGAATAGAAGTGTGGCTGAAAAAGTCATTTTCAGAAGTAAATAGCAATCGAGGTGAATTATGTCGTTTAACATTGCATTAAGTGGTATATCAGCTGCGCAAAAAGATCTGAATACCACGGCGAATAACATCGCTAACGTGAGTAGTATTGGCTTTAAAGAGTCCCGAGCAGAGTTTGCTGATGTTTATGCTAATTCTATTTTCGCCAATGGTAAAACGGCGGTTGGTGGTGGTGTGACGACCAATCAAGTTGCTCAGCAGTTTCAGCAAGGCAGCCTACAGTTTACCAAAAATGCATTAGACATGGCCATTAGTGGCGGCGGTTTTTTTGTCACCGCTCCTAATTTAGACTCTCAAGATGCAACCTTCACTCGAGCTGGTGCCTTTCAAGTGGATGCAAATAATTACTTAGTGGATTCACAAGGTAATTTCTTGCAAACATTTGGGGTTGATAAGGACGGTAATTCGACATCGGTAAGCTTAACCACCACAGGTCCAGTGATTATTCCTGACACCGCTGGCAGTCCCGAAAAGACGGAGGTCATTGGTATACAGATGAACCTCAATGCAGGCGATGCGACCTTAGATCCAACATTATTTGATCCCAATGACCGTGATACCTACAACAATTCAACTGCGGTAACTATGTATGATTCGTTAGGTGAGTCTCATATTTTGACCACTTATTTTGTACGCCCAAATCAAGCAGCCTATACCGGAGCGAGTAATTGGGTGGCTTATTACGCACTTGATGGTAAACAGCTTGATATCGATGTGACGCCAGCTGTTACGTATGATATCGATACTGATGCCGATGGGGTTGCTGACAGTACTGCACCTGCTGAAACTGCTGCTGTGTTAGGCAGTTGGAAAGGTTCAGTATTGACCTTTGATGACACAGGGGCTTTTGCGGGGGATACTCCAGCCCCCCCTGCGACGGTAACGACTGTCGCTCTTGGTGTTACTGGTGCCAATATTTTAGGCCCTGGTACTGATGGTACGCAAACATTGACCATTGATTTTAATAACCCAACACAATTTTCCTCTACGTTTGAAGTGACTTTGCTCACCCAAGATGGTACTACAGTTGGCCGTTTAACCAATGTTGAAGTTGGGGCGGATGGGTTAATTAACGCCAGTTACAGTAATGGCTCAACGGTGCCGTTAGCGCGTGTTGCGTTAGCCCGTTTTGCGAATGAGCAAGGTTTGACTCAGGTGGGTAATACGTCATGGAAAGCGAGTTTAGATTCGGGGATTGCGCTAGCTGGTGAAGCCAACAGCGGTACCTTTGGTAGTATTCGTTCATCAGCGCTGGAGCAATCTAACGTTGATTTGACCACTGAGTTAGTCGATTTGATTTCAGCGCAGCGAAACTTTCAGGCCAATTCAAGAACGCTGGAAGTGAACAACACACTGCAGCAAACGGTGCTGCAGATCCGTTAAAATTAATCATTAAATCGGCTGTTTACTAATGCTAGTCAATAAAACTGACTAGCATTTTTTTATTCATTTTTTAGTGTGGTGGTTATTTTTCTTCAAGACACCATATTTCTATTTTAGTTATCTTTGCTTCTACTCCCGCTTTTTTTGGCGCGCAATTTGCATTGTTTAATGTAGACAAAGATTGATGCAAAAAATTGACGGAGGAGCCAGTGGATAAATTACTCTACGTTGCCATGAGCGGTGCTAAACAGAATATGAACTCGTTGGCCGTGCGAGCGAATAACCTAGCCAATGCCAATACTGACGGTTTTAAAGCTGATATGGCGCAAGCGCGATCCATGCAGGCTTTTGGTGAGGGCTTGCCAACACGCGTGTTTGCGATGACTGAAAACCCCTCTGCAGACTTTAGCTCAGGCCCAATTAAAACCACGGGTCGCGATCTCGATATTGCTATTAAAAATAGTGGTTGGATTGCGGTTCAAGGTGCTGACGGTGGTGAGGCTTATACTCGCTCTGGTAGTTTAAGTTTTGACACTTCTGGTTTGTTACGTAACGACAGAGGTAATCCTATTATGGGAGATTCAGGTCCGATTGTTTTACCTTTACCCATAGATAAAGTGTTGATATCACAAGATGGTATTATCTCCGTTAGGCCTCTAGGTTCGACAGCTGAAGTGATTGAAGAAGTTGGCCAAATTAAAATGGTCAATCCAGGTGATGAAAATATGATGAGGGGCGCCGATGGTCTCTTTAGGCTGACATCGGGTGAAGATGCCCCTGCAGATCCATTTGTTGCGTTAGAAAGTGGAGCTGTAGAGGGAAGTAATGTCAATGCTGTCAATGAAATGGTGTCTCTAATTAGCATTCAACGTCAATTTGAGATGCAAGTTAAAATGATGAAAACCGCAGAAGAGATGGATAAAGCATCTGCTTCACTTATACGCATTAGTTAGGAGGTTATACTATGCATCCGGCACTATGGATAAGTAAGACTGGGCTAGACGCTCAGCAAACCGATATTTCAGTGATTTCTAATAATGTGGCTAACGCCAGTACTGTTGGTTATAAGAAGAGTCGTGCTGTTTTTGAAGATCTTTTATACCAAACGGTCAATCAAGCTGGGGGGGTAAGTGCGTCAAACACTAAATTGCCTAATGGGTTAAATATCGGAGCGGGAACTAAAGTGGTTTCGACTCAGAAGATATTTACTCAAGGTAATATGCTTACCACGGACAATTCATTGGATTTAATGGTTGAGGGACCTGGTTTTTTTGAAATACAGTTACCTGATGGCACAACATCTTATAGTCGCAATGGGCAGTTTACCTTGGATGATAGTGGGCAAATTGTTACATCTGGATCTGGTTATGTGCTGCAACCTGCGATCACTATTCCTGATAATGCAACAGCAATTACTGTTTCTGCAGAAGGAGAGGTGTCAGTCAAAACTGCGGGGGTTGCAGAGAGTCAAGTTGTGGGCCAGTTAAGCATGTCTGATTTTATTAATCCAAGTGGGTTAGACCCAATGGGGCAAAATTTATATACCGAAACTGGCGCAAGTGGTACACCGATTCAGGGGACGGCATCCTTAGATGGGATGGGAATTATTCGCCAAGGTGCGCTAGAAACATCGAACGTGAACGTTACCGAAGAGCTGGTTAATTTGATTGAGAGCCAACGTATTTATGAGATGAATTCCAAGGTGATCTCTGCCGTTGATCAAATGCTGTCCTATGTTACTCAGAATTTATAGGGGCAAGTCATGAATAAGTATTTGTTATTGGTCGCATCAGTCATGGTGCTTATCACGGCATTAACAGGCTGCATGTCAACAAGGGAGAAGCCCATTGCTGATGATCCTTATTATGCACCTGTTTATCCAGAGGCCCCGGCAACGAAAATAGCCGCAACAGGATCTATGTATCAGGCAAGCCAGTCATCAAGCCTTTATTCTGATATTAAGGCGTTGAAAGTTGGAGACATCATTACCGTCATGTTGATGGAGGAGACACAGGCCACCAAAAGCGCCAAAAATGAGATTAAAAAAGGCACGGACTTAACCTTAGATCCTATTTATGCACTTGGGGCCAACATGTCAATTGGTGGTAACCCCATTGATTTTAGATACAATGACAGTATGAATACTAAGCGTGAGTCTGATGCCGATCAGAGTAATAGTTTATCAGGCAGTATCTCTGCCAATGTCATGCAAGTATTGAATAATGGTAATTTGGTGATCCGTGGTGAAAAATGGATAAGCATTAATAATGGAGATGAATTTGTTCGCCTTACAGGGATTGTTCGTTCGCAAGATATTCGTCCTGATAATACTATCGATTCCCCTAGAGTCGCCAATGCTCGTATTCAATATAGTGGCACGGGTACCTTTGCAGATGTTCAAAAAGTGGGCTGGTTTAGCGCTTTCTTTATGGGCAGCTGGTGGCCTTTTTAAGAAGGAATCAAGATGAAAATTAACAGATATTATTTGTTTATCTTATTATGGGTTTCTGCTGTCAGCCAAGCAGAGCGGATTAAAGATATTACCAATGTGCAAGGCGTGCGGAGTAATCAGTTAATTGGTTATGGACTTGTGGTTGGTTTGCCAGGTACAGGTGAAAAAACGAGTTATACAGAACAAACCTTTAAAACCATGCTAAAAAACTTCGGGATTAATTTACCGGATAATTTAAGACCCAAAATTAAAAATGTAGCCGTTGTGGCAGTTAGTGCCAAAATGCCAGCCTTTATCAAGCCAGGTCAAGGTCTTGACGTAACAGTATCGAGTTTAGGTGAAGCCAAGAGTTTGCGGGGAGGAACCTTGTTGCAGACCTTTCTTAAAGGCGTTGATGGGAATGTATATGCCATTGCTCAAGGGAGTATGGTCGTGAGTGGCTTTAGTGCCGAAGGACTCGATGGCTCTAAAGTGATTCAAAATACCCCCACTGTGGGGCGTATTCCTAATGGGGCTATTGTAGAAAGAACAGTGGTCACGCCATTTTCTACAGGTGATCACTTGACGTTTAATTTACACCGTGCTGATTTTTCAACAGCAAAAAGGCTTGCTGATACCATTAATGAACTCCTTGGTCCTGGAATGGCAAGAGCGCTTGATTCGGCTTCGGTACAAGTGAGTGCGCCAAGAGATGTGTCGCAACGAGTGTCTTTTCTGGCCACCCTTGAGAACCTTCATGTTGAGCCCGCATCAGAGTCAGCCAAAGTGATTGTTAACTCACGTACTGGAACCATCGTGGTGGGCAAAGATGTTCGTCTACTACCCGCCGCGGTCACACATGGCGGGTTGACGGTGACGATTGCTGAAGCGACTCAAGTATCACAGCCTAACGCATTGGGTGGTGGACAAACTGTGGTGACAGCCGAGAGTACCATTGATATAAATGAAGAAGACAGTAGGATGTTTATGTTCAATCCAGGCACCACACTTGATGAACTCGTCAGGGCGGTTAACTTGGTTGGTGCGGCACCATCAGATGTGTTGGCTATTTTAGAAGCGCTAAAAGTGGCAGGTGCTTTACACGGTGAACTTATCATTATTTAACCGCTATCGACATGATTCATTGTTCTGTCAAAATTGACTGCTTAGTATATGGCTAACCAGTCAATTTTTTTGGCTAAATAGACATCAATTCAGTTCAATTACCCTCTTAATTTTGACAATTGGTACGTGCTTTGCATTGTTTGTTATCACTAGGCGAATACTGCCTGATTATTGTCGCGATTATTGGAATCGATTATGGAAAAGCTGTCAAACTCATCTCACTTTTTGGACATTGCAGGCTTAGATTCGCTTAGATCTAAAGCTCAAAAAGATGATAAGGCTGCGTTGAAAGAGGTGGCTCAGCAGTTTGAGAGTATTTTTGTACAAATGCTGATGAAAAGTATGCGTGATGCCAATGCCGCTTTTGAATCTGACAATCCAATGAATAGTCAATACACCAAGTTTTACGAACAAATGCACGATCAACAAATGTCCGTCAATCTATCAGATAAAGGCATGTTAGGGCTGGCTGATTTGATGGTGCAACAGCTATCTCCTGAGACAAGTAAGATCACCCCCGCATCAGTACTGCGCGGTAATGCAAATTTACCCGATGGTATTGAGCAAGCTATGGTGCTCAATCGCGCGACAACTAAAGAGCCTCAGATAGCCCTTCAACCAGGGAGGGGGAAGCAAGTGGCAAGTGATCAGCTGCAGACTATTTTGGTCGGCAAGCCATTGCCGTCAGAAGCGCCGATATCGAATATGAAGTTTACTGACCGACATGACTTCGTCACTAAACTGTACCCTCATGCAAAAAAAGCCGCTGCAAGATTAGGCACGCAAGCTGAAGTCTTGATTGCTCAATCAGCGCTTGAGACTGGATGGGGACAGAAAATGGTTCAGAGAACCGATGGAGACTCAAGTAATAACTTATTCAATATTAAGGCTGATCATCGCTGGAAAGGTAATAAGGTAGCAGTTAAAACACTCGAATATGAACAAGGTGTTGCGGTGCAACAAAGAGCCAATTTTCGAGTTTATGATGATATTAAACAAAGTTTTGATGACTTTGTGGGCTTTATTTCTGACGGACCACGTTATCAAGATGCGATGAAAAAAGTGGCTCAACCCAATGAATTTATTCAGGCGTTACAAGATGCAGGTTATGCAACCGATCCTAAATATGCCACTAAGGTCATTAAGGTCATGAAAATGCTTTCTTCAGAGCTGAAAATGGGATTATCTGGAGGAGAGAAATGAATATCTTGATTAACAATATCCAGCAGTTTAGGAGCGTCAGCTAATGGCTTCAGATCTTCTTAATATTGCCCGTTCAGGCGTACTGGCAGCTCAGTCACAGTTAGCGGTGACCAGCAATAATATCACCAATGTAAATACTCAGGGTTATCATAGACAAGTGGCAGAGCAAGTCAGTCTTGATCATCAGCGTTTAGGCAGTAATTTTTATGGTGCTGGCACCTATATCTCAGATGTAAAACGTATCTACAACCATTATGCAGAAAGGGAGTTACGTATAGGGCAAACGAGCGTGAGTGAAGCACAAGCAACTCACACTAAATTAAATGAGATGGATCAGTTGTTTTCGCAAATTGGTAAATCCATTCCTCAAGGATTGAATGACTTATTTTCTGGATTAAACAGTTTAGCGGATATTCCAGATGATCTGGGTATAAGAGGCAATGTGTTAGGGGCTGCAGATCAGTTAGCGATTAGTTTGAATCAGATGCAATCTCATTTAGATGGGCAAATGAAACAAACCAATGATCAAATTGTAGGGATCACTGAACGGATTAATGAAATAGGTAAAGAGTTAGGGCATATCAATGAAGAGTTGATGAAGTTTCAAGGTGAAGACATGGGACTCTTGGACAAACAAGATGCACTTATTCAGGAGCTGAGTCAGTATTCTCAAGTCAATGTGATCCCGTTAGACACCGGCGCCAAGAGTATTATGCTAGGGGGTGCAGTGATGTTAGTTTCTGGTGAAGTGTCCATGTCTATTGGCACAACAACAGGAGATCCTTATCCAGAAGAGCTTAGAGTGACCAGCTCTATCGCTGGGGTAACACTTATCATAGATCCTATCCAAATGGGGGGGCAACTTGGTGCTTTAGTTGAGTTTCGCGATGAAACTCTAGTGCAAGCTCAATTAGAAGTAGGACAATTGGCTTTAGGTGTTGCTGATGCATTTAATCAAGCCAATGCTCAAGGTTTTGATCTTAATGGCGAGATGGGGCAAAACATATTTACCGATATTAACGATGCTGCGATGTCATTTGGTCGAGTCGGTTCTTTTGGCAATAATGTAGGTACAGCAAACCTTAGGGTTAATATCGATGACAGCTCTGTATTAACGGGTGAGCGTTACGAGCTGACTTTTACTGCGCCGGCAACATATGACCTCGAAGATATGACCACCGGTGTCGTCACGCCTTTAACATTAAATGGTACTCAGCTTGATGGAGGGGATGGTTTTTCTATTCATATCGATTCAGGTTCATTTGTTGATGGTGATAAATTTGCCATTCGACCATCATCAAGAGCAGCTGCTGGCATTAACGTGATCATGACGGACGTGAAAGGCATTGCCGCAGCGGCACCAATCATCACTGCCGATGCGGGTAACTCAGGTAACACCTCTGTAGACATGGTGAGTATTGATGATAGGACGAATGCTAATTTTCCTATCGCGGGCTCTGAGCTGACGTTTGAGATTAACACGACCACTAACACGTTTGAAGTCTTTGATGAAAATGGCGTATCACTTGGTGCCGCCGCGCCTTATACGCCTCCATCGATAAGTGCTTATGGTTTTACTTTTGATGTTACAACAGCGGCAGGGGCTACCGATAGGTTTACATTTGATCTTTCATTTGCGCCTGGTGACAACACCAATGCAATATCGATGGCAAAATTAAGTGAAGCTAAGTTAATGAACAGCGGCAGCTCTACCTTAGCTGACGTGTATGAAGAGACCAATTTAGTGATTGGTGGTAAAGCGAAAGCGGCGAGTGTGGCATTGGGGTCCTCCGAGGCGGTATTTTCTCAAGCGTATAACCGGGTGCAGAGTGAATCGGGTGTGAATCTTGATGAAGAGGCTGGCAATCTTATTCGATTTCAACAAGCCTACCAAGCATCAGCACGAATAATGACGACCGCTACCGAGATCTTCGATACCTTATTTAATTCCGTTCGATAGAGGAAAGATAACATGAGAATTTCCACTTCACAGATGTTTAATCAAAGCATTACCAGTGTATTAGATAAGCAAATAGCGACCAGTAAAATTTTAGACCAGCTATCGAGTGGCAAGAGAGTTAATACTGCGGGAGATGATCCTGTTGCTGCAGTAGGCATCGACAATTTAAACCAACAAAATGCCTTAGTCGATCAATTTATGAAGAACATTGATTATGCCAACAATCGACTCAGTGTGAGTGAAAGTAAGTTGGGAGCAACAGAAACATTAGTGAGTTCGACAAGAGAACATATTATTCGTGCAGTCAATGGTTCGTTAAGTCCTTCTGAGCGGCAAATGATTGCCGATGAGCTGCGTGCCACGTTAGAAGAATTATTAGCTGTTGCCAATACCAAAGATGAATCGGGTAATTATATCTTTGCGGGTCACGAAACGGGTGGGCAACCTTTTGCTTTTGATAGTACAGGCAACATGATATATAGCGGTGATAGCGGGGTACGTGAAGCGGTTATTGCCTCTGGGGTTGGCGTTGAAATAAATATTCCAGGCGATAAGGCTTTTATGAATGCTCCTAGTGGGTTAGGTGATTATAGTGCCAATTATCTGCCGAGTCAGGTGGGTGATTTTTCAGTATCAAGTGCCAACATTACTAATCCTGGATCCTACGTAGAAGATACTTATACCTTTACGATGGTTGGAGCAAACTTAGAAGTGCGCAATTCTAGTGCCGTACTTGTGACGACTGAAGTGGGTTTTGATGCTACAAACCCAATTTCTTTCAATGGTGTAGAGGTTAAACTTGACGGTATGCCTACTGCTGGAGATAGCTTCAGTATTGCTCCTGAGTCAGGGATCAGTGTTTTTAATACAATAAATCAAGCAATTACCTTATTGGAAGATCCAAATAAGTTGAATACACCGCAAGGTAAATCTGAATTGGCACAGATATTGAATAATATAGATAGTGGTGTTAATCAAGTCAGTATTGCTCGAGGTGAAACAGGCAACAGCCTTAAAAGCATCGAAAGCTATAGGACACATCATGTGGACGAGAAGATAGTCAATAGTTCAACTCTGTCTATGTTAGAAGATCTTGACTATGCCTCGGCAATTACAGAGTTTGAAAAGCAACAGTTGGCATTAAATGCAGTTTCTAGTGTGTTTAGTCAGGTAGGGTCTGTTTCACTGTTTGATTATATATAGATCACATTTGAATGGATAATCTATTTAATTTAGCCAAGGTCGAATCTTGGCCTTGTAACTAAGAAAGAGGAAGTCAACATGGCTATTACAGTTAATACTAACGTGACATCATTGAAAGCACAGAAGAACCTGAATACCTCAACAGGTAATCTTTCAACCTCAATGGAGCGTTTATCAAGTGGTTTACGGATTAATAGCGCAAAAGATGATGCGGCAGGTCTCGCTATTTCTAACCGCTTGAACTCTCAGGTTCGTGGGTTAGAAGTGGGGATGCGTAATGCGAATGATGCGATTTCAATCGCCCAAATCTCAGAAGGCGCGATGCAAGAGCAAACCAACATGCTTCAGCGTATGCGCGATTTGGCCATTCAATCTGAAAATGGGGCCAACAGCACCGCTGATTTGGAAGCATTAAAAGCTGAAATGGATCAGTTAGCCATAGAGGTAACCGCGATTGGTAATAGCACAGCATTTGGTAACACTAAATTACTTACTGGTGATTTTTCTGCGGGTAAGTTGTTTCAAGTGGGTCACCAAGAGGGTGAGGATGTCACTATTTCTGTGGGTACGCTTAATGCTGCGACATTGTCTGTAAATGCCCTCACGGTGTTAACGTCAGCAGGACGAAATTCATCGCTGAGTAGAATAGATGCAGCGATTAAGGTGATTGATACACAGCGGGCCAAATTAGGTGCAGTGCAAAACCGATTGGCGCATAACATAAGTAATAGTATTAATACTCAAGCTAATGTTGCAGGTGCTAAGAGCCGTATTGTTGATGTGGATTTTGCACGAGAAACAGCGACGATGACCAAGAATCAAGTATTGCAACAAACAGGCTCGGCGATGCTTGCTCAGGCAAACCAGTTACCGCAAGTTGCGCTTGCTCTTTTAGGTTAGGCTATGAGCATGCCATAAAACGACACCTATATAGTCAGTTATGTGGGGTCGTTTTCAGTTCTCTAACGTATTAGTAATGTTTGTTTTTTATTTATTAAATTCTTATCTTTACGTTTTATTTAGAAAAAAAGTTAAAGATAAAAACTCCTCTGCCGTTAAATATACTGTAACCAAAATGCTCAGCCTGGCTAAGAAGACAGGCAAAGTTTCAAGCCAGGTATATAAAGAGGAAACAAATTATGGCTATTACAGTAAATACGAACGTCACATCATTGAAGTCTCAGAAAAATCTGAATATGTCGAGTAGTAATTTAGCGGCCTCAATGGAGCGTTTATCAAGTGGTTTGCGCATTAACAGTGCCAAAGATGATGCAGCAGGTTTAGGTATTTCTAATCGTTTGAATTCTCAAGTTCGAGGTTTAGAAGTCGGTATGCGTAATGCAAACGATGCAATTTCAATCGCGCAAATCTCAGAAGGGGCAATGCAAGAGCAAACTAACATGCTTCAGCGGATGCGTGATTTGACCATCCAAGCTGAAAACGGGGCAAACAGTACTGCCGATTTAGATGCGTTAAAAGCCGAAATGGATGAATTAGCGTTGGAAATTACCTCGATTGGTAGTAATACCGCATTTGGTGATACTAAATTGTTAAATGGAGATTTTTCGGCCGGTAAAACATTCCAAGTAGGCCACCAAGAAGGGGAAGATATTAAGGTGTCTGTTGGTAAGTCTGATGCAGGGTCATTGTCAGTCAATACTTTAGCGGTAGCCACTTCAGCTAATCGGTCTACTTCTCTTGCTAATATTGATGCGGCGATTAAAACTATCGATACCCAACGAGCTAAGTTGGGTGCGATTCAAAATCGTATCGCTCACAATATTAGCAACAGTGCTAATACACAAGCCAACGTTGCTGATGCTAAGAGCCGTATTGTTGATGTGGATTTTGCTAAAGAAACGTCAACAATGACCAAAAACCAAGTGTTGCAGCAAACGGGCTCAGCAATGCTAGCTCAGGCTAACCAACTACCTCAAATTGCTCTATCTTTACTATAATATCAATTAACGCTTAGTTGATACGTGGTAGATAAATAGGTAAGTAGGGAGGTTCGATTCGGATCTCCTCTTGTTGGTTGTAAGATGGTGATGCCATTTGATGTGAGGAGAATACAGTTATGGATATTAATTTAATCAACTCATCCAGTACTGCAGCGGTGAAAATAGAGCCCAGTGTTGGGCAGGTGAAAGCAACGGCTCCAGAGAGTACAGAGCTAGAACGCCGAGCCACAATTCAAGCGGTAGATAAGGCTGAAAAAGAGAATGAAGCTCAGCCTAAAGCCAGCCAAGCAGACATGCAGAAACTTGTTGATGATCTGTCTGATATGATGTCAGTCATGCGTAAAGGGTTAGCATTTCAGATTGATGAATCAGGTAAGAATATCGTTAAAGTAATGGATGTGGATTCTGGTGATATTATTAGGCAAATTCCTAACGAAGAAGCGATAAAGTTAGCACAGAAATTATCTGAAGTCACAGGGCTTTTGATGAAAACTGAGGCGTGATCGTTAGTTTTAAATATGGTTATTTTATGAGGTTTTTATGGCATTAACAGCGACGGGAATAGGCTCAGGGTTAGATATTAATACTATTGTCGGTGTCTTAGTCGATGCTGAAAAAGTCCCTAAAGAAGCCATCTTTAATAAAAAAGAACAGACAATTGATTCTAAGGTATCAGCAATAGGCACATTAAAAAGCGCCTTGTCTACTTTTCAAGACGCGCTTGAGAAACTCAAAGACGGTAATAATATTAACCAGAAATCGGTATCCACAGGAGACAATCAATTTTTCACCGCAACGGCCGATAAAACTGCAGAAACGGGAAGCTATAATATTCAGGTTGAACAACTTGCCACGACTCATAAGGTTGCAGGCATTAATATTGCTGATCCGACAGCTGCTGTAGGTGAGGGTAGCTTAGATCTTAGTGTTAATGGTCAAAGTTTTTCAGTGGTAGTGGGTGCTGCTGAGTCACTTGAAGATATTGCAAGAAATATCAATGATGCGACTGACAATGTGGGGGTGACAGCAACTATTATTACCAGTGATGCTGGTAGCCGCTTAGTACTTAGCTCTGATGTTGAAGGCAGTGATAATCAAATATCAATCGCGGCAACGGACACCGCAGGTACCAGCTTAAATGATATGTTTGGTGGGGTAAACTTGACTGAACTTCAGGAGGCGAAGCCATCAATTATTTATGTTGATGGACAAAAATTGACTTCCCAAAGTAATGAGATCACTGGTGCGGTAACAGGGGTGACGCTTAATCTTACTGATGCAGATGTTAATACCACCAGTACAGTCAAAATAGAATTAGATAAAGAAGGTATTAAAGGAAACATTACCGGATTTGTTGATGCTTATAATAGTTTAATGGGATCCATTGCTAAGCTTAGCGCTTATGATCAAGAGAAAAAAACGTCAGCAGCCCTTCAAGGGGATGCTATGGTTCGCTCGATAGAATCTCAAACACGTAATATGATCAGTTCTCGTGTCAGTGTGGATAGTGAGTCTGTTGCTCTTTATGATATAGGGATTACGGCCGATAGATATGGCAAGCTGTCTATTGACAGTACTAAGTTAGACACAGTGATAGATCAAGACATTGGCAGTATAGAAGGGCTTTTTTCAACTGATGAGACAGGACTTGCCGTGCAACTTGATGAACTGGTTGAAGGTTATGTTAAACCGACTGGGCTTATTGATTCACGAAATAATGCTTATACTAGTGATAAACAACGGTTAGATACGCAACGAGAAGATTTCACCCTTAAAATGGAACTGCTACAGACTCGATTGTTTAAGCAATTTAATGCAATGGACCTTATTGTTGGTCAGTTAAATCAACAGTCTGGTAGTATTATCAGTGGTTTGAACTCTTTACCTGGGGTGGTAAGAAGTGAAAATTAACCTATCTTTGAACCGGAGTAAAATTTGAGTCACATGATAGAATTGGAAAAATTAAATCAATCTCTTACCGAATTGCTAATATTTTTAGATAAAGAGCCAGCCGAACATGAATTAGCAGATGAGTTGGTATCAAAATTGCTGTTATTAGTTGATAAGCGCCAAGTTCTACTTGATAGGTACCTGATAAAGATCAAGCCTGAAGATAAAGCTATGTGGCTAAAAGAGTTAGCGCTTACGCAAGATTTTGAACACAGAGCTAAAGCCATCATGTTACATAGGCAAGAGTTGATGCATTTGAGCAGAAAAAGTAAACGTCAAATTAATGTTTACAAATCAATCGGTGATAAATAGGTAGGTATATATGAGAAAGTCACTGCAATCATATCGTAAAATATCAGTTGAGAGTGAGATATCAGTCGCTTCACCGCACAGAATCATACAGATGATGTTTGAAGGGGCATTACAGCGTTTGGCACAAAGTCGTTATGCTATCGAAAATCAAGATATGGTAAGTAAGGGTGTCTATATTGGTAAATCTATTGGACTTGTTACTGGTTTGAATAATAGCCTTGATATGGATGCAGGTGGTGATATTGCAGGTAATCTGTCTGAACTGTACGACTTTATGTTAAGGAGGATCTCTGAAGCCAATATAAACAATGATGTTCAAGCAATCAATGATGTTATCGATATTCTAAAAACAATTAAAGAAGGATGGGACGCTATTCCGGCCGATATGCATCATGTCGTGTCTCATACAGAAGCAATGTAATTCTTTCTCATGTAGTGACAGGGTGTTCAATTGCTCATTGATTCATCCAAGTCAATTTATTGACTTCATTATTTTGATTTGTTGATTATCTTCAGTAAAAAATCTGCTAAAATCAATTCAATGGAGCATAAAATGCATCAGGTACTTGCTAATAGTTTGCTGATAATACACTATTCCTGTGGTAGTGTTTTGTTCTACACAGATTGGAAACACTACTTCAGTTTTAAAACAATAAACTTAATCATTAATTTCGAATAATAACGAGCGCTTTATGGCTTTTGAATGATGCAAACTGATCAACGAATTCTACTTGTAGGTAAACAGTCTGAGCGAATTAATCGCTTATCGTGTGTATGTGAATTTTTGGGCGAGCAAGTTGAGTTAGTTGCTGTCGATAAACTCGAACTACGTATTAAGAATACTCGATTTAGAGCCTTAATTATCTCTGCGGATATGCAATCTAAAGCGTTACTTCAATCTTTTGCAGTGGCTTTACCTTGGCAACCTATATTATTGTTAGGTGACATGGAAGACATTGTCTCGTCTAATGTGCTCGGCCATATTGAAGAACCTCTCAATTATCCACAATTGACAGAGCTGCTGCACTTTTGTCAGGTTTTTGGGCAGGCTAAAAAACCAGATGTCCCTATAAGTGTCAATCAAACTAAATTATTTAGAAGCATGGTTGGTAGGAGTGATGGGATAGCTCAGGTACGCCATTTGATTAATCAAGTTGCTCCTTCTGATGCTACTGTACTTGTTTTAGGCCAGTCAGGTACAGGTAAAGAAGTCGTTGCAAGAAATATTCATTATATTTCAGAACGACGCGATGGGCCTTTTATCCCTATTAACTGTGGTGCTATACCTCCAGAATTACTGGAAAGTGAGCTTTTCGGTCATGAAAAGGGATCTTTCACTGGTGCGATAAGTGCACGTAAGGGGCGGTTTGAATTAGCTGAAAAAGGAACCTTGTTCTTAGATGAAATTGGCGATATGCCTCTGCAGATGCAAGTCAAATTATTGAGGGTATTGCAAGAACGCGTGTTTGAACGAGTCGGTGGCAATAAGCCTATTCATACCGATGTTCGTGTCGTAGCTGCGACTCATCGTGAATTAGAGTCCATGATTTTAGAAGGTGAATTTAGAGAAGATCTTTACTATAGACTGAATGTTTTTCCTATTGAAATGCCTGCGTTATGCGAGCGAAAAAATGATATTCCTCTGTTGCTGCAAGAATTAGTAAGCCGTGTGTATAACGAAGGTAGAGGTAAAGTACGCTTTACTCAAAGAGCAATCGAGTCACTAAAAGAGCATATTTGGTCCGGTAATGTCAGAGAGTTATCTAATTTGGTTGAACGTTTGACTATTCTCTATCCTGGTGGCTTAGTGGATGTGAATGATTTGCCAATTAAATATCGCCATATCGACGTGCCTGAATATTGTGTTGAAGTCAGTGAAGAGGAGCTTGAACGTGATGCACTCGCTTCTATTTTTAGTAATGAAGAGCCTATCGCTATTCCAGAAACTCGTTTTCCAAGTGAATTACCACCAGAAGGCGTAAACCTTAAAGATCTATTGGCTGAGCTTGAAATCGATATGATTAGACAAGCTTTAGAGCAGCAAGATAACGTTGTGGCTAGAGCGGCCGAAATGCTAGGGATTAGGCGAACAACACTAGTTGAAAAAATGAGAAAGTATGGCATGGGAAAAGAATAGTGGCATAGCGTATTTATGCTTTTATTTATAGACATTACAGCCTCATATATGGGTGATAATATCACCGCTATATGAGGTTTTTTTTATTTATGATGTTTGTTTTTTTGATGATAAGTGATAATTATCATCTTTATTTAGGGTGGTTAAATAATAAAAAAAACATTAATTTAACCTTGTTGTTTTTTTCTGGCTTAAAATCTGCATAAACCCCGTCAGTAGCAATTTTTTGACGGAGTGGATATGCCTGTAAACTCTCAAATACTATGCGATAAAGTGGCTCTGCATGCCAATCAGTGGTTGGACACGGCATCTGGAGTCAATATGTCCAACCGGATTGAACGTATTTTACATGCGATGCCATCGGGGGTTGTCATTATCAATGATGATGGACGAGTGACTGATGTTAATCCGGTAGCATCGACACTATTAGGATTACCTTTAGTGGGGGTAAAGTGGATTGAAGTTATCAATCGTGCTTTTGCTCCTCAAGATGATGATGGGCATGAGGTTTCACTTCGTAATGGCCGTAGAGTCAAACTTGCCATCACTCCTCTTACACCCGAAGCTGGGCAGTTAATCGTGCTCACCGATTTGACTGAAACCCGTCTTCTACAAAAAAATATCTCCCATCTACAGCGACTGTCAGCTTTAGGTAAAATGGTGGCAACATTAGCTCATCAAGTACGTACCCCATTGACAGCTGCTTTGTTGTACGCATCAAATCTAGGTAGCCTAAAATTGACTGATAGGTCAAGAAGACGATTTCAAACTAAGCTAGTCGATAGGCTTAATGAATTAGAGCATCAGGTTAATGACATGCTCTTGATGGCGAAGGGTCGTCCACAAGACAAAGGTGAGCCAGAATATATTTCAACGGTAATGACAAGCGTATTAGCTAATTGTGAGCCTATTGCCGAGCAGCATTTATGCCAGTTAGAGTTTGTTGACACTTCTAATAGTTTATTTTTTGCTAACCATAGTGCGTTAAGCTCTGCGATTAATAATCTTGTTGTCAACAGTATTGAAGCGGGATCGACTAAGGTCAAAATTCAAGGGTATGAAACAGATTCGTGTTTACACATCGACATTATCGATAATGGTCAAGGCTTAGACAAAGCAATGCAGCATAAGGTGCTTGAGCCCTTCTTCACCACAAAGCCACAAGGTACTGGACTGGGATTAGCAGTCGTGCAGTCCGTTGTGGCTAATCATAATGGCAAGATGCAACTTAGATGTGAAAAAAATAATGGGTGTAGAGCTTTGTTGCATTTTCCCAAAATAGTGGGGAATGAAACTGAGCAGTCAAATCCGTTTTACTGCAGTAAAGATGATGGAGGGACTGACTATGTCAGAAGGTAAGTTATTACTGGTCGAAGATGATCGTGCACTTCGTGAAGCCTTACTCGATACCTTATTGATGGCACATTATGAATGCATTGATGTTGCTTCTGCTGAAGATGCAATTATAAAACTTAAAAATGAGTCATTTGATATGGTGATCAGTGATGTGCAGATGGAAGGGATCGGTGGCATAGGTTTACTGAACTATCTTCAGCAACAGCATGCTCACGTGCCGATATTGTTAATGACAGCATATGCGACGATAGACAATGCCGTTAATGCGATGAAATTAGGTGCTGTTGACTATTTGGCAAAACCTTTTGCACCAGAGGTGCTATTAAATCAAGTTTCTCGTTATTTGAAGCCTAAATTGTCTCATGAGCAACCTGTTGTTGCAGATGAAAAAAGTTTAGCTTTATTGTCGTTAGCGCAGCGAGTTGCCACCTCTGATGCTTCTGTGATGATAATGGGCCCCAGTGGCTCAGGTAAGGAAGTACTTGCCCGGTTTATTCATCTCAACAGTTCACGTTCAGAACAACCATTTGTTGCGATTAATTGTGCTGCAATTCCTGAAAATATGCTTGAAGCCACATTGTTTGGCTATGAAAAAGGCGCTTTTACTGGCGCTTATCAAGCTTGCCCTGGTAAGTTTGAACAGGCACAAGGAGGCACATTATTACTTGACGAAATTTCTGAAATGGAGCTAGGGCTGCAAGCTAAACTGCTACGTGTTTTACAAGAGAAAGAGGTTGAGCGTATTGGTGGACGTAAGAATATTAAACTTGATGTTAGGGTGTTGGCAACATCGAATCGTGATCTCAAATCAATGGCAAAATCTGGTGAATTTAGAGAAGATCTTTACTACAGAATTAATGTTTTTCCTCTCACTTGGCCTGCATTGCATCAAAGGCCTGCTGATATATTACCATTGGCGAGACATTTATTGTTAAGGCATGCAATCACCAGCGGGTTCACTGAGGTGCCGAAATTAGAAGAAAGTGCCGTACGCCGATTACTGACTTATCGATGGCCTGGTAATGTCAGGGAGTTAGATAATGTGATCCAGCGAGCGTTAATTATTATGAGCGGACATAGCATTACAGCGAACGAGATTATTATTGATGCTGATGAGGTGATATTAACACAGGATAAAAAACGCCCATCAAGTGGTTTAGAGGATTCTGTTGAATTGGATGCTTTGGGTGATGAATTAAAAGCGCAAGAGCATGTCATTATCTTGGAGACATTGACTCAATGTCAAGGGAGTCGAAAGCTAGTGGCTGAACGATTAGGAATAAGTGCCAGAACACTAAGATATAAAATGGCGAAAATGAGAGATTCAGGTATACAGATCCCCGCATAGTCATGATGGGGATTTATTGATATCGTACTAAAAAATCACATTTTGGCAGGATTATTGCATTTAACTAGTTAACAGTCATTTCTGTCAACTATCTGTCAATACTTTACTTTTAGTCGACTATTTTGGAGGAAGTTATGCAAATTAGTGCTAATTCTTTACTGCAAGAGATGCAGTCACTCAGTGGTGAGATCCCTACTGGGAATATTAATCCCCAAATAACTCAGCAAATAAATAATACATCTGGTAGTGATTTTGGTGATCTACTCTCACAAGCGGTTAAAAGTGTTGGCGAACTTCAGGCCAATTCAGGATCCTTGGCAACTCGGTTGGATATGGGAGATAACAGAGTCACATTATCTGAGACTGTTATTGCCAGAGAAAAATCCAGTGTTGCATTTGAAGCCACAGTTCAAGTTAGAAATAAGCTTATTGAAGCATATAAATCTATTATGAGTATGCCAGTATAATTCATTCGTCATACTCCTTTTTGTATTTTAATAGTATTTTGCTCACACGTTAGAGAATAGACAAGTAGGGATATATTTTGAGTACAGATATGGTTGTAGGTACTGATCCTGCTCTAGATGATGATATGGCAGATGGTGTACAAGAAGAGAATAAATCTGGCGGACTTGGCTCCTTTGGGGGAGTGGATATGTTACGTCAGGTAACGATGATTATTGCATTGGCAATTTGTCTTGCTGTTGCTGTATCTGTGATGTTATGGGCGCAAGAGCCTGAATTCAGGCCGTTGGGGAAAATGGCGACAGAAGATATGATCATGGTGCTAGATGTACTGGATAAAAATAAAATCATTTATAAGATTGAAGGCGATGTTGTTAAAGTACCTGAAGATGAATATCAAAATGTTAAATTGATGTTGAGCCGAGAAGGAGTGACGAGTTCTGCCAGTGAGAATGATTATTTAAGCCAAGATGCTGGGTTTGGTGTCAGTCAACGCATGGAAATGGCAAGATTAAAGCATAGCCAAGAGCTCAATTTAGCAAGAGCGATTGAAGAGTTGCGAAGTGTCAGTCGTGCAAAAGTCATATTGGCCATTCCAAAAGAAAATGTCTTTGCAAGAAATCGTTCAAAACCGAGTGCAACAGTGGTGATAAATGCTCGGCGTGGTGGAGTAGGGCAAGAAGAAGTGGATTCAATTGTTGATATAGTCGCTTCAGCAGTACAAGGATTAGAGCCTACTAGAGTCACTGTGACGGACTCTAACGGTCGCTTACTCAATTCAGGTAGCCAAGATGGAGTGTCAGCAAGGGCTAGGCGTGAATCCGAACTTGTTCAGCAAAAAGAATCAGAATATCGTAATAAAGTTGATTCCATTTTAATGCCGATCCTTGGTCCTGAAAATTTTACTTCTCAAGTTGATGTGAGTATGGACTTTACTGCTGTAGAGCAAACAACTAAACGATTTAATCCCGATCTTCCAGCTCTGCGCAGCGAGATGACGGTTGAAAATAATGCTAACTCTGGGCTCATTGGTGGAATACCTGGAGCATTAAGTAATCAACCACCAATGGAAGCGAATATCCCACAAGATGCACTGAATAAGGATGCAAATGAAAGCAGTAAAAGTTCAGGAACTTCACATAAAGAAGCCACTCGAAATTTCGAATTAGATACTACAATCAGCCATACTCGACAACAAATAGGTGTAGTGAGGCGAGTGAGTGTATCGGTTGCTGTAGACTTTAAGCTAGGGCCTGCTTCGGAAGATGGTCAAGTCAACCGCATACCTAGAACAGAGCAAGAGATGGCCAATATTCGGCGTCTACTCGAAGGGGCTGTCGGGTTTAATACTCAGCGAGGTGATGCGATTGAAGTGGTGAGCGTCCCCTTTATGGATCAATTGATTGAAGAAGCGCCTGCAGTAAAAGCATGGGAACAACCTTGGTTTTGGCGAGCCATTAAGTTAGCCATGGGAGGCATGGTTATTCTGCTGTTGATCTTGTTTGTTGTCAGACCTATGTTAAGTAAGCTTATTAATCCAAATAAAACAGACCTGCCAGATGAGCCTAAATTTGGTGATGAACTTGCTGAGATAGAAGATCAATATGCATCAGATACGCTGGGTATGTTAGACCGCCCTGATGCTGAATATAGTTACAATGATGATGGCTCTATTTTGATCCCTGATTTACATAAAGACGATGACATGATTAAGGCAATTAGAGCGCTTGTTGCTAATGAGCCTGAACTGTCGACGCAAGTGATTAAAGGATGGTTACAAGAAGATGGACAAAGATAAAGAAGTGGCAGAGGGGAGTGCTGGTGGGGGATCGTTAACCGATGAGCTTAGCGGTGCAGAGAAAACAGCAATATTATTGTTGAGTTTAAATGAATCCGATGCCGCTTCTATTTTAAAGAACCTCGAGCCTAAACAAGTGCAAAAAGTCGGCATGGTCATGGCTGCGATGAATGATTTTGGTCAGGAAAAAGTGAAGGCAGTACATCAGCTTTTTCTTGATGAAGTGCAAAAATACTCTTCGATTGGTTTTAACAGCGAAGATTTTGTGCGCAAAGCGTTAACGGCTGCTTTAGGTGAAGATAAAGCGGGTAATCTGATTGAACAGATCATTATGGGAGGCGGGTCTAAGGGACTTGAATCTCTGAAATGGATGGACTCACGTCAAGTTGCGACAATTATTCAAAATGAACATCCGCAAATCCAAACCATTGTACTTTCCTATTTAGATCCAGATCAAGCGGCTGAAATTTTTTCTCAGTCACCAGAAAACACACGTGTCGATTTATTGAAACGGATTGCCAATTTGGAAGAAGTTCAGCCTGCGGCATTGCAAGAGTTAAATGATATTATGGAGAAACAGTTCGCAGGGCAAGGAGGTGCGCAGGCTGCTAAAATGGGGGGGTTGAAGGCTGCTGCTAGTATCATGAATTTCTTAGATACAGGTGTTGAGAGCCAACTCATGGAAAGCTTACGAGAGACGGATGAAGAGATGGCTCAGCAGATACAAGATCTGATGTTTGTATTTGAAAACCTAATCGATGTTGATGATCAAGGTATACAAGCGCTATTGAGAGAAATTCAGCAGGATGTTTTGATGAAAGCCCTTAAAGGAGCTGATGATCTACTGAAAGAAAAAGTTCTCAAGAATATGTCTAAGCGCGCCGCGGAATTACTGGCTGATGACTTAGAAGCCATGGGGCCAATTAGGATAAGCGAAGTTGAAGTCGCGCAAAAAGAAATTTTATCCATTGCGCGGCGTTTAAGTGATAGTGGTGAAATTATGTTAGGCGGTGGTGGCGGTGAAGAGTTCTTATAATGAAACACACTAAACATGAAACGTCAACAGAGGCTGCTCCCCAAGAAACAGAAAGTGAGTTTACTCATTGGCATATCCCTGATATCACTGAAGTGCCATCTGAAGATGCATTAAATCTGTTTGGTCGAAAAATGGTTCAAAAAATCCTCGTAGAGGAACATGAGTCAATTTTACCCCCAACGTTGATCCAAATAGAAGAGATTAGGCAGGAGGCTGAAAAAGAAGGTTTTGCACAAGGAAAAGAGGAAGGGCATCAAGTTGGCCTTGACACTGGTCGCCTTGAAGGCTTAAAACAGGGGCATGGTGAAGGTTTCGAGCAAGGCACAGCGCAAGGTTATCAAGAGGGGATGGAGAAGGCCATCGTGTTGGTGAAACGATTTGAAGGCTTGCTTGAACAGTTTGAGAAACCACTTGAATTACTTGATAGCGAAATAGAACAAGAATTAGTGTCGTTGACATTAAAATTATCTCGCGCTGTTATACATCATGAGATTAACACTCACCCAGAGCACGTATTAGCGGCATTAAGACAAGGGGTGGATTCTTTATCTTTGAGAGGGCAAGAAGTTGTGATCCGACTTCATCCCGATGATCACGAACTCACTCAAGAGTTATATACAATCAATCAACTGGAAAAAAATCGTTGGGATCTGGAAATAGATCCTAGCCTTGCTCGTGGAGACTGTGTCATTTTAAGTCAACGTAGCAGTGTTGATATGAGGCTTGAATCTAGAATAAGTGCAGTGTTAGAAGAATTAGAGAATCATCATGAGAACTTAAATCAAGTTGTTGAGCAACAGAAAAACTCATTGAGTACTGCTGCCATGATGAATAAATTAGATCCACTTGAGAATGCTATAAATCCTGATGTTGCAAATGTCTCTGATGATGAGCCAGATAATGAAATTAGTGGTATTGATAATCAATTATCGGGTGATGAGCTGGATAATGAAATTGGTGGTATTGATAATCAATTATCGGGTGATGAGCTGGATAATGAAATTGATGGTGTGGATAATCAATTATCGGGCGATGAGCAGGGTAATGAAATTGATGGTGAGGATAACCAATTATCGGGCGATGAGCTGGGTAATGAAATTGGTGGTGAGGATAATCAATTATCGGGTGATGAGCTGGGTAATGAAATTGATGGTGTGGATAATCAATTATCGGGTGATGAGCTGGGTAATGAAATTGATGGTGAGGACAATCAATTATCGGGTGATGAGCTGGGTAATGAAATTGATGGTGTGGATAATCAATTATCGGGTGATGAGCCAGATAATCAAATGAATAAGGCGGGTGACACGCTCTCTGATGGTAAGCCCGAATAAAATCAATTCTTTTAACTGGTTTTAATTTGTCACCATTTCATTGTAAAGGATTACATAGTTTTAGTAAAAGGCGAATAAAATGAACAACCGCCACAACAAGTTGCTTAATAAAATAAGACTGCAATCGAATAAAGTGACGCCTTTTATTGCTGAGGCGAGCGGTCAGCTTGTACGCGTTGTTGGATTAACCTTGGAGGCTGCAGGTTGCCGTGCTCCAATCGGTAGCCTGTGTAGTATTGAAACGTTAGCAGGGAGCTTCGGTGCTGAAGTGATAGGTTTCGATGATAAACTGCTTTACTTAATGCCAATAGAAGAGCTTAGAGGCGTGTTACCTGGTGCTAAGGTGACTCCTTTAGGAGAGCAAGGGGGCTTGGATGTGGGGTTGGCTTTACTGGGCAGGGTACTCGATGGTAATGGCTTGCCTTTGGATGGTCTAGGAAGGTTACAAACGGATCAAAAAGCACCTAGGCACTCACTCCCTATTAACCCCCTATCCCGCCGTGCTATCACTGAACCACTCGATGTTGGGGTGAGAGCGATTAATGCAATGTTGACTGTCGGTAAAGGCCAAAGAATGGGATTGTTTTCAGGTTCAGGTGTGGGTAAAAGTGTGCTTCTGGGTATGATGACCCGAGGCACGACAGCCGATATTATTGTGGTGGGATTAGTGGGTGAACGTGGCCGAGAAGTGAAGGAGTTTATTGAAGAAATATTAGGAGATGAGGGGAGAGCTCGTTCTGTGGTGGTCGCAGCTCCAGCTGATACTTCTCCTTTGATGAGGTTGCGCGCCTGTGAAACTTCAACCCGAATAGCGGAACATTTTAGAGATCTTGGTTACAATGTATTATTATTAATGGATAGCTTAACCCGTTATGCTCAAGCTCAGAGAGAAATTGCTTTAGCTGTTGGCGAACCTCCTGCAACAAAAGGTTACCCGCCTTCGGTATTCGCAAAATTACCTAAGCTAGTTGAAAGAGCTGGCAATGGTGGACCAGATCAAGGTTCGATCACTGCATTCTATACTGTATTAACTGAGGGGGATGATCTTCAAGATCCGATTGCAGATGCAGCCCGAGCGATTTTAGATGGGCACATCGTGTTGTCTCGTCAGCTCGCCGATTCAGGACATTACCCAGCGATTGATGTTGAAGCGTCTATTAGCCGTGTAGCACCGATGGTGGTCAGTGCTGAACATTTAGACGCTATGGGGCGTGTGAAGCAAATTTATTCTCTTTATCAACAGAATAAAGATCTTATTTCTATTGGTGCCTACACTCAAGGCAGTGATCCTAGGATCGATAATTCCATTCGCTTACAGCCTGCCATGAATGCTTTTTTAAGGCAAACAATGAAAGAAACACTTAGTTTTGCCAGTAGTGAGCTGATGCTGACTCAATTAGCTGGCCAATGTAAGGTGTAACGTTTTTTTTAATTAAAAGGCTTTTATGGTTACTGATTGAAGGTATTGGAGATTAAATGGCAAAACATGATCCTTTAGATACAGTGCTAAAGCTTACAAAAGAAGCTGAAGCTCAAGCGGGTTTGCAATTGAAATCAGCTCAGTTAATGTTGCAAAAATGCCAAAGCCAGCTGGAAGCTTTAAGAAGCTATCGCCTTGATTATATGAAACAAATAGAAAACTATCAGGGCAAAAGTATTAGTGCAAGTTATTACCATCAGTTTCATCAGTTTGTTAGACAAATAGACGAAGCCACAACGAAGCAGATGGCCTCAATTCAGGATGCAGATACCCAAAGAATACACCGACAACAATATTGGTTAGAGGCACAACAGAAGCGCAAAGCTGTTGAACTTCTTCTTTCTCACAAGGCTGAAAAAAAGCAGCAAGAGGAGCAAAGACAAGAGCAAAAAATGATTGATGAATTTGCTATCCAACAGCTTTATAAAAAACCGATACGGTAGCTTTATTTTTATCCTTATCCAGTATTATACAATAAAATCCAGCCCTTGTTTATTATGGCATTAAAATTGCTTTTATTTATTATATGAATTTTTTTGATCTCAGCGGTCGGTATTTTGACGCTAGTAATGAGCCTTTATTTCATGGCTTATCGTGTTTTTCGGAGGCTTTATGCAGAAAGTGACCAATGTTCTTTTAGCGGGTAATAAGGCTGAAAGCCTGCCTATTGCTGAGATTAAACAAGCAACAGAGCACGACAGTAAATCTATTGGGAATAATGATTTTTCTACCGCATTAGAGCAAGCAGGGATTGAAGGAAAACAACAAGTTAAATCTAAAGTGGATGAAGCTGTTAATCCTACTAATGGCGAGGTTCAAGATGAAGAGCAATTACAAAATGTAGAACAGAGTCTCATTGAATCAACCGTTGAGGATGAATTTAATGCTGAGGATTTGATTGATGTTTCTCACGTATTAGCACAACTTAATTTAGCCGCAGAGTTAAGTGACAGCATTATATTTAGCGGTGATAACTTGCCGCTTGATGAAGCAGTGATAGATGAAGTGGTAGATGAAGTGGTAGATGAAGTGGTAGATGGGGAATCAATTGATGCAATAATGGTGGCGCTCAATATTGACTTGCTAGATGAACAATCTCTTAATGAGTTACAAAATAAAAGTGGACTGACGAAAGAAGAACTACAAGCATTGCCACCTGAAACCTTATCTTTACTTATGACGTTAATTAAAAGTGGTGGAAATAATCAAGAGATTCAAGATGTTCTTGATACAAGTAAAAATATAACGGCATTAACTGATGACGATGTGGTAAATCGTCAAGATGGCTCTGAGAAGAATAAAGGATTAGATGTTAAAATGGTGTCTGATAGACCGCTAGATAAAGAGCCGTTAAAGACAGCAATAGTGAACAATGAGGTAAAAGAATTATCACTCGATAAGCTTAAACAAGTTGAAGCAGATAAAGACAATACTGGTGGTCAGGAGCGAAAGATCCCAATTGCGGGTAAACAAGAATCTATTCATAATGGAAATGAAAGCAAGTTTAGTCATATATTGGGTGAAAAAGTTTCTAGTCAAACTGAAGTTGTCATCTCGAGTAACAGTAAGTTGCTAACAGAAGGTCAAATTACGGCGGAACAACAGCTTAAAAATGCTGATTTGTCAGTTAAATTGACACCGATGAAAGCAGCCGTTGAGCTAAATCCAGCATTTATTGACACATCATCAGAATCCAAACCACAACAGATAAATTCGCAGCTAACACCACAACAAGCTCCGCGAAATGAACTGTCACAAATTCAATTGTCGTTGAAAGAAAGCAATGAACAGCAAGTGCAGATGGAAGACATGATTAAGCGTTTTTCTCCTGTGATGAAACAGCAGTTAGTGACAATGGTTAGTCAAGGAAGGCAATATGCTGAAATTAAACTTGATCCACCAGAGCTGGGGCATTTAATTGTGCGTATCCAGGTTCAAGGTGAGCAGACTCAAGTTCAATTTCAAGTAGCTCAACATCAAACCCGAGATCTTATTGAGCAAGCGATGCCTAGATTAAAAGAGCTCTTGTCTGAGCAAGGAATGCAACTCTTTGATAGCCAAGTTTCCCAAGATAATGGGCAAAATGGGGAGGAGGGAGAAAAGGGAACTGATGAGGGGGAAAGCCAATTGGGTTCTGAACTGGATGAAATGACATCCGAAGAATCGTTAATAAGCTCAAAACAAGCAACAAGTTATCGTTCTGGTATAGATTATTACGCATAAGCGATTAATCTTATAGTGGGCTAATATAAGGAAGTAACCTTATTTTAATTAGAATCCTTATTATGGCTAAGTGGTTTTGTCGGGATTTCGCATATAATGGATGCTAGAGACACTTGTAAAAGGGAAAGAAAATGGCTGATGAAGAATCATTAGAAGTCGAAGAAGGGAATAAACCTAAAAGTAAGAAACTGATCATATTTGGTGTCATAGGGTTCGTTTTATTGTTGGCTATTGGGGGAGGAATTTGGTTTTTTTTAGGTTCTAGTGAGCCTGAAGCTATGGATGATGGCAGCATGGCTGAAGTTGTTGAAGAAGAAAATACCGGAGAAGCATTTTATGTTGGTATGCCAAGACCATTTCTTTTTAATTTACCTGGTGCAACTCGCTCAAGATTAGTTGAAATAAAAGTCCAATTAATGGTGCGAGGAGCTGATGACGATGTCCAAATTCAAAAACACATCCCATTAATTGAAGATGCACTATTGACGACTTTTAGTAGTGCCGATGTTGAAAAGTTAAGTTCGTTAGTGGGTAAAAATGAGTTACGGCAACTGGCTCTACTTAATGTTCAAAATACGTTACAGTCTGTTACTGGGCGTAAAGTGGTTGAAAAAGTATTGTTTACTGGTTTTGTTATGCAATAGTTAACCAATAAGTTGTGTATGTTTACAAATGTTTATTTCAATTTTACAGTAATGACAACGTAGGATCCATTTTACAGGGTGTCTGATGTACGCGTTAGCGCGATGTGCATTAACATTGGTGAAGTTTTGTATGATGAATCGATTCATTTTTAGTTTACATAAGGCTACATTGTGGATTTATTAAGCCAAGACGAAATTGATGCGTTACTGCATGGTGTCGATGATGTAGAGGAAGAGGATGTTAATGAGGGTGACGTAAATACTCGCTCTTATGATTTCTCTTCACAAGATCGTATTGTCCGTGGACGAATGCCAACGCTTGAAATTGTGAATGAACGATTTGCTCGTCATTTACGCATCAGTATGTTCAATATGATGCGTCGCGCGGCAGAAGTTTCAATCAATGGCGTACAAATGCTCAAGTTTGGTGAGTATGTACATTCTTTATTTGTACCGACCAGTTTGAATATGGTGCGTTTTAATCCATTGAAAGGGACTGCGTTAATCACGATGGAAGCGCGGCTTGTCTTTATTTTAGTTGATAACTTTTTTGGAGGAGATGGTCGTTTTCATGCCAAGATTGAGGGCCGTGAATTTACACCGACTGAAAGAAGGATTGTCCAGCTGCTGCTTAAGATTATTTTTGAAGATTATAAGGATGCTTGGGCGCCGGTTATGGATGTCGAGTTTGATTATCTGGATTCAGAAGTAAACCCTGCAATGGCCAATATTGTTAGTCCCACAGAAGTTGTTGTTATTTGTTCGTTTCATATCGAAGTTGATGGAGGCGGTGGTGATTTTCATATCACATTACCTTATTCCATGATTGAGCCCATACGTGAACTCTTAGATGCTGGTGTGCAAAGTGATACACAAGATACTGACATGCGTTGGTCACAAGCCTTAAAAGATGAAATCATGGACGTTGATGTTGGCATCGATGCAACAATTGTCGATCATGAATTTACACTAAAAGATGTGATGGAATTAAAAAAAGGAGACATTATACCGGTTGAATTACCTGAAAATATTATTTTAAAAGTGGAAGATCTTCCCACATATCGATGTACATTAGGTAAAGTTCGTGACAATTTAGCATTACGTATTATTCAGAAAATCCCGCGGCCTGAAACTGCAAAGTCAGAGCTTCAGCTGATTAAACGTAAAGCTAAAGTGAGGGAAGTTAAAGAGTTATAAATGGCTGCTGCCAGTCATAGGTAAAAACAAACCATTAAAATATAAAGGTTGTAAAAATGAGCACTGAAGACACAGATGAAGATACCGGTGATGATTGGGCTGATGCGATGGCCGAACAAGAAGAACCCGGTGATGATTGGGCTGATGCCATGTCCGAACAAGAGCTAAAAGTTGAAACGGTTGAATTAGATGAACTTACCGATACGGCTCCTGCACTGACAGAAGAAGATATTAAGAAGCTAGACGGGATTATGGATATTCCTGTCACCATCTCTATGGAAGTGGGGCGCAGTCTGATTAATATTCGTAATTTATTGCAACTTAATCAGGGTTCAGTGGTTGAGTTAGATAGAGTTGCAGGTGAGCCATTAGATGTGATGGTTAATGGAACTTTAATTGCTCACGGTGAAGTGGTTGTGGTAAATGATAAATTTGGCATTCGTTTAACTGATGTGATCAGTCAAACTGAACGTATTAAAAAGCTTAAATAAAGGTTGAACATATGTTTTCATTGTTAGCTACAGGCGTTGCCACAGCCTCAGAAGCTGTAGTTCCTGTAGAGAAAGGCGCCACGATGGCGACACTGTCTAATATGATGGGAGGACTTATACTGGTTCTCATATTGATTTTTGTATTAGCTTATATTGTAAAACGACTTAATTTAGTCCCAGCTAGTAATGGGTTAATTAAAATGGTAGCTGTAACTTCACTTGGGCAAAAAGAGAAGGTGGTATTAATTGAGGTTGATGGACAGCAATATTTACTTGGTGTGACAGCTCAACAGGTGAATATGATTGATAAGCTCGATAATGCCGTTAACACAGATACGAATACTTTTGCTAATCGATTGCGGCAAGCTAAGACCAAGCAAATATGAATGCTATTTTGATTGTCATCACGTTTACTTTACTGCTTATTTCTCCTGAGCTTTTTGCTCAGAATGGAATATTACCAGCGGTAACGGTATCAACGGGTGTCAATGGTGAAACTCAATATTCTGTCACGATGCAGATATTACTGCTGATGACGGCGTTGAGTTTCTTGCCTGCTATGCTGATTATGTTGACTTCATTTACGCGGATTATTATTGTTCTTTCAATTCTGCGTCAAGCCATCGGTTTACAGCAAGCTCCCTCTAATCAAGTGCTGATAGGAATGAGCCTATTTCTTACTTTTTTTATCATGTCACCCGTATTTGATAAAGTTTATGATGAAGCTGTTAAACCTTACATCGATGAAACGCTTACCATAGAACAGGCATTTTATACTGGGAAAGAGCCGATTAAAGCCTTTATGTTGGCACAAACTCGAGTGACTGATATTGGGACTTTTATTAACATATCAGGCTATAAAAATATTAAGTCGCCTGAAGAAGCGCCGATGAGTGTCATTATCCCAGCCTTTATTACAAGCGAGTTAAAAACCGCATTTCAGATTGGTTTTATGCTATTTGTCCCTTTTTTAGTGTTGGACTTAGTCGTTGCCAGTATATTGATGGCCATGGGTATGATGATGCTATCGCCTATGATTGTATCTTTACCGTTTAAAATTATGCTGTTTGTTTTGGTCGATGGGTGGAGTTTAGTGATGGGCACGTTAGCAAACAGTTTTGGTATTTAGGGACGTTATGAATCCTGAATCCTTAGTTGATATATTTCGAGAAGCGTTATTTGTTATTGTCGTTATCGTTTCTCTTATCATTATCCCTGGTCTTGTCATTGGTCTTGTGGTCGCGGTCTTTCAGGCTGCAACGTCAATCAATGAGCAAACCTTGAGTTTTCTCCCTCGTTTATTGGTTACGTTATTTGCGCTTATGTTTCTTGGTCATAAGCTAATACAAATGATGATGGAATTTTTTTTTACGATGGTGGATATGATCCCTCAGGTCATAGGTTAATGATTTCTTTTTCCAGTCGTCTGCATTCAGCATTTTTGGTTGAATATGTTAATTGTCAAAAAGTATTTTAATTGTGGAGATATTAATCGCGACGCTAATGGACACGATAGCATCCTATATGTGGCCGCTATTTAGAGTCTCCAGTATGCTGATGGCGATGGCGATTGTGGGGGCTAAGACAACACCAGTAAGGGTAAGACTGCTATTATCGATGACAATAACCTTCGCAATAGCTCCTGTTTTGCCTCCTGTTGAAAATGTGGATCTTTTGTCTGTGTCTTCTGTGTTTATCGTCGCTCAACAGATTATTATTGGTATTGCAATGGGATTTGTCACTCTGTTACTTATGCAGACATTTGTGTTGACAGGGCAAATTATTGGTATGCAGACCAGCTTAGGCTTTGCCTCTATGGTTGATCCTTCATCGGGGCAGCAAACTCCAGTGATAGGTAATTTTTTCTTACTGTTAACGACCATGATATTTCTCGCGGTTGATGGTCATTTAGTCTTGATCCGGATGTTGGTGGTCAGTTTTGATACCATCCCAATATCAGATAAGGGATTGAGCATCACCAGCTATAAACTCCTCGCGGAGTGGGGGGCTTATATGTTTGGTGCAGCCTTGACGATGTCGATCACTGCTATTGTGGCTTTGTTAATGATCAATTTGTCTTTTGGTGTGATGACAAGAGCTTCCCCGCAGCTCAATATTTTCTCTATTGGTTTTCCGGTGACTATGGTTGCTGGTTTATTTATTTTATGGTTAACGTTAACGCCAATCATGGAACATTTTGGTGAAGTATGGCAAGCAGCTCAACTATTATTATGCGATATTGTAGAATTACAATGTAACACCGATGGATTGTTTTAGTATTTAACTGTGCAGCGAGTTGGAGATATTAATCATGACTAAAGGTGACGATGTTAAATGTCGATGGTGTATTTTGATGGCTGATCACGCGTTGGCTATCATTTATGTCTGAAAATGATAGCAGTCAAGAAAAAACAGAAGAAGCGACCTCCAGGCGACGCCAGCAATCGCGGGACAAAGGGCAGGTTGCTCGTTCAAAAGATCTAGGAACATCATCGGTATTGCTCGCTTCAGCTATCGGTTTCATGTTGTTCGGAGATGATATTGCCAGTGCTGTCGCGCTAATCATGAAAACAGCTTTTACCATTGATAGGATAAAAATTTTTGACACTCATGAAATGTATCTAATTTGGGGGTTTATTGCTCGGCAGTTAGCCGTGCCCATGCTGAGTTTTATTGTCTTTATCGCTGCACTTGCATTTATTGGGAATAGTGTACTTGGAGGCGTTACATTTTCAGTTAAAGCTTTTATGCCTACAGCGAGTAAAATGAGTCCATTGAAGGGCTTTAAAAGAATGTTTGGTGTGCAAGCATTGGTGGAACTGATTAAAGGTGTTGCTAAGTTTTCGGTTATTGCTATATCGGCTTATTTTTTATTAAGTTATTATTTTAATGATATTTTAGCTCTGTCACGGGAACATCTTCCCGGTAATGTTTATCACGCTTTAGAGCTGTTAGCTTGGATGTTTATTTTGCTCTGTTCTTCAACCATTATTCTGGTGGTGATCGATGTACCATTTCAAATATGGAACCATAATAAACAATTAAAAATGACGAAGCAGGAAGTGAGCGATGAATATAAGGATACCGAAGGCAAGCCAGAAGTGAAAGGGCGAGTGAGACAAATGCAAAGGGAAATGGCACAAAGACGGATGATGAGCGAAGTACCTAATGCTGATGTTATTGTGGTTAACCCGGAACATTATGCTGTCGCTGTGAAGTATGATGCTCTGAAGTCGACAGCACCTTATGTTTTAGCTAAAGGGGTTGATGATGTGGCATTTAAAATAAGAGAAATTGCACGAGAATACGACATCGCGATAGTGTCTGCTCCCTCGTTAGCGCGAGCTATTTATCATACCACTAAAATAGATCAGGAGATCCCAGAAGGACTCTTTACGGCGGTAGCACAGGTATTGGCTTATGTATTTCAATTGCGTCAATATCAGCAACATGGAGGACGGAAGCCCACGCAGATCCCTGCTAACCAATCTATTCCTGATGACTTAAGATATTAATAATTAATCTTATTTTTTTATTAGTAATAGAATGAATACCATTATATAGTGATGAGGTATATTGGCTTAAATATTGCTTAATTAGAGTTAGATGTCAAAGTTTGGACTCTTTTTAATGGATATGAAAGTGAATATAGCGAAGTTAAAAAATATTAAACAAGCTCATTTAAAAGGGCTTGGTACGCCTTTACTCGTTATTGCAGGTTTGGCTATGATTGTTTTGCCAATACCAGCATTTATTCTTGATATCTTATTTTCTTTTAATATCTCACTTGCTCTTGTTATTTTACTGGTATCGATTTATACCAATAGGCCTTTAGATTTTGCGGCTTTCCCGAGTGTTCTTCTTGTTGCTACATTACTGCGTTTAGCATTGAATGTAGCATCTACTCGAGTTGTCTTGCTTGAAGGGCATAATGGAGGAGATGCGGCAGGTAAAGTGATTGAAGCATTTGGATCAGTGGTCATAGGCGGCAATTATGCTGTGGGGTTAGTGGTGTTTTTAATCCTCATTATTATCAATTTTGCAGTGGTAACTAAAGGGGCTGGTCGGATCTCAGAAGTCAGCGCACGCTTTACATTGGATGCGATGCCGGGTAAACAAATGGCGATTGATGCGGATTTAAACGCCGGCGTGTTGAATCAAGAGCAAGCTAGGGTACGCCGAGCTGACGTAACTAAAGAAGCTGATTTTTATGGGGCAATGGATGGTGCGTCAAAGTTTGTAAAAGGAGATGCTATTGCTGGAATTATGATACTTGTAATTAATATCATTGGGGGTTTCGTCATTGGTATGGTCCAACATGATCTCGATTTATCATCAGCGATTGAAATTTATACACTATTGACAATTGGTGATGGGCTGGTTGCTCAGATCCCAGGCTTACTGCTTTCTATTGCTGCTGCGCTTATGGTTACACGTCAAAATGAGTCAGGCGATATGGGTCAGATGATGATGAGCCAGATGTTTGATAGCCCTAAATCCATTGCCATTACCTCTGGTGTGTTAGTGATTATGGGCCTAGTACCGGGTATGCCACACTTTGCATTTCTTTCCTTCGGAGCCATTACAGGCTTTGTTGCCTACAGACTTTATCGTAAGCAAGAGGCTAAACGAGCCGATGCGCTACAACTCGCCCAGCAACCTCCCGCAGAAGTGACCAATCCTAAGCCAAAAGAGCTTAGCTGGGATGATGTGCAACACGTTGATACTATTGGTTTGGAAGTGGGTTATCGTTTAATTCCTTTGGTGGATAAAGGGCAAGGTGGAGAGTTATTAGGACGTATAAAGGGAGTACGCAAGAAGCTTTCTCAGGAGTTAGGTTTTTTAGTGCCAGCAGTTCATATTCGAGACAACTTAGACCTCTCTCCAAATAGTTACCGTATTTCATTGATGGGAGTGGCATCAGGAGAGGCTGATATTCGGCACGATTGTGAACTAGCGATTAATCCCGGTCAGGTATACGGTAAATTAGATGGGATAGAAACCACCGATCCCGCTTTTGGTTTAGAAGCGGTATGGATTGCCCCTGAATTACGAGAACATGCACAATCTTTGGGGTATACAGTGGTGGATGCTGCGACTGTTGTTGCTACTCATTTGAGTCAATTGTTAACGAATAATGCAGCCAAACTGCTGGGTTATGAAGAAGTGCAGCAATTGATGGATATGTTGAATAAGCACTCTCCCAAATTGGTTGATGGTTTTATTCCTGATGTCATGTCGCTGGGTACCGCCGTGAAAGTGATGCAGAATTTACTCAATGAAGGAGTATCCATTCGCGATCTTAAGACCATAGTGCAGACCTTGCTGGAATATGGGCCAAAGAGTAGCGATACTGAAGTGCTTACCGCTGCTGTTCGAATTGCATTAAAGCGAATGATAGTTCAAGAGATTAGCGGCCCAGAAACTGAAATACCTGTCATAACTTTGGCGCCAGAGTTGGAACAAATGTTGCATCAGTCTATGCAAGCAACAGGGGGAGAAGGTCCTAATATTGAACCTAGCTTAGCCGAACGAATGCAAAAATCGTTAGAAGATGCATCTCAAAGGCAAGAAATGATAGGGCAGCCCGCAATATTGCTTACCTCTGGTATGTTACGTTCAACCTTATCTAGGTTTGTTAAACATACTATTCCTAACTTAAGGGTGATTTCCTATCAGGAAGTACCCGATGAAAGGCAGATTAGAATAGTATCTGCTGTTGGCCAGTAGAGGGTATAAAATTGAAAATTAAACGATTTTTAGCGAAAGATATGCGTACAGCTTTAGCTCAGGTCAAAGAGACCTTAGGCTCAGATGCTGTTATTATGTCAAATAAAAAGGTGACTGGTGGCATTGAAATTGTTGCAGCAATCGATTATGACGATCCTAAAGCTAATGTCCCCAAAAAGCCTCAGACATCAAAGTCATCAAAGTTTATGGAATTAGCTGAGGAAAAAATATCCCTTGGATTCAAAAAGCCGGTTAGTTCAGATATGAAAGCAAAGCCTGACGCTGATTCATTACAAGCTCTACTTGAAAGGCAACAGAGTCGGATTGATCAACAAGCTGCAGATAAGCGTAGTGAGTTTGATATGCCTGATTGGGCTAAAAGCTTACAAGCGCCCCAGGCTAAGCAAATAACCTCTAAAGTAGAGGTACCATATCCTCAGAGAACCAAGGTAAACGTTAAAAATAACGGTGACAAAGAAATGGATGTGATGCGCGAAGAGTTGGCTTCTTTACGTAACTTATTAACTCACCAGGTCACATCACTATTGTCGGAGCAGAAAAGCCGAGTGAATCCAGTTGGTGCTATGCTTGAAAGTAAACTGCTAGATGCTGAATTTTCTCCAATGGTGGCGGCAAAACTGTCAGACTTGAGTGAGCATTATCAGCCAGCAGAGCTCGTTAAGGTTTTACCACGCTGCTTAGCCAATATGTTGGATAATCAGGGAGATGATATTGTTCGTCAAGGTGGTGTTGTTGCATTTGTTGGGCCTACAGGGGTTGGTAAAACCACATCTGTCGCTAAATTAGCTGCTCGATTTGCGACACAGCATGGCTCAGATCAAGTTGCATTGATAACCACTGATCATTATCGCATTGGGGCCTTTGAGCAATTGGCAACTTATGGCAAGATAATGGGGTGTCCAGTGAAGCAAGCTCATGATCTCAATGAGTTGGAACAAATTATATATCAGTTTCGTAATCGCAAGCTAGTATTGATAGATACGGCGGGTATGGGTCAGCGAGATGTTAGGCTTTTTCAGCAACTCGATAATTTAGCTGCAAATAGCAGATTACCTATTAGGAGTTATCTGGTACTGTCGGCAACAGGACAAAGAAGAGTACTAGAAGATGCCGTCGCACAATTTAAACGGATCCCACTTTCTGGGGCTGTACTTACAAAACTCGATGAGTCAGTTTCTTTAGCTCCTGCATTGAGTGTATTGATACAAAGTGGATTACCATTAAGTTATATTACTGATGGTCAAAGGGTTCCTGAAGATATGCAAGTTGCTGATACATTAGCATTAGCAAAGAAAGCGCTATCACCATTAGGCAGGAAAGAGCAAGTAATAAAACAGAATTATGAAGGGTCTGATCAAAGGACCTATGCATTTGAGTAAAAAGATGACTCGGGATCAAGCAAGTGGCTTACGTATGATGAATCAACCAAATAACGATAGAGTAAAGGTCATCGCTGTTTCTGGTGGCAAAGGTGGCGTAGGTAAAACAAGCGTTTCTATTAATGCTGCAGTGGCATTGGCGGAAAAGGGCAAGCGGGTGTTAGTTTTGGATGCCGACTTAGGGCTGGCTAATGTTGATATAATGCTTGGGTTACGTGTGGAGTATAATTTATCACATGTATTATCTGGTGATGTAGACTTAGACGATATTATTGTTCGTGGGCCTAAAGGCATTGGGATTATTCCTGCAACTTCCGGTACTCAAGCTATGGTAGAACTGTCTTCTGCTCAACATGCTGGCCTCATTCGAGCATTTAGTGAAATGAGAACTCAATTTGATATTTTGATAGTGGATACTGCTGCTGGGATCTCTGATATGGTGTTGAGCTTCTCGCGTGCATCTCAGGATGTTATCGTGGTTGTGTGTGACGAACCGACCTCTATCACAGATGCTTATGCCCTTATTAAGATCCTCAGTAGAGAGCATGGTGTCTTTCGTTTTAAAATAGTTGCCAATATGGTGCGAAGTTTACGCGAAGGTATGGAACTCTTTGCTAAGCTTAGTAAAGTTACAGATCGTTTCTTAGATGTCGCATTAGAATTGGTTGCTACAATTCCATTCGATGAAAACTTGCGAAAATCTGTACGTAAGCAAAAATTAGTAGTGGAAGCTTTTCCAAAGTCTCCGGCAACGATTGCGTATCATGGTTTAGCGAATAAAATTATTAGTTGGCCGATCCCTCAACAACCAGGGGGGCATTTAGAGTTTTTTGTTGAGCGGTTAGTGCAAAAACCTGAATATCAAGAGGACAGAGCGAGTGAGTAAAAACACGGCATATACTTGTTCAGATAATAAAGCTTCAATTGTTGAACAGTATGCGCCATTGGTTAAAAAAATTGCTCACCATCTTTTAGCGCGTTTACCTGCATCAGTTCAAATTGATGATCTATTGCAGGCTGGTATGATGGGACTTCTTGAAGCTTCAACAAATTTCGATGGCAGTAAAGGCGCAAAGTTTGAAACCTTTGCTGGCATTAGGATCCGCGGTTCCATGCTAGATGAAATTCGCCGTGGAGACTGGGTTCCAAGATCGGTCCATAGAAATCAAAGGCGTGTTGCTAACGTCATTGATGAGTTAGAACAAGAGCTAGGCAGAGATGCAAAAGATACTGAAATCGCTCAAAAACTTGATATATCATTAAATGAGTACCACCATATTCTTAATGATGTTTCCGTTGGCAAAATGATGGGCACCGAAGATCTAGGTGTGTCGGTTGATGTGATAAGCCAAGGTGAAAATCGACAAGACGATACATTTGAAGCAATTGTGAATGTTGAGTTCCACACAGCCTTGGTTGAAGCAATTAAACTTTTATCTGACAGAGATGGGCTAGTTTTGTCGCTTTACTATGATGAGGCATTAAATTTAAAAGAGATTGGGGCCATTCTTGAGGTGAGTGAGTCACGAGTTAGCCAGATATTAAGTCAGGCAATGCTCAGACTTAAAGCTAAACTTAAGCATTGGACACATAATAACGTTAACGTAAATAATAATTAGAGCTCCGCGGAGGGTACTTTGGACAAGAATATGAAGATTCTCGTTGTTGATGACTTCTCAACAATGAGACGTATCATCAAGAACTTGTTAAGAGACTTGGGTTTTAACAACACTCAAGAAGCAGATGACGGTTCAACAGCATTGCCTATGCTTCAAAACGGTGACTTTGATTTTGTCGTCACTGATTGGAACATGCCTGGTATGCAAGGGATTGATTTATTGAAAGCGATTCGTGCTGACGAAAAATTGAAAGGTATTCCCGTATTAATGGTGACTGCAGAGTCAAAAAGGGAACAAATCATTGCTGCAGCACAAGCTGGTGTGAATGGTTATGTGGTTAAACCCTTTACAGCAGCAACATTAAAAGAGAAATTAGACAAAATTTTCGAACGACTCGGTTAATCAAGGTTGTGTTATGCAGGCTATTACTTCAGGGTTTATTTCACTAGAACAAGCGACACAACTTGTAGATCTGCTTACAAAAGGTGAGCAAGAGGAAGCTGATAACTTGTTAAGGGATATTACATCACCGATTCAAACGGAGCTATTCGATGAAGTTGGAAGATTAACTCGGCAGTTACATAGTGCTATTGTTGATTTTCAGGTTGATGATAGGCTATCGACATTAACGAGTACAGAAATTCCAGATGCTAAAGAACGCTTAAATTATGTTATTGAAATGACAGAAAAAGCGGCCAATAAAACAATGGATGCAGTAGAAGATTGTTTACCATTGGCTGACATGCTCGCGACTAATATTCAGTTAGTTAAGCCTAAGTGGACTAAACTCATGAAGCGTGATCTAGCGCTGACTGAATTTAAAACCTTATGCCATGATGTTGAACAATTTGTTGAGCAAAGCGAATTGGATTCCATGAGATTAAAAGAATTACTCAATAACATCTTATTGGCTCAGGATTTCCAAGATTTGACGGGGCAGATTATTCGTAGAGTGATCGATTTAGTTCGAGAAGTAGAAAATAATTTAGTTTCTATGCTTACTGTATTCGGTGATCAACCTGCTAGTGAAAGCTTACCAATCTCAGATACAGGTATTGAGGCCGAAGGTCCGATAATTAATGCCGAGGAACGAGAAGATGCCGTTGCAGGTCAAGATGAAGTTGATGATTTGTTGTCGAGTCTAGGTTTCTAATTAGGAGTCATATTAATGTCATTCGATGTTGATGAAGAGATACTGCAGGACTTTTTGATAGAAGCTGGTGAGATTTTAGAGCTTCTATCAGAACAGTTGGTGGCTTTGGAAAATAATCCAGAGGATACGGAACTGCTAAACGCGATCTTCCGTGGATTTCATACGGTTAAGGGGGGGGCGGGTTTTCTTGGTTTGAATCCTATGGTAGCCGTTTGCCATGAAGCAGAAAATACATTTGATTTACTGCGTACAGGTAAGCGAGGTGTTTCTGCTGAGTTAATGGATATTATTTTGCAGGCTGTTGATGCAATCAACTCCATGTTTGCTCAGACGCAAGCTGCTGAAGAGCAGGATGATGCTGATCCCGAATTGCTTGCTAATTTAAAATTACTCAGTGCGGGTCAATTATTACCTAATGAAGGCGGTGCTGAAGAAGCGGCGGCTCCAGCTGAAGAATCAGAAGAGACTGCGGCAAGTGATGTTAAGGATGACGCTGATTCTGGCATGGATCTATTTGATGAAGAACCAGCTGCTATCGATAGCAGTGAAAGCATAGACGAAATAGATGAATCTGAGTTTGAAGCACTCCTTGATGCACTTCATGGAAATGATGCTGCTGATAAACCGGCAGCGGATGAAGTTGATCCAAATAGTGATATTACAGATGATGAATTCGAGTCATTATTAGATAATCTACATGGTTCTGGTCAGTTTAAGTCAAATGAAGTTGCTCCAGAGGCCCCTGTTGATTCTGATGACATTACCGATGATGAGTTCGAAAAGTTACTCGATGATTTACAAGATACTGATACTTCTGAAAAAGCATCAACTCCACCAACTGAAGTGGAAGCCAAAATAGAACCTGAGCCAGAAAAAGCCGTGACGGCGGCTCCTGTAGCAGCTAAAGAAGCACCAGCTGCGGCAGCTGCGGCAGCTAAAGAAGCACCGGCACCTAAAGCTAAAGCGGCAGGTAAACCCGCCGCAAGTAATATGCCTCAGGCTGAAACAACCGTTCGTGTCGATACCGCGCGTTTAGATCAGATCATGAATATGGTTGGTGAATTGGTTTTGGTCAGGAATAGACTTCTTAGTCTTGGTATCGCACGTGATGATGAAGAAATGTCTAAAGCGTTAGCTAACTTAGATCTAGTTACTGCTGATCTGCAGGGTGCGGTGATGAAGACGCGTATGCAGCCAATTAAGAAAGTATTTGGCAGATTCCCTCGAGTTGTTAGAGATTTAGCGCGTACCTTGAAAAAAGAAATTGACCTTAAGATGATCGGTGAAGAGACCGATTTAGATAAAAATCTAGTGGAAGCACTCGCCGATCCCTTAGTTCACTTAGTGAGAAACTCCGTTGATCATGGTATTGAGATGCCTGATGATCGTGAGGCTACAGGCAAGCCTCGAACAGGGACTATCGTTCTTTCTGCAAGTCAGGAAGGTGATCACATCTTACTTAAAATTGAGGATGATGGGGCAGGGATGGATCCTGTTAAATTAAAAGAGATCGCCATTAGTCGAGGTGTGTTGGATGAAGATACAGCATCCAGAATGTCTGATACTGAAGCTTATAATTTGATTTTTGCGCCTGGTTTTTCTACTAAAGTTGAAATTTCAGATATTTCAGGGCGCGGTGTTGGAATGGATGTGGTCAAAACTCGTATTGCTCAATTGAATGGTACGATTGATATCGATTCTTTGAAAGGCAAGGGGACAGTCTTAAAGATTAAAGTTCCCTTAACTCTTGCGATTATGCCTACATTAATGGTTCAAGTTTCTACGCAAGTATTTGCTTTGCCTTTGTCAAGTGTGAGTGAGATTTTTCATTTAGATTTAACTAAAACCAATGTAGTGGACGGTCAGTTAACTGTTATTGTTAGAAAAAAAGCCGTGCCACTATTTTACCTTGAACGTTGGTTGAGTCGCAATCCTAGCACATCTTCACAGGGTAAAGAAGAGCACGGCCATGTTGTTATTGTTCAATTAGGAACCAAGAAAATTGGTTTTGTGGTCGACTCTTTAATTGGTCAGGAAGAAGTGGTTATTAAGCCACTTGGTACTTTGCTTCATGGTACACCGGGAATGGCTGGTGCGACTATAACATCAGATGGTGGTATCGCACTTATCATAGATATTCCAGGATTATTAAATAATTATGCAAAAAAATAAAATGATATGCGAATAGGAAATTGAATGAGCATTAAAGTTCTTATTGTTGACGATTCAAGTTTTTTTCGTCGAAGGGTAAGTGAAATAGTCTCTAAAGACCCTGATTTGGAAGTGATAGGAACGGCAGTAAATGGTGTAGAAGCGGTGAAAATGGCTGCGGAGCTTAAACCAAATGTTATTACCATGGACATCGAGATGCCAGTTATGGATGGTATTACAGCGGTACGTGAAATTATGGCGAATTCACCCGTTCCCATTTTGATGTTTTCATCGTTAACCCATGATGGTGCTCAAGCCACACTTGATGCGCTAGATGCTGGCGCATTAGATTTTTTACCGAAACGCTTTGAAGATATTGCGACCAATAAAGATGAGGGCATACGTCTTTTACAACAAAGAATAAAGACCATAGGGCGTCGAAGAGTGTATCGCTCTGTAACACCTCCGATTGTTAAATCAGTACCAGAATCTCACTCTAAACCCTTAAACACAACTCCTTTACCTCGTGCTAGTACTAATGTTGCGACTAAAGCTAATACGTTTAATCGGGCTTCAGGTAAAAAATATAAAATTTTGTTAATTGGTACGTCTACTGGAGGACCCGTTGCGTTACAAAAAATACTGACTCAATTTCCACAAAATTACCCTCACCCTATTTTGTTGGTCCAGCATATGCCAGCAGCTTTTACACCTGCTTTTGCCGCTCGATTAAATGGGCAGTGCAAAATAGAGGTGAAAGAGGCTGTATCAGGTGATCAACTTAAAGGAGGACATGCGTACCTTGCTCCTGGAGGAATGCAGATGATGTTAGATCGTGCTGGCACTCATGGTCGTTTAAAAGTGGTTGCGGGTAGTGAAGATATGAATTACAAACCTTCTGTTGATATCACCTTTGCTTCTGTGTCAAAAATATTAGGTAAGGATACTTTAGCCGTTATTTTGACGGGAATGGGAGCCGATGGTAGAGAAGGTGCGCGCATGCTAAAAAGCTCAGGTGCGACCATTTGGGCACAAGATGAAGCTTCGTGTACTGTATATGGTATGCCACAGGCTGTCACTACAGCTGGTATTTCAAGTCAGTCTATTGGATTAGAACAGATGGCAGAGGCTATTTTACGAGAATCATCTAATGGCTAAGCCTAAGAGGAAGTTGAATACTTTCTCTATTGTAGTGATTCTTTTACTTTCAGTTGCTGTATTCGTCTTAACGTTATTATATTTAGATGTTTGGCGTAAGAATACTTTATTAGCATTAGATATCGAACGGTTGGAAAGTAGTCAAGTACTGCTTATGGTACCAGATGAACATGCTGAAGCAGTAGCAAAATGGATGTCTGAAAACCCAGAGGCGACAAAAAAACTATTAGTTCAAGCTCAGCCTAAACAAAAAATTAAAGTAAATTTTGGTCCAGATACAGGGCTTGAAAAAGACCATGTTGGATTGTTCAATCAGGCTCAGAATTCGGACCGGTTAGCGACAGAAATAGAGATATTTGATGAACTAAAGTTGAATGCTAATGATGAGCTATTAATGAGCAATAGTGGTAATAAGGATGACATATCGATATTGCTTCAAGGTAGTGAAGCTGTTTCTAAATTATCGATTGTTAATGTTAACAATATTGATAAGAGTGTTGATGCTAAGCAAGTTATAGGGGCACATACCGTTTCAGAAAATGCCGAAGGTGTAAAAATTATCGTTTTGCCTCATGGTGGAATTAGAGTGACAACTCGAGAGAATGACTAGTTGAAAGTACTAATAATAATAGTGTTGAGGTTTTTTTGAAAATTTGGGCAATAGCGAATCAAAAAGGAGGTGTTGGTAAAACAACAACGGTAGCCAGTTTAGCAGGGACACTTGCGAAGCGTGGTTTGAAGGTGTTAATGATAGATACCGATCCTCATGCTTCTTTGGGGTACTATTTGGGTATTGATTCTGAATTGCTCACGTCTTCTCTTTACGATCTTTTTTTAGACCATAAGCAGCTTACAACAGAGCGAATTAAACAACATATTGTGTTAACAGCTGTAGAAGGAATTGATCTGCTTCCATCAACAATGGCGTTAGCAACCTTAGACAGATCATTAGGACATCAAGGAGGCATGGGGCTGATATTAAAAAAATTACTTTTGTTGGTAGAAAATCATTACGATATTGCACTAATCGATTGTCCACCGGTATTAGGTGTATTAATGGTTAATGCTTTGGCTGCGAGCGACCATATTATAGTGCCTGTCCAAACAGAGTTTCTTGCGATTAAAGGTTTAGATAGAATGATTAAAACTATGATTTTAATGGGAAGGACAAAAAAAACTCGATATCGTTTTACCATAGTACCGACGATGTACGATCGTCGTACAAAAGCGTCATCAGCCGCTTTACAGAATTTAAGCCAAAAGTATGAAGAGCAACTATGGCCAGATGTGATCCCTGTTGATACTAAGTTTAGAGATGCGAGTTTAGCTCACCTTCCCGCATCACATTTTGCAGTCAATAGCCGTGGGACTAAAGCATACGAAAGATTATTAGAATATCTACTGACAGGAGCATTACCTCATGTCAAGCTCAGTTGATGATGCTGTTTTAGATTATTTTTCTCTGTTATTAGAAGAGGAAAATAATGAGGTGGGAAATGACGCGTCATTATTTGATGTACCTCGATTTAAAAATCTACAGGGAGCGGTCCAAATCAGGACTGAAAAATCATTCAGTGTTATAGATCGAAAGGCAATATCTCATGATAAATTTGATTTGTCTCTTATTGATAGTCCTAAGCAATGTACTCAGCAACAGAGTGAGCAAAATACTTTGCTTCAGATACTAGCTAAGTCGGAAAATACTAATGTTGAAATAAAAGCACTGAATCCTCATTTAGATAAACAGGCTCTGGAGCAATTACTTGAACCCATACTTAAATCTGAACCTGTGGTCAATACGGCGACGATAAAAAAGAGTGAACGTAGTGGCATCGAGACAAAGCTGACAGAAAAAGTGCAAGTTAAGAGCCTAATTCAAGAAAGTCAGGCATCAAAACAGGCAGAGAAGAGCGATTTTGAGACAAAATTTGGTGAAATTCGACCTAAAGTGACAAAAAATCTACTTGAAACTCTCGATGATGAGTTTCAAGTACTATTCTTTAAGGTGGCAGGGTTAACATTGGCAGTGCCATTGATAAGCTTAGGGGGAATAGTAAAACTTGAGAAGCTCAATCATATTATGGGGCGGCCTTCGTGGTATAAAGGAGTCCAAACTCATAGGGATTCACAATTAAACGTTGTTGATACGTGTGCTTGGGTTATGCCAGAGAAGTATAATGATACATTAGCTGAATCCGTAAACTATCAATATGTTGTATTATTAGAGGATAGTAACTGGGGGTTAACGTGTGAGTCCTTAGTTAATTCGGTAAAAATCATGAAATCGGATGTCAATTGGCGGAATAAAGCGGGTAAACGTCCCTGGTTGGCTGGAGTTGTAAAAGAGCAGATGTGTGGCATATTGCATGTGCATTCACTCATTGAGTTATTAAATTCAGGTTTAGGTAGTCAGGATCCTGTTGGCTGAGGTAAATATGACAGACGCAAAACAAGTGGCGAAAAATAAAGATGACGAAGTGTTGCAGTGGGTAACATTTAGGCTTGATAATGAAACTTATGGCATTAATGTCATGCAAGTTCAAGAGGTATTGAGGTATACCGAAATAGCACCTGTACCTGGAGCACCTGAATATGTGTTGGGGATTATCAATCTTCGAGGCAATGTGGTCACAGTGATAGACACGCGTTCTCGTTTTGGATTAGCATCTTCAGAGTTGGATGATTCAAGTCGTATTGTTATTATAGAAGCTGAAAAGCAAGTGATAGGTATTCTTGTTGACAGCGTTGCTGAAGTTGTTTACTTACGTGGTTCTGAAATTGATAATGCGCCCAACGTAGGTACAGAAGAAAGTGCTAAGTTTATCCAAGGTGTGAGTAACCGAGATAACGAGTTACTTATTCTTGTTGATCTTGATAAGTTATTATCTGATGAAGAGTGGATGGAAGTAACGGAAGTCTAACGGTAGCAGATGCTTGGAATTTTTGCCGACAGTACTTGTTGAGTTGTCTGTAAACCTTAGTCTGTGTCGTTATTTACGTAAAAAATGACACGCTAGGGATAATTACTTGCATGGGTTTGCTTAGTGAGCCTTCGTGGCTGTGTGTTTCGCAGTTAAGTCTATTTTGCGCTGCCTTTGATTAAATGTATTGAGCTTGGGCAAAACCAAGCTCAAAAGAGGCCCGTCTCTGGTAATTCGAGACTGATTACTGTTTTAATGTAGAGTCATAAAAATATGATTGGTAATGAGATATTATTCGCTGTATTTATGTGTGTGATAGCCTATTTGGGTTTATTACTCTACCAGCATAGAGAACTCAAAAAACTAAACATTAAAATAGATGCGCTAACGCTTTTACTAAAAGAAACAGATCACCAAGGTGAAACGATGAAGCGTGAACTACAAGAGTTGAGGAGCGGCACGATTGGGATTGGCCGGCGTATGCAGGAGCTTGAAAAGAAAGCTGCTCAACAAGATGCGAGGTTGGATGAAACTAATCAACAGGATCCCCAAGCTAAGCTTTATACCCGAGCGATGAAAATGGTTGACTTAGGTGCAGGTGTTGAAGAGTTGATACATGAGTGTGAAATACCAAAAGCTGAGGCTGAATTACTCATTAGATTACACTGCAAAAGTTAACGGAATAGGTTTAATTGCATTTATTGTAACGATTAGCGGACAAACTTAAAATAGGTCCTGTCATATCTTTGATGTTAAACCTCCTCTATTATCTTATTATGGATATTGTTCCATTCTTCTGGAAACTTACCATCTAGCATATAAGCAAAAGCGATGAGTTCTGCAATCAGCAAATACAGCTCCTTAGGGATTTCATCCCCAAGTTCTAAGCGTTGAAGAAAGTCACTGAGATGGGGATTTTTGTGTATATGTATCCCCGCTTCTTCAGCTAATGCTATAATTTCATCGGCGACAATTCCAGTTCCTTTTGCTGTGACTTTGGGGGCATTTTTACCGTCAAAACCCAGTGCAATCGCTTGTTTAGTTTTTTTGTTATTCATCTATTTTCCTTAGTTGCTCCCTTATGCTTTTATCTTCACTAAGAAGTGATCACCTGGCAGTAGACTTGCTGGAAGTTTTGAATATTGTGTTGATACTTTTTCCGGTGTGAGTCCTATGTCGCTTAATTTTTTGATAAGAGGGGGAAGTAAGCTGTTTATTTTTTTTAATTGCTCCGTATTTTCAGCATTAATCGTCATATTTAGCCGTGCTTCATTGACTTGCGCTTTGATTAAAATCGGCCCCTGCAGTAAGTTAAATTTCAGTTGTAGTTTCCAGTTAACAGATTTATTGCTATTTGTCTCTTGAGTGAAGTGACCTTCAAGGTTGTCTTGATGTTGATTAAAAGAGTAAGGTAAGGTGAAATACCAGTTTGTTGACCCATTCATTTCACCACTGGCTTGAGCATATAGATTTAAGTTGCTGACTAATTTCCCTACCGCCTCAGTCGTTCCTGCTTTATCGAGCATAGAAAGCAGTGAATGATTCGTTCCTGCTTTCTGCTGAAGCTTTTGAAAATAATTTAAGGTGATCTGACTGATTGTTATCTTATTATTTTCTTGGTAGGTATTTAATGGGCTTTCTTTCACGCCAAGAAGAAGGTGAAATAGCATGGATAGAGAGCTCATATGTGATAATAATGGCTTCGCGAGTACTTTCATATCCAGTGGTGAGCTTAGTTGTAGTTGCCCTATAAGTTCACTTTGTATTTTATTAGGATTGGTTAACGAGACTAAGGTAGAAGGCGTGAGTTGAGGTATGAGTTTATTTAGTAACGTTGCTAGGTTGTGTTGTGATTCTTGCTTGTTACTCACCTCAATAGGTAAACTACCCGCTTTACCAAAAGCTTTGTTTAACGCTGCTAACATTAACGTTTGTTTCGAGTCTTGTTGGGTAGCGTTTTTTTCATTAATCACCAATTTCCTAGGATCCTGCTCTGGTTTTACATTTGATTGAATATGTAAAGAGTCAACTTGAGTTTGTGGTCGTTGCTGGTGAGAATTAGCCTCAGTGTGTAAGTGAGTGTTAATGTTTTGATGAAGGTTGGCATGTTGGTGTGCTGGAGGTGTCATAGGCTTAGATGCGTTTGGTGAGTTCATTGACGTTGATGGGTCTTTCATGGATATTTTTTCTAATGGTTTGACTAATAGAGTATAAAGTCTCGCGATTTCAGGTTTTGCTTGGAGTAATGGTATTTTTTCCAGTGTCTGTGCTGATTTTTTGCTCGATTCAGTGAAGGATAATTTGATATCGGTTTCAGTGATAATCGGCTTTAAGGTTAACTGCCATTTTTTATTGCTGAAGTGTACGCTAGGCAGAACGGATATTTGGCGCGAATTGGCCGATTGTTTACTAGGTAACATGATAGAAGAAGGCAGGTTGATTTTTAAACCGTTTGATAATATGAGATCCCTACCAATGAGTTGAGCATAAGGTAGAGGGTAACCTCCATTTCTTGAACTTAATAATTTCAGTTGATTAAGATTGAGATCACTGGCTTTTACTAACTGCTTAATCTCCAATGGCAATGCAAATGTAATCATGTTGCCTAGCGCCAACAGTTGACTTATCGACGTCGTTAATTGATGCAATGTGGTCGCAGTTGATATAGGGTCAACTGCTATTTTAAGAAGGTAATCTGCAGCGGAAAAAATATTTTTTTGGGTTTGATTTGGTAAAACATGAATATTGAAGTTAATTCCTTTAATGGAAATTTGTTGGATCGTTGATGTCATCTTGATGGTGTCAGGTTTTATCAATTGAGATTGAATAACGGGTAACGGTTTTGAACTTGGTGCGTTTATGGCGTGTGTGGATGGAGCGGATGGGAGTCTAAGGCTTGATGAAGATGCAGTATTAGTAGTATGGGCATTCGTGTTGTTGTCTGTGTTTATCTGTTTGAATTGATCTGACATTTGGTTTTTCTCACTGTTTTGCATTCGTACTTATCATTTTCTTCATTTAACAATTGATCTATTTTTTTTGCCGAGTATCCTTAGCGCACTTACAATATAACCATACTCATTAGTTTAGTTGTTTCTTTCTAGGGATGCTTTCTTATCGTTATAAACGAAGAGAACTCTTAGTTTTGATTGACTGGATGCTAAAAATGACTGAAATGAATTCAGTTGTGTGATCGAAGAGAAAAATATGAAGTTTAATAAAATCATGCTGATTATAGCATCGTTTATCCTCTCTCCTCTTTCTGTGTCAGGACAGGAAGTTTCATCTGAAAGTATGTCGAGTGTAGACAGTCGACAAATTGTCGACCCAAATCCTCAACAAACGAATGATATCGCTAGTCAGGTGGCAGGATCTAGTGTGACCGTTACTTATAACGATCCTAGAGACCCTATCGAAGGATTCAATCGGGCTATGTGGGATTTTAATTATGAATTTATGGACCGTTATTTTTATAGGCCCGTCGCTCATGGTTATAAGGACTATGTCCCTTTACCTGTAAAAACAGGAGTTAATAATTTTATAACCAATCTTGATGAGCCTAGCTCTCTTGTGAATAATACCTTACAAGGTAAATGGGGTTGGGCAGCCAATGCCGGTGGACGATTTACCATCAATACGACGATAGGTTTATTAGGTATCATTGATGTAGCTGATATGATGGGATTACCGCGTAAACAAGATGCTTTTAATGAAGTACTGGGTTATTACGGAGTACCAAATGGTCCTTATTTTATGGCTCCTTTCTTAGGACCTTATGTCACCAGAGAAATCGCATTTGACTGGGTTGACGGTTTATACTTCCCATTTGCTGATTTTACCATTTGGCAGTCTTTACTGAAATGGGGACTTGATAGTCTCCATAAACGTGCAGAAGTGATTGATCAAGAAAGATTGATTGATAATGCACTCGATCCTTATACCTTTGTGAAAGAGGCTTACTTTCAACATATGGATTATAAAGTGTATGATGGAGATGTACCTGTTGATTTAGATGAGGATGAACTTCTCGATGAGTATCTTGACGAGCTAGACTAGTTAAAAGCACTATGTCGAGAAGTGATAGTTTAATGTTGTTAATAGCTTAAGCACTAACGGCATCATCACTTACCACGATGCTCTTCATGAAATAGATGACGTCGTTATCTCATTCACCGCTTTGTTCAGCTATCCTACAGAGACGTAAACTTTCTATAAAAGGATCTTTAATGGCACTAAATGAGTTAGTTGTTTTACTTGTTGAAGATGATCCTGTCTTTCGTCGAATTGTAGCGAGTTTTCTCGATAGCCGTGGAGCGACAGTGCTTGAAGCTGACGACGGAGAACAAGGGTTAGATAAATTTAAGCAATATACTGTTGACATTGTACTGGCAGACTTGAGCATGCCGATTATGGGCGGGTTAGTGATGCTCAAAAAAATGTCTGAAATTAACCCAAGTGTGCCTTCAATTGTGATATCAGGCAACCAAGTGATGGCTGATGTTGTCGAAGCGCTGAGAATTGGTGCCTGTGATTATTTGGTTAAGCCAGTGGCTGATTTATTTCTGATTGAAAATGCCATTAAACAATGTCTCGATGATAGGCACATGAAAGATGTGCAACTTAAAGACATGGAAGAGCTTTCTTATCAGGAGTTACAAGATAATTTAGTTTTGCTAGAGCAAAATGCAGAAGCTGCGAAAAATGTACAACAACAGCTGTTTCCTCCTTCCCAGATAAACTACCCTACAGCTAAAATAGATTACAGCTTATTTAAGAACGATGAGGTGAGTGCTTACTTTATTGATACTGCCAATGTTGGCGATAAACATTTGGTAATGTATATGGCACATTTTCATCCTCAGGATAATCGTGCTGCTTTTGGTAGCGTGCTTTTGAAAAGCTTTGTGAATCAGAAACTGAAACTTTTCCGTGATGGATCAACACAAGCCATTATCGAACCCTACAATATGCTTTGTTACCTAAATGATAGGATGACTAAGTCAGGTTTAGAGATCTTTATTGATATTGTTTATGTGGTTGTTGAGCTGACTCAATATAGGGTATCAATCGCTCAAGCTGGACATGGTTTGAGGAGTTATATTCGTAATAATGAAGGGCTAACTCCCTTGGCACTACCGGATTCTCTGCAGTTAGGCATTTTAGACTGGGGACAACCTAGTGCTCAATTTAGGACCTTAATGCCCGGAGAGCAGCTTTGTATTTCATCTAGTGCGCCTGAACATAAACAGATGCTACTTGATGATCAATTTTTGGGTCTCACCTATGATATTCAGCTCCCAACGGGCGGGTATGTGCAATTGTCTTTTTAACATCTTGAATGAAAAAAACCGACTGTGACGGTTGTTTTAGCTTAGATCATTTGAGGGTATTCTTGTTTTAATCGGTATAAAAAAGCCTTACGATATTAAGTAAGGCTTATATTCATATCAAGATCCGCAAGTATTAACGTCTTATTGCTTCATGCTCTGCTGTGATAGCGATCTCTTCTTCAAGCGCTTGCTCTTCACTGCGAGGTGCTTTGTCTTCAGCGCCATGCATCCAGTCAACTAACTTGTCTGCCATGAAGTAAAGGATGATACCTGAAATGGCTGCCGTAATCGCAATACCAGAAAAAATGGACATCGCGTTGACAAGCTGTTCTTCTTTGCTTGCACCGTGGCTACCAATAAGTGAACCAACCACGCCGCCAACTTTGTTTGCAACTGCCATAAATAGGAACCATGCGCCCATCATTAATGATGCAATGCGCAGTGGAGCCAATTTAGTCACCATAGAAAGGCCAATTGGTGATAAACACAACTCACCCATGGTATGGAAGAAGTATGCGCCGACTAACCACCACATGCTTGACTTTACGCTTGCATCGCCACCCATTTCTAGGACGGCACCAATCATAAATAGGAAACCGATACCTAACAGGATTAAGCCGAGAGCAAATTTAACCGGTGAATTTGGCTCATTCTTACCTAATTTTATCCAGATGGTGGCGACTACAGGTGCGAAGATAACAATGAACATGGCGTTAAGTGATTGGAACCAAGTGGTAGGTACTTCAAATGTGCCAATGGTGCGATCGGTAAAATCATTAGTGAACAAGTTCATCAAGCCACCGGCTTGCTCAAATCCTGCCCAAAATATGACAGTAAAAAGTCCCATGACCATGATCACTTTAATGCGATCACGTTCAATTTGGGTGAGGGGTTCTTTATGTGTGTTGCCTTTAGCTGCAGCTTTTTGTATTTCAAGTTTTGCGGCAGGCACCGTGCCAATGTCACCTAATAGTTTTTGAGCGAACAAAAATTGAATGATGAGTGAGCAAACCATACCCACACCTGCACAGAAGAAGCCTGCTTGCCAGTTGTTGATAAAGACCTCAGTACCATTAATGACTTCGGCATGACCAAATTGAGTATAGGCCCAAGCAACGACAAAACCAGATAAGGCTGCACCTATATTGATGCCCATATAAAAAATGGTAAACGCACCATCACGGCGATTGTCACCTTCTTCATAGAGGTCGCCCACCATGGTTGAAATGTTTGGTTTAAAAAGACCATTTCCTAAAATTAACGTCCCTAGACCGATATAGAATGCGGTTACTTCTAATCCAGGCACCCAACTGTGTGGTGCGGCTAGGATGAACTGGCCTGCTGCCATCAAGGCGCCGCCAATATAGATGGCCTTGCGCTGGCCGAGAATATTATCGGCTAACCAGCCACCAATCAGCGGGGTTAAAAAAACTAACCCCGTGAATGTACCATAAAGAGAAATCGCTTCGGCGCCAGTCCAACCTAATCCATGTCCACCTTCACCCTGCACTTTATCGACTAAATACAGCACCAAAATGGCCCGCATTGCATAATAACTAAATCGTTCCCATAACTCTGTGGTAAACAACAGGAATAATCCCTTTGGATGCCCGAGCATCGTCCCTTGTGGTTTTGTTACGCTCATGTATTAATCCACCTTCAAATTGTGATTGCCTGCGAGACAAGTGTCGTCACAGAAAAATTGTTTTTACCCTATTTTATAGTCTTAATGTCAGATGCATATGTGATTATCTTGTTATGAACACATGGTTAATTGTGTTACTTGTAATTCACTGTAGCGAAAGTGCAATAGACTATTTTTATGTTTTTAATATCTGAAGCAATAAATTCTTCGAAACCCACCTTGTATACCCTTTTCACCTTGCTTATGTCAATTTTGCTTGTGTGAATGGTGAGTATTTAATCAGTGCGAAGAGAAGGGTAAGCAGTAAGGTTTAATGGATATGGTGTATCTAGCTGGTTAAGGTTAGAGGGATTAATCGATGGGTTTAGGTAAGTTATCTTAATGTGTAAAGAGCCAAAGTTAAGTTTTGGCTCTGTTCATTTATATTATTACCTTAAATAGTCAACTTTGCATACGACGTCTCCACGCTAAAGGTAGCAGTAGCAGAGATAACCAGCTTAATGATCCACCTTTAGTCGTGTTGTTTGTATCAGTGGTGGGGTTAGTATTCGTTTCAACTTTAGCCTCGGTGACATTAAAGCTGTAGATTTGCTCTAATTTTTTTGCCGTCGAGTTTTCAACAATATTAGATAAAATTAGACGATTATCTGTACTGGCTTTAAGGGGTAATAAATCAAATGTGACATCTTGGCTTGCCATACCCACTATCATCTCGACATGCCAACTAATGGTGTTGGCATTAAGCTTACCGTCATGGCTGATGTTTATGACCTTATGGTTTTCTGGTATCTCGGCTGTCAGTTTGTAGGAGCGGGTCTCTAGGGTGTTGTTGGCTGCTATCTTGCTGCTCACGGTTTTAGTGACACCGACAACTAAGTTTCCAGAGATTGAGTCATTTAAAGGCATGATCACATCATCGCCTTTACGCTTGAAGATAACAGGCAGAGAAACGTTTGCCACCTTCTTATTGGAGCTCATCAGCGTGACGAGGGCCATGCCTTCATCACCTGCTAGCATCTTGGTTTTGCTGTCCCAGGCTAAGTTTAACGAAAAATCTTTGCTATCTCCGGTCAACTTAAGGGATAAGTTATCTGATGATGAATCATTATCGTACAAGGTTAGCTGTTTCAGAGTAAAACTATCTTCAGCATCAGGAGCAGAAGCTTGATAGTTTTGAATTACAACACGATATATACCTGCGACAGGTTTTGAGAGCTGCACGCTTTCATTAGACCCCCCGTAGGCTGATTCTTTCACCATACTGAGTTCACTGCCGTCTTGCTTATCTAGCAGTACGTACATATCAAGATTGGGTGAATTGCTATCGTTGATCATTACTTTGAAATACAGGGCATGATCATTAACAGTAAAGTTAAATACCTGCGTGCCATCATTGAGATCATCTAGGGCGCTGAAGGGATTAGAATCTTGTTTGACTTTACCTTCAAAACTATCATTTAGCGCTAAGTTGGTGACTTGTGCGCTAAGATTGGGAAGGTCTATTGCTTTAAACCCTGAGAAGTTTTGCTCATCGGCATCACGAGATGCCTCTATGGTAAGTTGACTTGGTAAGTTACGCTTTGCTACTTTAGCCGCTATTGGCATATTTGCATTTGGGTGTGTCGCTGATGTGAGCTCAAGCTGCGCAAAAGCCCAGTTATCGCTAATATCGGCAACGTCAGCAGTCACGATAATGGTTTGACTTTCGCCCGCTTTTAAAGAAAAAGTCGTTGGTGAGACCGTGATATTGACATTTTCTGTGATGCTGTTACCTTGGGCATTCCAGAGACCATCCCCTGTTGCGGTCACCACTCGTGTCCAGCTGCAAATATCAGCGCACTGAGAGTCAGCCATGCTTGGAATGTTGAGTGTGCGGGGATCACCACCCAATAATGGGTTAGCCATTTCATAATTGAGTGCGGTTTCATCCATGATAAGCCCTGTCTGTACGGCGATATCAACACGAATACGGCCCGAGCCAACATCAAATGCATCGGCAAGGGTTTTACCGTCGGCTTTCTTCATTTTTTGAGCTGTGGTTGCCGTTAACATCAGTGCCGAGCGGATGTTATCCGGCGTCCAATGTCGATGCACAGATTTTAGTAATGCTGCAGCGCCTGCCACATGAGGGCTTGCCATCGAAGTGCCTGACATCAAAGTGAAGTCGGCAGGATTAGTGCCTGTTATATCATGACCAAATTGTTGATCAGAATAGGCGGCATAGATATCACTGCCAGGGGCTGCAAGGAAAGGAACCATGACATCATTGGTGGTGTTAGGGCCAATTAATGAGCCCGGAGACAGTACATCTGCTTCTTTTTCAGTGATGTTAAGCGTCTGATTTATGCTGACTTCGAGTGTCAGATTAGCTGTCAAGTCTGCTATCATATCTAATCCATCGAGATTGCTAATAAATACAGCAGGTACAGTACTCGCCTCTAGCCCTCCCATGCTCATTCTAGTATTACCTTCACCGTCTTTATTAAATACGATAACGGCTTTGGCGCCAGCTGCGATGGCGTGATTGACCTTAATGCTAAAGTTGCACCCCCCGCGTTTAATCAGGGCAATGGTGTTGTTGAATGCTTTGCTTGTAAAAGAGTGACAGCCTTCAATATTCGTGGCGTCAATATGGCCAGCGTAGGCTAATACTTCTGATAAAGTGGCTGTTTGAGTGAGGTAAGAGCTTGGGATATAAAAATAGTCTTTATCATTAAAAGTCACCGATTTCACAACGTCACGATTATGGGTTGAGTTGGCGACAGAGGTGTACCAAGGGGCATTTTTGATGGTTGAACCGGGTTCTTGTTTAATGTCTTGATAAGTATTACCTGCTGCAACAGCAACAAATATACCGGCATTACGTGCACTTAAAAATCCTGATTCGATTGAACTGTTCCAAGGGTTTCCGCCACTACCGATAGAAAAGTTAAGCACATCGACCCCGTCTTTAATGGCATCATCCAATGCTTTGAGTATGGCGCTTGGTGGGCAGCCTTGGTATGTGTCTTCAGGGTTTCCTGGACTACAAACTTGATAAGCGATCACATTGGCATGGGGGGCGACCCCTGAGATTTGTGTAAATTCGAGCCCAGTGTTTACGCCATCGCTTTCAAGCTTTCCTACTTCTCCATCAACTAAAGGCACATTAACTAAAATGTTACCCGCTGCGGTACTGGCGACATGAGAGCCGTGACCGGCATAATCTTCTCCGTTTTTAGCTGGAGGAGTGGTACCAAATACGGTTTCATCATCATAGTCGTTGGTGATCTCGGGGTAACTGTGTATACCAATAAGTTTATCGTTACACATGTCGATAAAATCTGTTTGGCAATCTCCAACATAAACACCTTGTCTCCATGGATTGGAGTGATCATAGCCATCTTGGCCAACATCGGCGAATGAGTCATGATCTGAGTTTATGCCAGTATCAATAATGCCGACGATGACACCTTCTCCCATAGCTTGAGTACCCGCCGCCGCTGCTCCATTCCATACCTGTGCAGAGCCTATCAGTGTTTGGCTGACATCGGTTTGCAGACGTTCTCGACGTTCACGTTCAATATGCAGAACTGCAGGCAGCTCGGACAGCTTAATGGCTTGATCTTGGGTCATGCGAGCCGAGATACCATTTATAGCATAACTAAATTGGGTTACTGCTTGAATACTGTTACCCGTTACGGCTTGTGCTTGCATTAAAAAATGACGTTGTTTTGATTTTAGGTAGCTGACATATGCTTTGACTTCAGCCTTGGAGACATTCAATTTACCTCGCTGATTGTTACTGGTGTGTGTGTCCTTTTGAGCCAAAGCTAGACTGGTGGCTGCGAGTCCTGAAATGTGTCCTTGGTAATTTGCCACCGCAGCATCTTTGAGTCGAATAATGTATACATATTCTTTATCACCTAACCCTGCTTCAGGCATCAATTTAGTATTGTTAATTGTGCCTAAAGTATTTCTAAACTGCTGAGTGATTAATGATGCTGGAATATTCAGTTCAACAGTTGCTCCATTGGCGGTTATCACTGTTTGTGCATTAATACTTGCAGACAGCAAAGCCACAGAGATGGCGACTGCGAGTTGGGTTTTCATTTAATCTTCCTTGTTATATTTACGGCGTTAGTTAATATTTTGGTGGTTATGTATTTTTATGAGGTTAAGTTGTTTTTTTACTTTAAAGGTTGCAGTTAAGGTTTTTAGGTTGGGTTTTTAGCATACCAATGTGTTAAATGAAACCTTAGTTGAACTGCATGTTAATTTTAATGTGGCTGTGGTTGTAAGATAAATAGTCTTGTCAACAAAGTTTTGATTCGATACCATACTGATATGAACATATTAATTATCCAACAACTCATTGAGCGGCTCAGTAGCCTATTGCGCAGTGAATCACGTCACCGACTCGCTGAATTTGGTTTACAGCCGATACAGTTTGATGCTCTGTGTTATTTAGTCAGTTGTAATCGATACTCTGACACACCCAAAGCGGTCACTGAGTTTTTAGGGCTTACCAAGGGAACGGTATCGCAATCAATCAAAATTTTAGAATCAAAAGGACTGGTACTGAAAACAGCAGATAAACTAGATAAACGAGTCACGCATTTGTCGGTAAGCGAACAGGGTAAAAAATTAGTAGAGAGTCTTATTCCAGCTGAGTTACTTAAGCTTGTTAGTGAGCATTCATCAAAAGATGACATGCGTGCTACTGCTGATTTATTAGGCTCCTTGTTAAGGCAAGTTCAAGATGTTAACGGCTTTAAAAGTTTCGGTCAGTGTCAAACATGCCATCATAATCACACAAAGGGAGATGGCCATTATTATTGTGGTTTGACCAAAGAGAGATTATCGAATCCTGATATCTTACTTATCTGTGTGGAACATAAAATGCAGTAAAAGCGCAGCCAGTAAGCGGCGCTTTTGCTGTTTTTGATGTTGTCACTTAATGAACAACAGATTTTTCGTCAAGTACGGATTAATTGACTACGAGTAACTGCTGCTCAAGATCAGTATCATATTGCCAGAGTTGAAATTGTGGTGATGTATCATCGTAAAACCAAATGACAGCCAGCAATTCACCATTGTGGTTAGCCACTTTTAAGTTGGTATCTAGTTTGCCATTGACCAAAGGTCCACGGTAAAGACATGACTCAAAGTTAACTGCATAGCTGTTATTATCATTACTATAATCATCGCAAAGTGAAAAATATCCTCGTTTTTGTGAGTGAATATCTAAGGCCACCATGAGTTCAAATGCTGCTTGCATTTTATTATCGGAGTTAACAACAAGATCGTCTAATGAGGTGGGGGAGATCAAGATTTCTAACTCTTGTGTTGGTGGTGTTGTCGTGACAACACTAGGTGTACTGTTATTCTCTGAGCTGTCACTGCCCCCGCCACAGGCTGAAATGATCTGGATTGTGATTGCTACTGCGAATATATGCATGAGTTTGTTAGTTATTAATCTGTTAATAAGCTTAGTTAATGTTTTCATCTCTCACTCCTTCTCTTTCGGTGTTAATCTTGAAAAATAAGTTGTAAATCTGGATTGAGGTACCAAGTTTTATTGGTGTTGCCTGTTTTGTCTGCAGCAAAATCTAGAAACTCACTATAAGCGATATCCAGCCTTTGCTTTTCTGATGGGTGCTTCCAAGTAACGGGTATTTCTAGTGCCCAACTCATGCCATTTTCATTGAGGAAATATTGACCATTATTTGGGTCTGATCTGTCTTCTCTTGCACCAAAATAAGCCGTGTCAAATTTATCTGTCGGTGCTTTATTTTTGAGGTGAATTTCGAGTTTGCGTCCAGGTAGTTCACCGACAACATTTTTTGCAGCTAAACCATGATCAGTGCCTGGAGTAGCAAAGATAAAGGGATCATATGGAAATTCAGGCATATCAGAGATTGGTATTGCGTTCTCAAATGGTACACGCATTTTCCACGTGGTACGGTAACTGGTGCCACAACCTACTTCTGTGCGGAGATAATCACATCCGGTTGCTAGTGTGATGTGATCCCAGAGATCTTGGGTGAATATAAGCACAGCGTTAGTTTGTCCAGACTCTAATGGTGAGTTGGTTTGCACTATCTCATCGATGCTCCATTGAATGGAGGACTCATTAATATTACCTCTGGCTATCCCAGGCAGTTGAACAGCAAACCCGTTGTGGTAAGCGGCTCCCATAGCGGCTAATTGACCTTCTAATTCGACACGTCTGACTTGACCATTTTTGACATATTCGGTAAATCTTAGGTGAAAAATAACATCATTCATGTCGTAATCTTCTTGATCAGGGTAGAGATCTTCATAGGCGATGGACGTAAAAGTTGAAGATGAAGGGTAATAGTTAATCGTTACGCCTGTTTCTGTGATAGTGATTTGATAGTCTTCTACTTCTCCATCACCAACCCCCCCCGTAGGGCCGATATCGGCTAAGGTACTAAAGCGGAAACGGGCCCAAGATAGTCCTTCTGTGCCCCATGTTGGCACATTTAAGTTGATGATATTACTTCCTTGATTGAGTGATTCTGCAGATATGGCATGTTCATCAGCATCGAAAATACCATTACGATTCCAATCAAACCAGCCATTGAGATATCCACCACTGCCAGTCGCTGTCACTAAGATTTGAGCTGATTCGCCAAGCTCGAATCCAGTGGGAAAACGGATCCCATCTTCGTCATCATTGGCATCACTACTGTCATCTGATAATGGTGCAGGGTAGCCACTGGATTCATTATCGACTCCTGATCCTAGGTAGAAATCATCAACAATGGAATGTCTTGCTCCATTAGAACTCATCAATGTTTTATAGCTATCTGGCGCATCACCAAAGTCGACATTGTCACCGATAGGAACCTCAGCTAAGGCGCAGCGAGCACCGTCATTACTTGATGAGGAGGGGCCATAAGCAAATAGTTCACCACTAGGCGCAGCATCACCAACATTCACGCGATAAATTTTACCATCACTATTATTACTGAGGTAGAGAATGCCATTGGGGTCAAAGAATTGCGCTCCGAAAGTAAAATTTGATCCTGATGAGACTAAAACGGCTCCTAGGTTAGTCGACGCAGCCGTCAGCGGATCTATTTGGAGTAAATTACCCGTGTTACCATTACTGACGGCATAGATATAGCCATCCGTTGGGTGAAAGGCAAAGTCAGTAATGTTATAATTGGCATTGGCTTTACTGCCATTGACTAGGCTCATTGTATAATTATCTGGGTTGTTCAACGGTATTTTGAACATGCCTTTATTACGTTTATACCCATACCAAACATTTTCATCAATGGCGATATCACCAACAAAGAAATTCCCGGCAGCAGTTGAATCAGTATCTTTGGTGATATTTAGAGGGGTAATTTGGTAGTCATTCCCTGTTTTACCTAAGGTATTGTTCTGATAATCCCAGCCATAAATGTAATTATCATGATAATTAAAACCAACACCATTATAGCTTTTAAGGATCCCCATATCCTCTGACGCGATAACATAGCTGCCCGTAGAAAGTTCAACGGAATATGTTTTCGGAACAGAAGAAGGAGTTTGAATAATGAAAGCTTCAGTGGGGCAAGTATTAAATTCTGCTGCCCAGCTACTTTGACAAAGCCAAGTTGCATTAAAAACCAGTATCAGCTTACTTATGTTTTTCATTGGTGTTCCCTCATTTATTAACCTAAGTTATTAGTAATAAGCAGAGTTTGTGCCAACTTTTTTTATATTTAAATACAGTTGATTACAGTTGATTACAGTTTTACTTGCCATGTAACGCAGCATTTTTTGCAAACTGCATATCAAGTTGCAAAAGCTCAGAGTCGTATTGAATGAGGGGCTGTGATTTTTGGTTTGAGTTGTGTTTGAAGTACAACAATCACCGCTATCATGTTTCATGTTAATTATTTTTATATTGATTAGGTAAATACTAAGGTGGAAATATGAAAAACATCCAGTCCTCGGCTAAACTCAAATTGAATAATTTGTATACTCAATGGGAATAGAACTTGGTTGTAGCCGATTTAATATAAAAATAGTTGTCATGTTGAAAAATAATAATTTTTTACTAATAAATTTAGGTGTTGAGTTTGTATGGATGAGAGTTCAATTAAGCAAGGAAAGTGTGGTAAAAAAAAATATCAATCACTTAGAATGGATCTCACATTGTGGTTTCTTGCCCTTTCACTTATTCCACTTCTTGGTGTCTCTTGGTTTAGTTACGAGCAAGCTAAACAGAGTTTGGTTAATGCGGCAGAAGACAAATTGACGCAATCATCGCTATTGACCACTCAAGTTATTCAGAATTGGTTTAATTATCGATTGCTTAATTTAAAAGTTGAAGCAAAATCTCGGGAAATTCCACAAATGTTGCTCTCATTGAGAGCTGGTTTAGTCGCCAGTGAGCAACCACTAGCACTGTATGTGAGAAGTGCTGATTGGATTGAAAAAAGGGGAGATTATCATCATCATCTTGTGACCTTAGTCAGTGAATATGATGATGTTAATGATATATACCTAATCGATACAGATGGCAATATTATTTATTCTGTGGCGAGAGAGGCAGATCTTGGGGAAAATATTTTCAGTAAAACACTTATAAGCTCACATTTTTCAGCCAGTATTGAGCACTCCTTAAATACAGGTAAGGCGAGTTTTTCAGGCATAGAGCGTTACCCGCTTTCATCAATACCTATTTCTAGTTTTATCGCATTAAGCCTCCTCGATACAGCAGGTAATATAATTGGGGTATTCGCCATCCAGTTACAGCTCGAAAATTTCCTTAGATCATTGCATTCAACCGTAGACAGCGAAAGTTCATTGACTCACTATTTGGTTGATGAAAGTGGTCTATTGTTATCACCCATTGAAAATAATTGGGATGAGGTTGCTATCAAATCGATAGATACAGCTCAATTTAGGGCATGGCTGAACACTAGAGAAAACACAAATCTTAGTGATGTTTCAGAGCAAAGGCTTTTATCTAAATTAGATGGTTTTGCATTTGAATACATGGGGCCTAATGGACGTGATGTGATCGGTTTACATCATGTTGTGAAATTGACTGGTGTTGAATGGCTATTGGTGAGTGAGGTCGATCGAGATGAAGCACTTGAGGAGATAGGTTGGCTCACAAACATGACCTTAACAATACTCATACTCATCATATTAGCGATTATTCTTTCAGCAGTTTTTGTGGCAAGAAAGATAACAAAACCCGTAAAAAAATTGGTTCAAGCCAGTTTAGATGTTGCTAAAGGCGAGAAGGTTAAACCAATAAAGATAAGCAGCAAGAATGAAATATCACAATTAGTCGATGCTTTTAATGAAATGCTACTGGCTAAAAACTCTTATGAGGAGTCACTTTATCAAGCTAATTTACAGGCTCAAACAGCATTGAATAATTTGGAAGACCAAAAATTTGCTTTAGATCAGCATGCGATTGTAGCCGTGACAGATGTAAAAGGCATGATTACGTATGTTAATCGACGTTTTTCAGAAATTAGTGGTTATCAAGAAGAGGAGTTAATAGGGAAAAATCACCGTGTGCTTAATTCTGGTCGTCATTCACGATCTTTTTTTACACACATGTACAGTGTGATTTCTAAAGGGAAGGTTTGGAATGGGGAAATCTGCAACCGTGCTAAAGATGGCCGCTTTTATTGGGTTGATACAACGGTAGCTCCTTTTAATAATGCACAAGGAAATCCGGAAAGTTACATTGCAATTAGAACTGATATTACTAAGAGAAAATTAGCTGAAATTAAAACCAAAGAAGCCCTGTCTTTGATGCACTCGATGCTTGAATCTACCAATAACGGTGTCTTGGTGACAAGTCTCGATGGTAAGGTATTACAGTATAATGAAAGCTATATGACTTTGTGGGAAAGTGAGGTGGTGAGTGGGCAAGATCATGTTGATTTTATTTTTGAAAATAAACATATATTGATTAATCCTGAGTACTTTATTGAAAAAGTTGAACAGCTTTACTGTGAACCTGAACGTGATGAATTTGATACCTTAGAATTTGTCGATGGTAGGGTGTATGAGCGAGTTTCATTACCCATGAAGTCAGATGATGGGCTCCTCGGTAGGGTATGGAATTTTCATGATATAAGCAAAAGAATGAAGACGCAAAAAGAATTAATTTTAGCCAAAGAACAAGCTGATCTAGCGGTAAAAGTGAAGAGTGAATTTTTAGCTTGCATGAGTCATGAGATCCGCACTCCGATGAATGGGGTCTTAGGAATGCTCGGCTTGTTGAATAATACAAATTTAACGGATTATCAGAAACGTAGAGTGAGTATTGCATTGTCGAGCGCCAAATCACTATTAACGCTTATTAATGACATTCTTGATTATTCGAAAATAGATGCAGGTAAGCTTGAACTGGAAAATTTAGATTTTAATTTAAGAGGGATGTTGGGTGAGTTTGCTGAAGGAATGGCATTTCAGGCGCAAAATAAGCAGCTTGAATTGATCTTAGATCTTAAGGGGATCGAATACTCTACGGTGGCAGGCGATCCAAGTCGTCTTCGCCAAGCAATGACAAATCTTGTTGGCAATGCGATTAAATTTACGACTCAAGGAGAGGTGCTAATTAAGGCTGAGTTAACAGGAAGAGATAATGGTGCAGGTTGGTTATTTAAGTGTACGATTTCTGATACAGGCATAGGTATTGCTGAGGAAAAAATTCCTTTTTTGTTTGACTCTTTTAGTCAAGTTGATGCATCGACGACTCGAAAGTATGGTGGCACTGGGCTCGGGTTGTCAATAGTGCAGAAAGTGTGTCAGCTGATGGGGGGCGAAGTGAGTTTGAGCAGCGAGGTCGGAAAAGGTACTTGTGTTGAATTTCAAGTTAATTTAGGACTAAGTGAACAAGCCCAACTTGTTGTGCCTAGCGTCAATATTGAAAAGTTACACTTGCTGGTAGTCGATGATAATGCAACCAACAGGGAAGTGATCATGGAACAGTTGCTATTCTGGGGGGGGAGTGTCGAAGGTGCGGCGAGTGCAGCTCAAGCGATAGAGATGTGTACTGCTAGGGATCAACATTCTACTTTGCCACAGTTTGATGTCGCATTTCTAGATATGCAGATGGCGGATGTTGATGGTGCAGAGTTAGGTCGTCGCTTAAAATCGGATGACCGATTTGACGCTATAAAATTGGTGATGATGACATCAATGTCTCAAATTGGTGATGCCGTATTTTTTGCAGAACTTGGCTTTAGTGCCTATTTTCCTAAACCGACGACCACGTCTGATTTATTTGATGCGTTAGCGATTATCAGTGAAGGGGGTGAAGCGTTACTTAGTGCAAAACCTCTTATTACTCATCATTATCTGCAAACGTTAAGTCATCATGAAGCTATGGCTCATCAGTTTTCTTCACAAGAGCGAATTTTACTTGTAGAAGACAATTACGTTAATCAACTTGTGGCTATCGGAGTACTGGAGGACTTTAAGATCTCGGTTAATGTTGCTGATAACGGGATACAAGCGATTAAGATGTTATGTGATGCTGATGATGTCCCTTATTCGTTAGTGTTAATGGATTGCCAAATGCCTGAAATGGATGGTTATGAAGCAACCAGACAGATACGTGCAGGTAAAGCAGGCAGTGAGAATAAAGATATTCCCATTATAGCGATGACGGCGAATGCAATGATAGGTGATAAGGAGAAGTGTCTTGAAGCAGGAATGAATGATTACCTCACGAAGCCAATTGATCCTGATAAACTTTATTTCAAATTGAATGAATGGCTTGTTGCTGATAATGCCAAGGACCATTTAGATGTTGATGATAGTGCTAAGCAAGAAAATGAACAAAATCTAAATTTTACTCCTAATATTCAAGCGGCTTCTATAATTGGTAATAAGATGACTGATAAACATAAGTTATGGGATAGAGACAGTTTAATGAAACGTGCTATGGGCAAGGAATCGCTCTTTAATTCGATAATTCATCTGTTTAATGAAGATATGCCTCCAAGAATGGAAGCACTTAAATGTGCACTTAGGGATGAGGATTTAAGTGAGATAAGGCAAGTCTCACATACGATAAAAGGTGTTGCAGCCAATGTCAGCGGAGAATTGCTCATGGAGCAAGCGACTAACATTGAGTTAGCAGCGAAAGAAGAAGACATTTCCAAAGCGCAAAGTTATTTACCGAGATTGTGTGTAGCCTATGAGGAGTTGAAATTGGCAATAGCTGAATTTCAGCAGCTATCAGGAGTGGATCATGATGTAAAAGCCCCTATGTCAAAAGAGGATACTAAGCAAAGCTTACATCGACTCGAAAAACTGCTTGTAGAAGGAAGTTATATCGATCTTGATGAATTCAGCTGTTTGGCTAATGCAACAAAGGATAAGTCACTTCAGGCAATATGTGACCATTTGCTATCTCAACTGGCTGATTATGATTATCAAGAAGCGCTTATAAGCTTAAACGACTTAAACCGTCAGTTAGCCAAAACAGCACTGAATGGGGAGAACTCAGATTTATGACAGATAAAGCGACAATTCTTTTAGTCGATGACACGCGGACTAATATTGAGTTATTGGCCGGATGTTTACAAAAGGATTACAATTTGAAAGTGGCGTTTAATGGCAAACGCTGTTTGGAATTAGCTGAAAACGATCCCATCCCAGACTTGATTTTACTTGACGTTATTATGCCTAATATGGATGGTTATGAGGTATGTAAGCAGCTTAAAGCCAATTCGGTAACGCAAAATATTCCTATCATTTTCGTGACGGGTAAAGACAGTGATGAAGAGGAAGAGTTTGGTTTACAACTCGGGGCTGTTGACTATATAACGAAACCGATCCGGCCTGCGATTGTGATTGCTCGCGTTGACACGCAAATCATATTGAAGCAGCAAAGTGATACTCTTAGAAGCATGGCTTTACATGATCAGCTCACTCATCTGTATAACCGACATTATTTGATTGAAGCTGCGACCAATAAAATTTCACATATTGTTCGTCATGGTGGATGTTTATCATTGATGATGATAGACATTGATCATTTTAAGCAAGTTAATGACAATTTTGGTCATCAGTCAGGTGATATGGTGCTCAAAGCTGTGGCTCAAGTTCTATTTGACCATAATCGCAAGGAAGATGTGGTTGCCAGATTTGGGGGCGAAGAGTTTGTCATATTACTGGATAATTGCTCACTGCTAGACACTAAGGATAAAGCAGAGCAGTTGAGGGTGAGTATCGAGCAATTAATTCCCCAAAACATATCAGTAACGGCCAGTTTTGGTATTGCAGAGCTGAAAAAAGGTGAAGAGTTTGAACAACTCCTTGCGCGTGCTGATGAAGCATTATATTCGGCTAAGGAACAAGGAAGAAATTGTATTGTTGAAGCAAAAAATACTCAGCATTTGAGCTGAAGCGATGTGATTTTTGTTTGATTCTTAAACTCTCAATATTCCATGATCAAATACCGTATGGGTATTAGTGTAGTCAAGATGTCAATTTAGCCTTTGGACACTTTACTGAAGCAGTCAGGCTTATTATCTGAAGTATATTACCATTGTTCATTGTTCATTGTTCATGAAACTACAAGTTTTAAATTAAGGGAATATTAACGATGACACAAGCAACAAAAATTTTGATTGTTGATGATGAACCAGTAAGTCGTTTAGTCATTAGAGGGATGCTTGAAGATAAACATGAGATTAGCGAAGCGGAAAGCGGTGAAGCTTGCCTTGCTATGATTAATGAGTCTATACCCGACCTCCTATTACTTGATGTCGACATGCCAGGGATTTCAGGCTTTGAAGTTTGTGTGACCTTAAAAAAGAATGCCACGACAGCAAATCTGCCTATCATTTTTATATCAGCGTTAGATACAGTGGAGCAAAGGCTTACAGGATTTGAAGCTGGTGCTGATGACTATATAATTAAGCCTGTTGTGCTTAAAGACTTACATGAAAAGGTTAATGATTGTTTAAGTCATTGTAGAGAAATGACTCTTGCAAAGCAGTCGGCTTCAGATGCAATGGCTGTCGCCATGGAGGCGATGACGGTCAGTAGTGAGCTGGGTCAAGTTGTGCAATTTATAAAAGATGTTCAGTCAATTGATCTTGCTGAAAATGTGGGTTTTGCTATTAATAATATTTTACTCAATTTCGGTATGCATGCGGTGTCTCGTGTCGATACTGGTACGGTTGTTTTCGCTGGCTGTGAACAAGGAAGCATTGAATCAGAATTACTGACTCGTTTTGCTGACCACAATGAACGCATTTTAAGCATTGGGATCAGGACCATCATCAGGGACCCTCATATTGTATTATTGATTAAAGATATGCCGCTACATGATGAAAATCGGTGTGGCAGGTTTAGAGACCATTTGGCAGTGTTGATGGACATTGCCAACGTTCAGCTAGCTAATTTGGCTAGTCGGACTAAAATGTTGGCGCAGAAACAGGAGATATTTACACAAGTTATTTCTCTGACAGAAAGACAAATACAGCAGACTTCCGAACGATTAATCGCTCATGAACAACATTCTCAAGAGATAATGAGAAGCATGTTAGCTAAGTTGGAAGGTATGCTATTTGGTTTAGGCTTAGAAGATGATCAGGAGAAAAAGTTGATGGCTTTAGCTGATGAAGCATCGATTAAGTTAGAGGAGGATCAGGCACAAAATGAAATCGTTAATACTGAGTTAGGTGAGATACTCGAGTGTCTCTATCGATTCTTTAATACGCTTAATGAGCCAGCTAAGCACACAGGTTAATCTTAAGCTATTGATTATGAATGTTGGTAGTACATGAGAGAAAGAAGCAGTGGAAAAGTAATACGATTTTACTGGTGTAAGATCCAGAAGCAAAAAACACAAATGAGTGTTTTTTGCTTTATATGATATGGATTAAATTGCAGCCTTGAAAATATGCATAAATGAAGGAGGCTGTTCAATATTAATAGGGACTTTAAGTTTACGAGCTACATCGTTAGCAGCAATTAAGCCCCTAATATGGTGCTGTTGATGATCGATGACTAAAATATGATGTAATCCATTTTCTTGTAATGACCGTACAACATCACTGACTTTTGCTGATGTAAGTTGCTCATAATCTAATGATAACAATGCTTCTCTAGGGATCATCATGTCAGTGACAAGAATTTCATCTAAGTTACTGTTGAATTTGTTGGCCATTTTAACCATTTTACGATGTAATAGCTGGTGTTTGGTTATCACACCTAAAAATTTATTACTACCATCAACCACTAATCGCATGAATGCGTGCGTTTTTTCCATGATTTCTGATGTTTTTACTGCACTGGTAGCAGAATCGATTACCATAGGTTGAGAATGATCAAAGTCGGTAAATATAGATAAAGCGGGTGAATTAAGTTGAGTTATGTCTTCATCTGTTGACCAAAGTAAATGATCGACAGTGGCTGTGCTGAAAAGTTCTAAGTTTCTCATTACTGTTGTTCCTTAAACTGCGAAGATTAAGGCATAGACCTTATAGAAGAGGTCAGTTACTTCTGTGATACGAGTGGCTAAATTGATTGTCAGTAAAATTAGCTGTTAGGTGAAAGTGCCATCGAGTATCGGGTTGCAGAAGTCGCCTGTACACCTATCAAGTTAATGCAGTTAAAGTCAGTGAGTCAATCACATTAATGACAATTAATTTATGTATAATAAAATGGAATCAAATGTTAACCATCTTTAGTGAGATGCTTTTCCCATACAGCTTGCTAATATTTTAGCAAAAAATGAACTGCCCTTTTTCTGTGTAAAAGCAATATTACGCTCAGGGATCGATTCAGGATCATCATAATTAGCTAAGGTTAATTCCATGCTCAATTCGCGAATAATGTGTAAAGTCGGGTAGGGTGAGCGGTTAGTGTAGTTAGAGGGCTCATCCATAGGCTCACCCTCGAAACAATAATCAGGATGGAAACTGGCAAGCTGATAGACCCCTTCGTAATGTTGTTCAACCAGTAAGTCATTGGCTATATCAACAAGGTCTAAATAAGAATAAAAACCTTCAAATCCTCGTGGAATAATCAATAATGTCGTCTCAACATCTTGGTTTTCATCTAAGTACTGGCATTCTTTGATGAATGCTTCGAGTACATTGTGTGTTTTAGATTCATCGGTAACGGCATAGCGAATGCTACGGCGTTCTACTTCACGGCGTGCAAAAGGGCAGATATTGTATTTCATAATTACACGTTCGACCCAGTTTTGGGTGTGAGTTGCAATGATTTGTAGCTCTGTGTTTTGCTCTTTGTGTGTCATGTGTACCAGCCTTATATCGATGCCGTTTTTCTAAATAAGATCGAAAAGTCTTGATGTAAGCAGCGATCATAAGGGGGATGTTTGTAACAAGCAAGAGTATCGTGGCCATGTTAATTGACGTTTTAATTTGACCCTGCAGTAATATTAATCAATACCATAACGTGATTGATTCAGCGTCGTTTTTGACAAACTGTTTTTATCCGTCTAAAGAATGACTGTCTAATGAGTCAGCTTAGGTTAACCTTACTTTAATTAGTATGGGGGAAATAATAAAATGGAGCGTTTGATAGTGATCAAAAAAATGTGTTTCTTACTGCTTGTTGTTACATTAAGTTCCTGTAGTACATCGAAATTGATTGAGCATAGTCAATTTCGAACGGCAATGGTTGTCACAGGTGAACTTCGTTTTATATCGGCTGATACCGCCACTTTTGCTTGGCATCCAACACTGGCTAAAGTAGTCGTAAATGATAGGATCGAGCATGATAAAGTCATTGTTAATATGCAGCAGTCTTTGAAAAAAGCAATGGAACTTAAAGGGTACCAGCTCGTATCTTATGATGACTCGCCAGATTTTATGCTAGGGTTTGGCTTAGCACTGAGCTCTGAAATGAGTGATGACGAGATTTTAAGTAAAACAGGCGTCGTCCCTGGTTTATCTACTGTGGGTATTGATATGAAGCAGTATGAGAAAGGTTCTGTGTTGGTGGCGTTGTTTAATCCTAATGATTCAAAGCCCATTTGGCGTGCATTAGCTCAAGGTTTTACTGATTTTGAAAGAGATGGAGCGGTACGTCAACAACATTTTGATGAGTTTATTTCTGCTATGTTAACTTCGGTGCCAGCGATTTGATTTTGAGCTCTTAGCACCATTAACACCAAGTGTTAACGGTCATCAAATAGAGTGGGGTTATCAATGAATACTTGTAATCGTTTACGTTCATTTTGACTAAAGTGTTGATTGCGATAATGTGTTATAAGATCTTTAATTTGTGTTTTACTCATGTGTTTATTGTTGCTCTCCATTTGAAATTTTTGGAATTTAATTACCCTGTTTCTCCACGTTAATTCATCTTTCCTTAAGTGGGTAATTCGCTCCATGACATCAGGTTTGAAATCATTGATAATACTGTTTTTATCTTCAAAACTATCGAAGATATTAAAGACGTGTAAACTAGGTTCATACACTTGCCTGTCTTGTTCGTTCATTTGACTGATTTGATGTGCAATCAGACTGTTTTTTTGAGCGCGAGAAAGCGTATTATCTTGGAGGATAGACATTCTTTCAATGGCTTGATTATCATATGTATTTTCATTTGAAAAAAAAGCATCTATTTCAATTTCAGAAAAATAATCAAACTGAGTGTGATGGGCAAGTTCTATGAAAGTCAGGACGTCATCAATATCAAGTTGATTAAGCAAGTTAGGTCCTTGTTGTTTTATCGCAACTAAGGCTATTTTGTAATCTTGATATCGATAAAAAAGATCCAATAACTGTTTATGAGAAGCAGAAGTTAATTCAAGCTGCTTAGCGAGAATGTTTAGCAGTGATAATATCGATTGTTGGGTTTCTTGATAGGCATGAATGATTTTATCAAATTGCCACCTTAGTTCGAGGTCGATATTCAGTTGTGTTAACTCAATGTCAATGATATTTTCAGGAGGTATTATGACAATATCGTTCTCGGTAGGTAAAGCAACTAGGTTGTTATTATATGGTTCATCATTTTTAAAAAATGACTGTTGCATATAGAGATCCATGGGTTCTATGACAATAATGAATATTAGGCTTAAAAGCAGTATATTCATTATTGCGAAGCGCAAATGTATTTTATTTTCCCTTTTGGGAAGCATGATTAAAAGCCATTATTTGCGAGAAGATTAATATGTTCTTTAAACAAGATTTTTGGGTTGGTTTCACTCCAGCTGACCAATCCAAACATTTGATTTATTTGATCTAGGTGATTCATATTGTAGTTGTCACTAAGTACTTTCCCTAAGTGTGAGCTACAGCTTGATACGAGACCATCGTTAGGTTCATCAAATAGTCTACTGATAACGTTAAATGCGACATCACTAGGATCCAATACGTGTGTGTTTTGGCTTGTACCTGACCAAGAGTAGTAACTCACCCCGTTGCTGGCTTTTTCCGAACCATAACCACAATAATATTCAGGTATGCCCTCAGGGTATTTTTGATTAAATATAATCGAACCTTGGGTTGTCAATGATGCGGTAGAGGCTAATGTGCCAGTGGGGTATTGGCCACCACCAGATACACGCGTGATGATTTCAGATAACGTATTAAATGCATTGTTGAGTACCCAAGCTAGCGCAGAGTCAACAGGGATCTTTTCCATGAGAAAGTCGGCAAATCGACTTCCCCAGTTAACGCCACCAATGGATGTGACTGATGCGACGATTTCGGGACTAACGCTAGCCACGTAACGTGCTGTTGGTCCTCCATGACTGTGTCCTATTAGGTTAACTTTTTCGGCCCCTGTATAAGCCAGTACAGATTGTACATATAGACGTAGCTGCTCACCCCGTATCTCAGTTGTGTTAACGGGTGACACTCGAGCTACAAAAACTTGTACACCTTGGTTGCTAAGTGCCTCAGGGATCCCATAAAAATAATCGATTCCGAATGCGTCATCAAATCCCATAAATCCATGGATAAGTATGACAGGATATTGAGTTGCTGCAGCATGAGATTGAGTAGGGTAAAATAAGCTGAGTAAAATAAGTGAAATAATATTAAGCCATGTTTTCATAAAACTCCCTAGTTCGGTGTTGTTATAGGTTGTACATCTTATTTTTGTGACATTACTATTTCATTATTGTTAACTTAATATTAATTATATCGCAATGGTTATTTTTTTTAAGCAATAGGCTGTCAATGTTTTTTAAATATGTTTTAAACATAATGCAGAGAAAAAAGTAAACAATATCAGTTATTTTAGGTTTTGTTTAATATAAGCCTTAGTGTGAAAGGTTTATTTTATGTTAATAAAAATAATGTCAGTTTATTCTTGTGTTGATGATTTAATCTCACTAATGAGATGGGATGTTTTGTGGGATTTGATTAGGGTCTGTTTATCTTTCGAGCTTACATTTTGCTCAATCTCAATGGATTTAGTGTAAAAGGGGGTTAATGGGTTAGTAAAAAGCCCGCAATACAGTCATTGAGATGAGCCCTAGGGCAAGATTTACCCTAATGATGTTCTTATGAAACTAGAAGCTGACCTTGATACCTAAATTTACCGTAGTGCCTAGTCCTTTAGTATTATAACCATCGAAAGTATAAGCTTGAGAGCGAGCAGAAAAATAGTCTTCATTGAGCAAGTTCTCAATCCCGAGTGAAAGCTGCCAGTTATTGAGCTGGTAGCTAGCGGATAGATTGATTAAGTTATAGCTATTAACGGGCCCTTGTGTGCCGATATAGTTACCATCGATGGGCTCGAAACGTTTTCTCTTACCGACATGCATATAGTTGATAGCGATATTAGCCTCATCGAGAGGTTGCCAATTGACGAAGGCGGTAAATTTAGGTGCTGATATGATTCTGTTCTCTAAATAAGTGTCTTTATCAGTGTCTTTTCCTTCCATCCAACTGTAGCTAAGTCCTGTCTTTACATTATTAAGTAGTTGATAATTAAGTTGAGCTTCATACCCCCAGATTTTTTGTGGGGCTCTTACTGGTTGATATACACCAGTTACTTCATTGTATTCGTTGCTAGTGCCTAATTCAGATGTACTGCGATAGGCTGCTATTTCGTAACCTAAATCGTTAATTTGGCCAGAGGCACCTATCTCATAATTATCGACAATAGAGGCTTCAGTACGGATTAAAGTAATGTCATTGACTGTTGCTAAACGCAATAAATCGCCTAAGTCAGATATATCTGAACCTTGAGAGAAGCTCACAAATGGGCTAAATGAATCATGTATATTGTATCTTAATCCGATGTTATAAGTGGTTGACTTATCATTGATCTCACCACCTTTCACGTCCATAGGTATCGAACATTTTACGGGGGTGCGGCACACTTTAATTGTCTGATAATCATCGACGTTTACATGGATACTGTCTTGGCGGATCCCAGCTTTGAGTATCCAATCATCATTGATGACTAATTTAGTTTGTAAATATGCCGCTAAATTACGCATATCCATCTCAGGAACCCAAATCCGACCATCAGCTAGCGGCTGTGAACTCACGTCATTAAGTGCATCGGTACCATAGATAAAGGTTGCTTCGATGTTATCCCAGTCGAATTGAGTAGTGAGGTTGGCTCTTAATCCTTTTTTTTCAGACTTGATAAATGATTGCCCACCTTGGTAACCTTCACTTGGATTTGCTAAAGCGGTTGAGAAGAAAAACATATTTTCTATTTTTTGCATATAGCCATCGATAGTGAGTTGAGTGTGACTAAATACCTCATCATCGGTATATTTTAGCATCAGATTATGGTTGCCACGAGGTCCTTGAGGTACACCTTTTTTCTCTATTCCCGTGATGTTCTTGACGGCATAGGTTTTGATACCTGAATTGACGCTGCCAACCACATCGATAAGATCAGTATCTTGTTGAGCTTCATAGTAGTTATAGGTTAATTGCAGATATTTATCATTATCAAATGTATAACCTAATTTGGTGAACAGATTTTGAGATTTCATTTCTGATAACCCATATTTTAGGCCGATAATATCTCCTTCGGCATCTCTCTCTAACCCTGTTTCAGCAGTAATGGAACTGAGCACATAACTAACATTTTTTAAAGTACCGTTTACCGAGCCATTAAATCGGTAACCTGAGCTATTATCGAATTTTACTGCACTGAATTTACTTGATGCATCAATTTGCACTTGCGCTTTATTATTGCTTGCTTGTTTGGTTATGTAGTTAATGATCCCACCAGATGCGCCATTGCCATAGATTGAGGTGGCACCTTTGATCACTTCAATACGTTCAATCACTCCTACATCGATAGAGCTAATGCCTAATTGACCATTTCTTAATGGTGTGGACTGAGGTACACCATCTATCATCACAAGGGCTTTACGGCCCCGAAGTGTCTGACCTGAGTTGCTTGAGGTGCCTGTACTCGGTGCTAAACCTGGTACTCGAAATGCGAGTAGATTCTGCAGTTCAGAAGTCATTAACCTATCTTGTTCGAGCATTTTTTTATTAATCAAGGTAACCGATGAAGGCACCCCTTCAATTCGCTCTACTGAACGACTTCCTGTGACTATCATACGCTCCAGTGATGTGTCATTGCTTGGGGGATTTTTCAAAGGATCGGCGATGGAGTAAAATGAGGGTAAAGTGGCAAAAAACAATGCGCAATGTGTTGCAATAGCAGTCTTATTTAAGTTAAGTAACATGAATGGTCCTAAAGTGTCATTAATTTAATGAGAATGATACCTATTGCCAATTCTTTTCTCAGCTTATTTACTTCTGTTTTATTTTTGTTTGTTTTGTGTTTTGTTCGTGTTAATTGCGTTGTGATTGACGGCTATTGGATTGATTTAAAGGAAGTGTTTTTTGAAGAACCACTTCCTATTGGTTATTTATTTGACAATAAAGCTGTGTTCAATGAAGACTGATTTCATAAGAGGTAAATTTCCGTAAGTTAATTACGCCAGTATCAAAGATTAAATACTGACCTTTAATGCCGAGTAATAGTCCACTCACTACAGGTTCTTTATCGAAATTATGTGAGCTGATTTTGGTTGGAAACTCAGTCACAGGGAAATGAATGTCTTGTATTTCAGCATCTAATTTCTCGATGGCATAGTCACCATGAGCCATGCAAATTTCATGTATCTTACTTTCAACTTCAGGGAGAAGTTCAGCGGCTTTTGCTTTTAGATCGATTCCTTGGGCATTACCTTTAAGCATGGTGCGCCAGTTAGTTTTATCAGCAATCATTTTAGCTAATTCAACTTCGACAAGGCCGGAAATTTGTCTGGTTGATACTTTCAACATTGGCAGACCTTGAGTAGCCCCTTGATCAATCCAACGAGTCGGTAGCTGAGTGTGACGAGTAATGCCTACTTTGAGTCCAGAAGTATTGGAAAGGTAAACATAGTGTGGAACAAAACAGTTTGCTTTTCCCCACTCAGGTTCACGACAGGTACCTTGTGCAAAGTGACAGATTTCAGGCTTCATGATGCACATATCACAGCTTGCAAGTTTCTTCATACACACGAAGCAGTGGCCTTGAGAGTAACTTTTTTTCGTGCGTTTGCCACAGTGACTACAGCAAATTTTACCTGTATGAGTTAAGGTCACCCTTGTGCCAATGAGTGGGTTCATTTCGACAAGATTATCACCAATTGGAAGTTGGTATTGTACCTGCTGGTTATCATCCAGTGTGGCACGCATTTTTTTTATCAATCCTAACATTAGGTATTCCTAGGCTGGGTTGTTAGTCAGTGCGTTTTTGCTCTAAAAGAGGGAGATAGGATCTCGGCATGACAGTGTTTTTTTGTTGTTTTAGGTAGTCTACCAGATTGTTGATGTGATTCTTGATTGATTTTAAATAAGCGATTCTGGTTGTTGATATTAAAGACCGTCACAGAGGATTTTTTTGCATAAAAAGAGAGCCGTCACTCTCTTTTTATCTCCATGTAATCAAATCCTATCTAGGACAATATCATTACCTATGGCATAGAGTGCTTGGCTGAGGAGTTCTTCTTGATCATCACTTTTCATGTCGACATTAAAAGTTGCCCGAAATAATGCGATACCAGAATGCCCTGCACTCTCATATTGAGTGCTAAAGTGTTCAATGTTAATACCCAGCGCGCTAATTTTATTTGAAATATCATGAACTAAACCAGGTCTATCATAAGCCACTAAAGAGTAGCTTTTATGTGCTGGTAGTAGAGGTTTTTTGCTGGTTTTAGCATAAGTTAAACTTAAACCTTCAATACACTCAAAATTTTCGATTAATGCATCCCAATTTGATGTTGGGACCTCAAGTAATAAGATTGCGGCAAAAATGCCATCGATATGGCGAAGCTCTGAGTCTAGCCAGTTTCCTCCATGGCGGCTCACAGTATGTGCGAGTTGTTCGACGAGGCCTTTTTTATCCGGTACTTGAAGGGTAATTAAGTATCGTAGCATGCTAATTTAACTCCTATGATTAATTATTATCTCTGGCTTAAAGCACTGTAACATTAGTGTCATCTTTGCGTCATATAATGCAACGCACCAGAATTAAAGGATTAACTATTGTTAGCATAGCAGTCGTAACAATCCCAGCGAAAAGTCTACCGATAATTAATTAACGAGGTTTTAATGGACATTCAGGCGATAAAACCTGATCCCAAGGCTAAAGATCTATGTTTAGGCAAAGGAGCTAGCCGTAGAGCAATAATGGATAAGGTCACTGAGGTGGGCGTTACTCTAGGGGGAGCGATGGTTTTTGTTGCCCTGTTATTGATCTTTTTTTATCTTTTATATGTGGTTAAACCTATTTTTGATGGTGCTGAAGTTAGTCCTGTCATGAATGTAGATGTGTTTAATGATGCTACACCAGCCTTGATGGTGGGCAGTGATGAACAAAATGAACTCATTTATCGCGTATCAGATACCGGGCAAGTGGATTTTTACAGTGTCAAAACAGGTAAAGTAATTGAGCGAAATCGATTAAGTTTGCCTGCTGGCACTCAGGTTTCAAGTAGTTCAGTGTCAGCACCGAGTGAGCAGAGGTTTGTACTTGGCCTTGATAATGGTCAGCTGTTGTTAGCAGAAATGAATTTTGGACTAACCTACCCAGACGATAAGCGTGTGATCACACCAGACATTCGTTTTCCTGCGGGTAAAAGCGCATTAACTATTGATAAAAATGGTTCTGCACTCCATCACATCGTTTTCGGTTATAGCAGTGACATGATGAGTTTTGTTTATCAAGATGATGATAATGTTTGGCATTTGACTCGCCAAGAAGGCGAGGAGAACATGATGACCGAAGAGGTCGAATGGGTTTTGTCAACGGGGATAATTTCGGAAGCCCCTTTAAATGTGCAGCAGCAATTGATGACGCCGGATCAACGTCAGCTTATTTTAAGAAGTGATGATAAGCTGTTTATTTACGATATTCGAGATGCTGAAAATACTCAGTTAATGCAAGTACTGGAACTTGAACTTGCTAAAACTCAAGTTAAAGAGGTGAATTTACTTGCTGGTGCAAGCTCGATACTGGTGAGTTATGATTCTGGATCCGTTGTGCAATACTTTCAGGTTAATGGTGAGAAGGGACGTCAGTATCAAGAGATAAGGAGCTTTGATAAGCTTGAGTCGCTCGCCAGTGTTGGCAGTGAGTTTTATCGTAAAAGCTTTGTGACAATCAGTGACAAAGGTGAACTTTCTCTATTTTATACAACGAGTCAACGTAAGCTATTTTCTGGGCAATTTAACCTGAGCAATCCCAGTCAAATAGGTTTTAGCCCCCGTGCTAACGCACTGGTTGTCGAGGCTGGGCATAAGTTACATCTTTTCAGTGTAGAAAATCAACATCCCGAGGTTTCGTGGAGTGCGATGTGGAATAAAGTCTGGTATGAAGGGTATCCAGAGCCTAAGTATGTGTGGCAGTCCACCTCGGGGTCGGATGATTTCGAAGCAAAGTTAAGTTTAATGCCATTGGCGTTCGGTACGATGAAAGCGGCCCTCTATGCCATGTTGTTTGCAACGCCTTTGTCGGTTGCAGGTGCAATATACACCGCCTACTTCATGTCACCTAAGGTGCGATCGGTGGTTAAACCAACCATTGAGATTATGGAAGCGCTGCCCACCGTTATTTTAGGCTTCTTGGCCGGATTGTGGCTGGCTCCTCTGATTGAAGACAATCTGCCGGGGATCTTACTTCTGCTGATTTTACTGCCAGTTTCGATTCTGCTGAGTGCCTTTTTATGGCACAACCTACCAGATAGGTGGAAACATTGTTTACCTGACACTTACCAAGAGCTGATGCTCATTCCTATCATTGTTTTTGTCGGTTGGTTTTCTTTTTGGATGAGTCCTGCTATCGAAAGCTTCTTTTTCAATGGTGATTCACGCATGTTTATTACCAATGAACTTGGGATCACATTTGATCAACGCAATGCCCTTGTGGTTGGAATTGCCATGGGTTTTGCTGTTATACCCACCATTTTCTCTATCGCTGAAGATGCGGTGTTCTCTGTTCCACGTCACCTTTCGAATGGCAGTTTGGCATTAGGTGCAACCAACTGGCAAACCTTGATTCGAGTGGTGCTGTTAACCGCAAGTCCAGGTATTTTCTCTGCCGTGATGATGGGATTAGGGCGAGCTGTCGGTGAAACCATGATCGTGCTTATGGCAACAGGCAATACCGCTATTATGGAATGGAGTGTATTCGAAGGTATGAGAACCTTAGCAGCGAATATTGCCGTTGAAATGCCAGAATCTGCCATTGGTAGTTCACATTATCGCGTGCTTTTTCTAGCTGCATTTGTTCTGTTTATCTTTACTTTCTTCTTTAATACTATCGCGGAGATCGTAAGACAGCGTCTTCGTGAACGTTACAGTTCGCTTTAAGATAGCGATGAATATGGGTTTAGTATGTTTTTTTCAGCATTGAGCTTTCAAAGTATAGCGTTAAAGGATAGAAGTCATGGGCATGGATAAATGCGATTTATCTTGGGTATTGAGTATGCTTGAGTGTGCTAATACTTCAGGGAGTAGAAAACATGGGTAAATGGTTTAAATCCGGTTCTCCCTGGATTTGGATGACAGGTGGAGCTGTCAGTATTAGTTTGATTGCCGTTCTTGGTTTACTACTGATGATTGCTTGGCGAGGTTTGAGTTATTTTTGGCCAGCAGAGATATACCAATGGGTGTTAAATGACCAGCATAGCGAACAATACACGCTAATTGGCGAAATTTATGATAGTGAGGAGGTGCCAACAGAACGTCTGCTTGCCGCGGGGCATAAATTTAAACTGCCGCAAGGTGAAACCGTTAAGCGCTATCTTATTAAAACGGGGAATCGAGAGTTTGTTGATTTAGATTTTCGTTGGGTGTTAGCGACAGATATCATTTCTCGCACCAAACCTGACAATATTGCCGTTATAGAACGCAGTAAAAACGGTGATTTTTATGGATATCCGCTTGCTGTTATTGAGCAAGGTGATCGTCTTGTGCTTAATGATTTTGAAACGTCGCTGCAATCCCATATTGACCGTGCAGTTGAATTAAATGATGAAGCCGTTAAGTTACAAAAAAGTGAGATTAATTCAATTAATTATGCGCTTGAAAAATTACGACTGAAAGAGCGTAGGGACGAATTGGATAATACGTTGACCGATGCTCGAAAACATGAATTAGCGTCCCAGAGAAGCAAGCTGGAGAGCGATTATCAAGTGTTAGAAAAACGGTTTTTCTTCTTAAGATCTCAAGCGGGTCGAGATACGGTTATTGTTAAAGATATGCGTGGCATTGAAGTGGCGTTAAAATTGGATTCTATTCTTGACGTTACTTATTCTAATCGCATGGGACTGATGAATAAATTGGCGCATTGGTTCGTCGCAATAGGCCGTTTTGTGAGTGATGATCCACGTGAAGCCAATACAGAAGGTGGTGTGTTCCCTGCTATTTTTGGTACTGTCTTTATGGTGATGTTGATGGCAGTGATTGTGACCCCATTTGGGGTTGTTGCGGCTGTTTATCTTCATGAATATGCAAAAAAGGGAATTGTCACTAAGATGATCCGTATTGCGGTGATCAACTTAGCGGGTGTCCCTTCCATCGTTTACGGTGTGTTTGGGCTAGGTTTCTTCGTCTATATGTTTGGTGGCACGATTGATCAGCTCTTTTACCCTGAAGCGCTCCCTGCACCGACATTTGGCTCACCAGGCGTGATTTGGTCTGCATTAACGTTAGCAATATTAACCTTACCTGTGGTGATCGTATCAACGGAAGAAGGGCTGAGTCGTATCCCAAGTGCCGTCCGTCAAGGTAGCTTGGCTTTAGGTGCAACGAAGGCGGAGACCTTATGGCGTATTGTTATTCCGATGGCAAGCCCTGCTATTATGACTGGACTCATTCTTGCGGTAGCTCGTGCAGCAGGTGAAGTCGCTCCCTTAATGCTTGTCGGTGTGGTGAAGTTAGCCCCGACTCTGCCTATAGACATGAATTTTCCCTTTGTGCATTTAGAACGTAAATTTATGCACTTAGGGTTCCATATTTATGATGTTGGCTTTCAGAGCCCCAATGTTGAGGCGGCAAGGCCCTTAGTTTACGCCACTTCTTTTTTACTGGTTTCAGTTATCGTGTCATTAAACCTGACAGCCATTGGCGTACGAAATTACCTACGTGAAAAATACCGTTCTTTAGAACATTAAACGGACAGTTATCGTGTGTTTGTTTACCTCAAATGGTCAGTATCAAGTGAGCCAATTTGACGAAGTATAGGATATGAAATGATTTCGATAGATAAATCTGCCATGAGAACGAAACAATTAGATATCAATAATTTAAGCCAAGAAGAAGTCGCACTGGAGATCCGTCATTTGGATCTTAAATACGGTGATAAACAGGCTCTCTTTGATGTCTCAATGAAGATACCTAAAAAACAGATCACCGCTTTCATTGGACCAAGTGGTTGTGGTAAATCAACCTTGCTTAGGTGCATTAACCGTATGAACGATCTGGTTGATAATTGTAAGATAAGTGGTGAAATTTTATTAAATGGTCAAAATATTTATGACAAAAAGGTGGATGTTGCAGCACTGAGACGCAATGTCGGTATGGTATTTCAACGCCCTAATCCATTTCCAAAGTCTATCTATGAGAATGTGGTTTACGGTTTGCGCTTGCAAGGTGTGAATAATCGACGAGCGTTGGATGAAGCGGCTGAGTCTTCGTTGCGTGGTGCGGCTATCTGGGATGAAGTAAAAGACAGGTTGCATGATAATGCTTTTGGTCTTTCAGGCGGCCAGCAGCAGCGTTTAGTAATAGCCAGAGCAATTGCGATTGAACCTGAGGTGTTACTACTTGATGAGCCGACCTCTGCGCTTGATCCTATTTCAACCTTAACGATTGAAGAACTCATCACCGAGTTGAAAGCTAAATATACTGTGGTTATCGTGACTCATAACATGCAACAGGCTGCTAGAGTCTCAGATCAAACCGCGTTTATGTACATGGGTGAGTTGGTCGAGTATGCCGATACCAATACTATTTTTACGACCCCGAAAAAACGTCAGACAGAAGATTACATCACCGGACGTTACGGTTAAGTATCATTTTTGCTAAAAATTAGAAAAGGTTAATCGCAATGGAAAATATGAACTTACATAAACATATTTCAGGCCAGTTTAATGCAGAACTCGATGATATTCGTAATCGCGTACTTGCGATGGGGGGACTGGTTGAGCGTCAACTTGAACAATCTCTTGATGCTTTAAGTGGATTAGATATAGAGCTGGCACAGAAGGTGATAGAGGGGGATCATGTCGTTAATGGTATGGAGGTGACTATCGATGAAGAGTGTACTCGCATTATCGCTAAACGCCAGCCTACGGCCAGTGATTTGCGTTTGGTACTTGCCATATCTAAAACGATTACGGATCTGGAAAGAATTGGTGATGCTTGTGTGAGGATCGCTAAATCTGCCATGGATAAGCGTTCTAAAAATCAACAGCCGTTGTTAGTTAGTATCGACAATATGGGCCGCCATGCGACACGTCTGTTGCATGCAACCCTCGATGCATTAGCGCGTATGGATGCGGAGGTCGCGCTAGAACTGCATAAAGAGGATGTCAAAATAGATCAAGAATACGAAGGGATCATTCGTCAGTTGATGACTTATATGATGGCAGATCCTCGCTCTATTCCTGAAGTATTGGATGTGCTTTGGGCTGCACGTGCAGTGGAGCGTGTTGGGGATCGTTGTCAAAATATCTGTGAATACATTATTTATTACGTAAAAGGTAAAGATGTTCGCCATATATCTTATGAAGAGATGGAGAAAAACCTTAATTTGTAATGAAGTATAACTTTCTATCTAATCAATACTTTACCGATGTTAAATCTATCTTTTGCTGATTTTTCATTCAAGTTAGGGAGTAGAATTAAGATCAAATACCTGTATAGTGTGTCTATCTTTGTGTATAGATAGATTGTATTCAATAGCGTCATGCCAAGTATTTTTAGGCTTGGTAATTTGGCCGTTATTTAATGGAATTTGTTGTTTTTGCTTTTTTAATTAACGTATTAGCGTAAGTGTTAGTCTTAAAGAACAAGCAATAACCTTAGTGTAAAATCTGAGTATATAGCCTTATACAGGTGTTCACAAATTATCATGTCCGGCGCAGATATAAGTATAAAAATATATTAATACAGATACTTATATGATGACTCACCGTCCAATGCAGACCGGATTATCTTGTAGTTGAGTGAGTCATACTCAAACGAAGGTCATGGGTGTTTAGCACCTAAACCTTGTTTGGTATATCAGCTATTGGTTAATTTACGAGAGTTGTATGTCGATAAAATCAAGTATAAACCCCCCTGTTTTTTTCCCTTCTGTTTCATTAATTGTGTTAATGGTCATTGTCGGTGCCATATGGCCTACACAGACACAAGACATCTTTCAATCTGCTCAATCCTGGTTTGAGCTCAAAGCGGGGTGGCTATACATTTTAGGTGTAGCAATCTTTTTGATATTTATTGTATTTATTATGATGAGCCGTTTTGGGGACATTAAATTAGGGCCTGATCATGCTGAACCAGACTACAGCTATAAAAGCTGGATAGCCATGTTATTTTCAGCGGGAATGGGCATTGGTTTGATGTTTTTCGGTGTGGCTGAGCCTGTAATGCATTATCTCGCGCCGCCAGATGCGACACCAGAGTCTATTCAAGCGGCTAAAGATGCCATGAAGATAACCTTCTTTCATTGGGGGATCCATGCTTGGGCTATCTATGCGGTGGTGGCTTTAAGTTTGGCCTATTTTTCGTATCGTCATAAGCTGCCACTTCTTCCTCGGAGTTCACTTTACCCGTTAATCGGTGAGCGTATATATGGCCCTATTGGCCATACGGTTGATACTTTTGCTGTATTAGGCACCATGTTTGGTGTTGCGACCTCTTTAGGTTTTGGCGTATTGCAGGTCAATTCTGGTCTTAATTACTTGCTTGAAGTGCCGGTTAATGCTTATGTTCAGGTTGGACTGATCATTGTTATCTCGCTCATTGCCACCTTATCCGTTTTTTCTGGTTTGGATAAAGGGGTCAAAAAATTGAGTGAACTTAATTTAGGCTTAGCGATTTTATTGCTGCTTTGCGTGTTATTTTTTGGTCCGACAGTCGAGCTGTTACAAGCATTCGTGCAAAATACAGGTGGGTATTTAAGTGATATTGTTGGTAAAACATTTAACTTATATGCCTATGAGCAGAAAAATGATTGGATTGGTGGATGGACGTTACTTTATTGGGGGTGGTGGATCTCATGGTCTCCTTTTGTCGGAACCTTTATTGCTAGAGTGTCACGTGGCCGAACAATCAGAGAGTTTCTTATTGGTGTGCTATTTGTACCTACTGCATTTACCTTTTTGTGGATGACAGTATTTGGTAACACAGCGATAGATGCGATAATGAATCATGGTGCAACCTATTTGTCTGATGCGGTATCATCGGATGTGTCAGTTGCCCTATTTGTCTTCTTTGAGCATATGCCTTTTTCAACAGTGCTGTCGACTATTGCGTTGTGTTTAGTGATCACTTTCTTTGTTACATCATCTGATTCAGGTTCTTTGGTGATAGATAACCTAACATCAGGCGGGGATCAAAATGCGCCGGTATGGCAACGTGTTTTCTGGGCATTACTTCAAGGTGTTGTCGCCTCAGTACTGCTTCTTGCTGGTGGGCTACAAGCACTACAAACCGTTGCTATTGCAAGCGCACTGCCATTTCTGTTAGTGATGCTCTTAATGTGTTTAGGTTTATATAGGGCATTAAAAGATGACTGGCTTAAGATAAATAGCGTGCAGCTGCATAATACCAGTGTGCAGTTCACCAAAACAGATGTACATTGGGAGGACCATATTGATGTGCTTGTTTCACATCCTAGTCAAAAAAATGCGCAAGACTTTATTGATAAGGTAGCCACGCCAGCTTTGACTAAATTGTGTAGCAGCTTTATTAGTAAAGGGATCCCTGCAGAGTTAATGCATTTTGAAAACCGTATTCGTTTCGTGATAGCTAACGAAGAGTATGATGACTTTGCTTATGGTTTACGTGTACGTGCCTTTACCATTACCAATCCGATTGAGAGTGAACTTGACGATGGTGACACTGAATATTATCGTGTTGAGGTATTTCTTGAGCATGGTGGGCAACATTATGATGTGATGGGGTTCAATCAAGACCAGATCTTGGCAGATGTCGTGACTCAGTATGAAAAATATTTGCATTACTTGCACCTATCCAACTCAGAATATTTAGGTGAAGAGGGAAGTTAATACCGTCTCTGTCGTATTAATATCAGATATATGAGAGGTCCTAAATCATTTTTAGGACCTTTTTTTGTTTGCCCAGCGAAGCTGGCAAACCCAGCAGGTTGAAAGAAACCTGTATCACCCTGACTAAGGGGAAGATAATCCGAATGGCAAGGGCGTTGCTGGCTAACGGCAGGGTCTGAAGGAAGCCATAGGAAGTGAGGTGTACACAACTAACCGTAACCTGTTTCGGCACTATTGGTGGGTGAGCGTGCAAAATAGCGCGAAGCCCAATACTTAGTCAGACTAATAGTGTGTTTGAGGGTGGAATACCTTATAGGGAGCCAGTGCAGTAACTGGGGAAGCCTGGCATCAGTTCCAGTGATAAGGGCTGGAGGCATTATCCCAAGAGGTGACTCAAGGGAAATGTTGGTGTGAGGTGGCAGATGAATCCGTAGTAGTGAGTAAGGCTCGGCCTGTGAAGCCCAGTAATGGTGTGGAGGATAAAACCAAGCTGACCATCAGCATCAAGTCTGGTGGAGTATTAAGTTGCCAAAAGCGCTTAATATTGCGAAGGGAGGAAGCGTGCTTTAAGTCTGTAATGAGCAGATGTTTTTTTTTCAGAGGTACACAAGTCGATTCGCTATCGAAGTCTTTTTGAACTGGTCACCTTAGGAGTAAGGCTCTGGCTTAAGAAACTGTACAAGGGAGTAGTTTTGTCACTGTTTAGTAGATTGCCATTGCGCTAGAACGCTAAGCAACAAAGTGAAATAGACCGACTTTGAGGAAGTCATATCCGTCCCCATACAGCACACATATCAGTGAGGAATATGCGAGTTTATCACAGTTTATACGGGCAACTTCTGAGTAAAGAGAAGCTGTATAAAGGATTTAGAAGAGTGTGGAAAGCCAAAGGCGCGGCCGGCATAGACAGGCAGAGCCTAAGCGACTTCGCCTCAAATCTGAGTGATAACCTCGATCAACTTCTTCATGAACTCAGCACTAAGCAATATCAAGCTCAGCCAGTCAGGCGGGTTGAGATCCCCAAAGAGGATGGCGGCGTGAGATTGCTTGGTATTCCAACTATTAGGGATAGAGTCGTTCAACAAACCCTAAACGATCTACTTAACCTCAGATCGGTTTAACGGAACACTGAAATCGTATTGAATTCAGCTGATGTAATATTGAGTTGTGGCTTATTCTCTTTGAGTTGATAGGCCACTAAACCACCTATCACATTAAGCATGAAACCATGTACACTGCGGTGTCGTGTATGTTCTATTTGTGAGATGTTTTTTAACTGATCATTGATTGTTTCGATAATAAATCGTCTAGAAAGCATGGCTCTATCCCATAGCGATAAAGCTTTTTCTTTCATATCCTTACGCACGTTATTAATGATAGTCACTCCACTCTCTAATAGGTCGCTTGCTAACGCTTTTCCAATATATCCTTTATCCGCATAAAGTTTATCCATTGATTCAACGACCATCTCTTTTACTGGTTTCGTGTCATGCACATTCGCTGGTGTTATTTTGGCTGCAACGATACCACCTTGATGGTTCACAATAAGATGAAGTTTAAAACCATAGAACCAGCCCATCGTACCTTTTCCTCGGCTAGCGAGAGCTGATAAGGTTTTATGTCTTGGAATTCGTAAATTATGACAGACTTTAATGCTCGTTGAATCAACGAACTCGATGCCTGTAGGTTCGCTTTTTAAAGAAGAAAAATAACTGCACATTGGGATAACGGCACTAGGCATGACCTCGAGAAATCGAGTGTAACTGAGTAAGTTTGGAAAGTCAGATTTGTAGAAACGAGCCAAATATCCAGTATAAAAGTTCTTGAAATCACGATGATTAGAGATATGGAAGAGTATGATAATAGTCATAATTTCACTCATAGCCATTCTGCCAGAGCGCTTACGCTTGCGAGTACCATCGGTTAGACATTGTTGTTCCCATTGAGGAATAAACACAGTACAAAAATCATCGACATCACAAAATATATCCACTAAATTATTCATATGCCCTCTGCGTGATTGATTAATCTTGGTCGAGAGCTCTGATCACAAAGAGGGTTGTTAGTTCAATTTTTTATCCCGAGTTCAGGTTACTTAGCCCCATCTTTGAAGAGCAATTTCACCCGTCAAGCTACGGCTATAGGCCAAGGCGAAGTTGTCACGATGCGATCAACAAAGCGACATTGTTTATGCGTCGGTACGAGCTTAAACATGTAGTGGATATGGACTTGTCAAAGTATTTCGATAAATTAGACCACGGGCTAATCTTATCAAGCATCGAAAAGCGAGTTAGTGATGGTAGCGTGCTAAAGCTGCTCGTTCAGTTTTTGAAAAGTGGTGTGATGGTAGATGGGCACAAGCAAGCGACAGAAGTAGGGAGTCCGCAAGGTGGTGTAATAAGCCCACTGATAGCGAATATCTATCTGGATGCGTTTGATCAAGAGATGAAAAAACGGGGTCACAGAATAGTGCGCTACGCAGACGATATCTTGATTTTATGTCGCAGCCGAGCAGGGGCAGAAAATGCACTCAAGCAGGCGAAGAAGATACTGGAAGTCGAGTTAAAGCTTGAGGTAAACTCGCGTAAAACCCACATAGCAGACAGCAATGAAGGTGTGAAGTTTTTAGGAGTGGAGATAGGTAGTCGATACACACGTATCGAGCCGAAGAAACTAGCAGGGTTTAAATCGAAGCTAAAACAGATGACAAAGCGCAATGGTGGTAAGCCATTAAGCGAAGTGATCAAAGCGGTGAATCCTATTTTAAGAGGGTTCAGTCAGTATTTTCGGATAGCGAATGCGAATAGGGAGTTCGAGAAAATAGCAAGCTGGCTAAGGCGTAGGTTGAGGAGCGTCCAACTGAAGCTGTGGAAAACGCCACAGCGACTTCACAGACGGTTGAAGCAGATGGGGTATAAGCCCCCGTTTAAATCAATCAAGATGAACAGTTGGCGTAACTCACTGATTCCGTTAGCAAACTATGCGCTGCCCAATAAATGGTTTGATAGCTCAGGGTTAGTGAATCTTGGACATGTAAAAACGGGATATGTGTTCAGCGCAAAGCTGAGTTAAGTATGCAGGAGCCGTATACGAGGTCCGTACGTACGGTTCTGTGAGAGGGATGAGGCGGTAACGCCTCACCCTACTCGATATGTGAGCAGGGTTATTTATGCTGTGAATTCTATTGTTAGCGAAGCCCTCAAACCTCTCTTATACTTAGCATATATGGACATCCTAGAATAGAGGGTTGATAGTGAAATATCGTCCGGAAATTGATGGCTTACGAGCCTTGGCCGTTATCCCCGTTATAGCATTCCACGCAGGCTTTCATCACTTTAGTGGTGGCTTTGTCGGTGTCGATGTTTTTTTTGTTATTAGTGGCTATTTAATTACCAGTATTATATTGGTAGAAATGGAGCAGGGCAGATTTAGCTTAGTTAATTTCTATGAGCGTAGGGCAAGACGGATTTTACCAGTACTGTTTTTTGTTATAGCGGCATGCTTTCCCTTCGCCTGGCTTTATCTTATGCCGTCGGACATGGAAGATTTTGTGCAAAGTATTGTAGCCGTTGCGACTTTTTCATCAAATATTTTGTTTTGGCTAGAAAGTGATTATTTTGATACAGCAGCTGAGCTGAAGCCGCTATTGCATACCTGGAGTTTGGCTGTTGAGGAACAATATTATATATTTTTCCCTTTGTTTCTGATGTTTGCGTGGCGAATGGGGAAAACTTGGATGTTAACCGTCCTTGCTTTGGTGTTTGTATTTAGTTTAGCTTTGGGTCATTGGGGGGCATATAATATGCCGACAGCCTCTTTTTATTTATTACCCACAAGAGGATGGGAGTTATTAATCGGTGTGTTTGCCGCTTTTTATCTGAGTCGCCATACACCTAAACTCTCCTACCTTGGCTTAAATAATGTTTTGAGTTTGTCTGGATTGGGTCTCATCTGCTTAGCGATATTGACGTATGATGAAACCATCCCTTTTCCCAGTTTATATGCTTTAGTGCCGACCTTGGGAACAGTGCTTATTATTGTGTTTGCCCAAGAGGGGACTTTCGTTAATCGCATATTGAGTATGAAGTTTTTTGTTGGCATTGGTTTAATCAGTTATAGTGCCTATCTTTGGCATCAACCCATTTTTACCTTCGTAAAATACCGTAGTTTTACGGATCCCTCTACTGGGTTAATGCTGACTTTATGCTTAGTCACAGTGTTACTTGCCTATGTAAGTTGGCGTTATATTGAGAAACCATTACGTAATAAACGCGCGTACAGTCGTCAGTTTATTTTTACTTTTTCTGGAGTGATCACCCTATTCTTTATTACATTTGGCAGCATGTTAAGCTTAAATGATGGCTTTAAATCGCGTGATATTTATGCAAATTTTAATATTGGTGACTATCAGCCAGATAATCGAGAGCTAGGGGCCAATAGCTGGAGTAAATTAAGGGAACTTAGCGGCGATGATAATTACGGCGTAGATCAAAATGTATTCGATAAAACCTTATGGTTTGATGCCGCTGATCCCAAAATGCGTTTGTTGCTTGTCGGTAATTCTCATTCTAAAGATCTGTTTAATGTATTAACCAGTAGTGAGCAGACGATGGCACAGTTTCAAGTTGCGCGCTTTGGCTCTGAGATCTCAAATATAGATAACACCCTTTTTGAATCACCCAATTATCGTTTAGCAGATGTGATAATGTTTGTTTCTCAGTACAAATCGATGGATTTAGATGTCTTTGGTCGGGTGATTGAGCGCGTGGCTGCAGATGGAAAGAAGACAGCTTTGGTTAAAAACATCTATGAATTTGAAGAGTTCGGTCATCGCACTTATGCCGATTTTTTATTTAACTTATTAGTGCAAAATGAGGGTGCTGAAAATATTTCAGTTAATGATATACATAAAATAAACCAAAAACATTTTCAACAGTTTCAGCATCGTGATCCCGATCAATTTAGAAAACAACTGAATAGTCAAATTGACGATATTACCACTAAATATAAAGAGATCCTGGTGCTAGATCGGATGGATTATGTATGTGATAGTACCAAAGAAGTCTGCTATGCGATCACCGAGAGTTATCAAAAGCTTTTTTATGATTATGGACACCATACCCTTGCGGGGGCGAAGTTTTTTGGCTCCCGTATTGAGCAGGTCAATTGGTTAATGGCACTTTAATTGGGGCGAGTGCTGATGCGTAATTAATTTTCTCGCTAAAGGTGAAGCTTGTTATACTATCAATCTAAGCTAAAGCACTTATTTGCGCTTAAAAAGTATTATTTATGAGGTGTTGTTGTGTCGCAGTTAGAGCGGGATATTCATTACATGAAAATGGCAATGGATATGGCAAAAAAAGCAGAAGAGAAAGGTGAAGTGCCTGTTGGCGCTGTGCTAGTTAAGGATAATGAGGTGATTAGCGCGGGATTTAATTTCTGTATTGGGCTGCATGATCCATCTGCACATGCTGAGATGCAGTGTTTACGTCAGGCAGGTAAAATTATAGAGAACTATCGTTTATTAGACACGACTTTGTATGTCACGTTAGAGCCTTGCGCAATGTGTGCAGGGGCGATGGTTCATTCACGTGTCTCTCGGTTAGTTTTTGGTACCCATGATGATAAAACAGGGGCCGCTGGAACCGTGGTGGATCTGGTGAGACACCCAGCTTTTAATCATCAACTCGAGGTCACATCGGGAATATTAGCACTTGAATGTGCAGAGCAGTTGAGTCAGTTCTTCAAACGTCGACGTAAAGAGAAAAAAGCACTCAGGCAGCAGCAAAAGTTAGCATCATTACAGGACTTATCTGAATAGTATATTCAATTTAATTTTTGGGGGATGATGACCGCTAATCTTGCTATGTATTTGATCCCTTTTTAATTAAATTAGCGGCTGAAGGAATACAAAAAACTGTTTTTGCCTATTTAATGTTCTTTGATGTTTTAACTTTAATTGTGATCGACGTCTTGCTGATACCGTGTTTATTGCTCTTCTTTTCATGAGTCATCTCGCTTAGTATTATTGTGGTTGCGCACCAGTGAGTGTGTCGTGGTCTGTGCTTAACTGCTCGGCAAGTTTAGCGTCTTCAATTAAGTCTTGTTCATCTTCTAATAATTGGTTCTGATTATCAATCCATACCAAGGTATCATAGTAACGTCTAATATTGTCGACATAATGTACGGCTTCGTTACCACGGGCATAACCGTAACGTGTTTTTGTATAATATTTTCGTTTGCGTAATAAAGGCAATACTTCTTTAATGTCTCGCCAAGCACTTGGGTTTAAGCCCATTGAACTTGCTAGTTTTCGTGCATCTTCAACATGACCATAACCTATATTATAGGAAGCTAACGCAAACCACATACGTTGATTTTCTGGGATTGATTCCGGTAAACGATTGAGAATATCACTAAGATATTTAGCGCCACCCTTAATACTTTGCTCTGCATCGAGGCGATTTTCAATGCCCATTTGTTTTGCTGTAGGTAATGTCAACATCATTAACCCTCTCACGCCTGTTGGGGAGCGAGCATTGGGATTCCAATGTGATTCTTGGTAGGCGGTAGCGGCTAATTTTCTCCAATCAAGATCACCAGCATAATATTGAAAACGTTCTTTATACTTAGGCAATTTGTTGTCTATGGCTCTTAGAAATGCGCGAGTATCGACATAATCGAAGCGTTTTACATGGGCAAAGTATTTTTCATTAAGTTGGGCTAAGCTGCCATTACGCTTCTCGTCATGCCAGAAGCTGAGCAAGGAACTCATCAGTCTGTCGCTGTTCTTTGCGGGTAGTAACCAGACGATGGCTTGTTTTTCTTTTAGCACCAGACCTGCTCTAAGTTCAGGCATGTAACGTCTGTTTATTTCGAAGGTCGTGGAGTCTGCAATCGTGTAGGGTATCTCTCCTCTGGCAATCATCGCCAACAGTTCTTCGCTGTCCTTATCTTTCTCTTGCTCCCAGGTCAGCTCAGTATAGGTATGCTGTAGTTGTGCTAGGGTTTCGACAAAGGAGGAGTCGGTGATAACCGTGATACTTTCTTTGAGCTGTGAAATGTGTTTCGGTGGATGTGTGCCTTGTTTATAGACCAAGACTTGATTAACTCGATATAAAGGAGGGCCTAATCTGAAGTTTTCTCTGCGAGTTGCTGTATCGGTAAGTCCTGCGGCAATAAGGTCAATCTCACCTTTATCCAGTGCTTGATAAAGATCTTTAATGTTAGAGTACGGTTTCATTGCTAAATCGAGATTTAAGTATTCAGCAAAACGGCTTGCCATCTCAAAATCAAATCCTGCTTCACCTTGTCCCGTTGTGATGTAAATCTGTGAACCATAGACTGTACCGACATTTAATACCGTTTTGTCTATCTCATCAGGAATTAATTTTGTATTTTCCACCGCGACTCTCTGGCAGCTAGCCAGCAATAGTAGAGTCAGAAAAATGATCAAAATTCTATTCATAGTTACCTGATGTCGCCGCCAATGGTCGAGTTGTTTCACGAAGCCAGCAGACAATTATATCATAAATTAAGATAAACCCAATTTTTGGTGAAATGTAGGGCGCTATAGTGAAAAATTAACAGGAGAAATGAAGAGCGTGTTAAATATTTAAATCCATATTTTTTATATCAATCATCTCTATTTTTGATGGCATATTGGTGTTTTTTTGTATTTGTCAGGAAATACTGTTTTCGACAAAACACTAGGCGTGATTTGTCGGCAATATTTCCCTATAATGGCGCTTGATCTGACCCTGCAATTATAATTTATAAGGTGAAATGACGTGATGGAGATCATCCGCGGAGCCCCTGCTTTATCAGCGTTTAGAGTTAAGAAGTTAACGGAAGCATTTGATAATGAATCACTTCCTGTTACTGGGATTTATGCTGAATATGTCCATTTAGCCGATTTGTCTGGTTCTCTTGATAAGAGTGAAACAGAGCAACTTGCCAAACTCCTTACTTACGGTCCCGCTATTGAAGCGCACATACCACAAGGATCACTTCATTTTGTGACTCCACGTTCAGGAACTATCTCACCTTGGTCATCTAAGGCAACCGATATTGCTCATAACTGTGGTCTCAACAAGATAAATCGTCTAGAGCGTGGTATTGCTTATTATGTTGAGTCCGATGTACTCAGTAGTCAACAGCAAAAAGTACTGCATAGCCTTATCCATGATCGTATGGTCGAAGTGATATTAACTGACTTTGATAAAGCCGATATGCTATTTCTTCATACCGAGCCAAAAGAAGTGGCTAGTGTTAATATTTTAGGTGAAGGGCGAAATGCCCTAGTGAAGGCGAATAATGAGTTAGGTCTTGCGTTAGCCAATGATGAAATTGATTATTTAGTTGAGAACTTCATCAAACTGAATCGTAACCCTAATGACATTGAATTGATGATGTTTGCGCAAGCGAACTCAGAACACTGTCGGCATAAAATATTTAATGCTGATTGGACCATCGATGGCGAAGTTCAGTCAAAATCCTTGTTTAAAATGATTAAAAATACCTTCGAAAAGACCCCTGATGGCGTGTTATCCGCTTACAGCGATAATGCGGCGGTCATGGAAGGTTATGAAGCGGGTCGTTTCTTCCCTGAAGACGATGGTGTTTATGGCTATCATACTGAGCCAATGCACATTTTGATGAAAGTTGAGACCCATAACCACCCAACAGCTATCAGCCCATATCCCGGTGCTGCAACAGGCTCAGGTGGAGAGATCCGTGATGAAGGTGCCACCGGACGTGGCTCTAAACCTAAAGCAGGATTAACGGGCTTTAGTGTGTCAAATTTAAAAATTCCAGGGTTTGTTCAACCTTGGGAAGCGGATTATGGTAAGCCTGAGCGTATCGTGACAGCTTTGGATATCATGACTGAAGGCCCATTAGGTGGCGCTGCTTTTAACAATGAATTCGGTCGTCCAGCCTTATTGGGTTATTTCCGCACCTATGAGCAAGAAGTGTGTAGCCATAATGGTGTGGAAGTACGTGGTTACCATAAACCTATCATGCTTGCTGGTGGCCTAGGTAATATACGCGCTGAACATGTTCAAAAAGGTGAGATCACCGTGGGGGCGAAATTAATCGTACTCGGTGGACCTGCAATGAATATCGGTTTAGGCGGCGGTGCTGCTTCTTCGATGGCCTCGGGTGAATCGAGTGAAGATCTTGATTTTGCCTCAGTGCAGCGTGAAAATCCAGAAATGGAACGCCGTTGTCAGGAAGTGATTGACCGTTGTTGGCAAATGGGTGATAGAAATCCGATACAGTTTATTCATGATGTGGGAGCAGGTGGACTATCCAATGCCTTTCCTGAGCTGGTGAATGACGGCGGACGTGGTGCAAACTTCGAGTTAAGAAACGTCCCTTCGGATGAACCAGGCATGAGCCCGCTTGAAATATGGTGTAACGAATCTCAAGAGCGTTATGTGATGTCTGTCGCGCCTGAAAATCTGGATGTATTTACTGCCATCTGTGAGCGTGAACGTGCTCCTTTTGCTGTTGTGGGTGTCGCGACGCAGGAACGTCATCTGACGCTTAGTGATCAACACTTTGGTGATAAGCCCATTGATCTGCCTTTAGAGGTTTTATTAGGTAAAGCGCCTAAAATGAGCCGAGATGCTGTGACGGTGAAAGCGGTTTCTCCTGAATTAGATCAAAATAAGATTGATATAAAAGAAGCTGCTCATCGTCTATTACGTCTGCCTACCATCGCTGAAAAAACATTTTTGATCACCATTGGTGATAGGAGTGTTACCGGTCTTGTGAATCGTGATCAGATGGTCGGTCCTTGGCAGATCCCTGTTGCTGATTGTGCCGTGACTGCTGCGAGCTATGATTCGTATACTGGTGAAGCCATGTCACTGGGTGAACGTACACCGTTAGCCTTATTGGACTTTGGTGCTTCAGCTCGGATGGCTGTCGCTGAATCGATCATGAATATAGCGGGTAGTGACATTGGGTCATTTAAACGGATTAAACTGTCTGCAAACTGGATGTCAGCAGCGGGTCACCCCGGTGAAGATGCTGGTCTTTATGAGGCGGTTAAAGCG